>JADFGT010000053.1 GCA_022567555.1 Armatimonadota bacterium | reverse complement strand
GACGGAGGACATCTTGGCCGAGTACGATGTCATAGACCTTCTGGGCCTGGTGGACGAGTCTTACCAATCAGATCTTCCACTCTGCATCCAGGCGCTGGCCGATCCGTCAGAAGACTACAATGTCCGTTGGTACGCGCTGAACGCTATCAAAAGGATAGGATACCAATCAGAAGAAGCAGTGGGAGTGTTAATTCAACTCCTCAATGACGATAATCCTAATTTCCGATTGCAGGCGGCGAGGCTGCTGGGGAAAGTCATAGGCGCAAATAGATTCAGCGCGGCCGATGCACTCGCGCGTAGAGTACGCGAGTGGAGATGGACATCGTGGGTGCAGATCCAGGTACGGTCATTCGTTTCACTCACACGCTTAGTCGGCCTACGTAACGCACTAAAGCGTGTCCTTTATGGACGCACGACGGGTGGCCCGGACAGACTGGGTAACCCGCCTTCGGCGGCCTCCCTCCGCCTTTCTCCGCCATTCTCCGCCCTCCCTCCGCCATTCGGCGGGGGCGGAGAATCGTTCAGCGGGGGCGGAGAATCGTTCGGCGGGGGCGGAGAATCATCTGGCGGGGGCGGAGAATCGCCCGGCGGGGGCGGAGAATCATTCGGCGGGGGCGGAGAATCGTTCGGCGGGGGCGGAGAATCGTTCAGCGCCCTCCCTCCGCCGTTCAGCGGGGAGGGAGAATCGTTCGGCGCCTTCCCTCCGGAGTTCCGGGTTCAACCGATACCCTCAACATCAGGCTACGCCAGGATGTTGAGGGAGTCGAACTGGTCACCGATCACTCTTGACAGGCATCTTCTCCAATAACATCTCCCTTGTGTAGATGAAGTCGTCGCGGTGGTAGTCGGCCAGTTCGAAATCTTTGCGCAAAACGATTGCGCCGGTGGGGCACGCCTCTTCGCACAGGCCGCAGAAGATGCACCGGAGCATGTTTATCTCATAACGTTTGGCGTAACGCTCGCCCGGACTGTAGCGCTCCTCATCCGTGTTTTCGGCGGACTCCACATAGATGCACCGAGCCGGGCACGCGCCCGCGCACAGCGAACAGCCGATGCACTTCTCCAGGCCGTTCTCATACCGCGTCAGGACGTGCCGCCAGCGCGTGCGCGGGTACTGCTCCCGCTGCTCTTCGGGATAGAAAACCGTGGACTTATCGCGTTTCAGGCGGCGGGCGGTGACGGCGAGGCCCGCCAGAATCGGCTTCACTACGTCGCTCCAGATCTCCTTTATCATAAGACCGTCACTTGCTCCTGCTCGCGCGGCTTCAGTTCGATTATCTTGTTGAACTTCCGGTTCTTAATCTTCTCCTGGAGTTTCAACAGGCCGTAGATCAGGGCGTCCGGCGAGGGGGGGCAGCCGGGAACATAGACGTCCACGGGCAGAATCTGGTCAACGCCCTGCACAATTGCGTAGTTGTTGTATATGCCGCCGCTGCTGGCGCACGCGCCCATGCTGATGACCCACTTCGGTTCCGGCATCTGGTCATAAATCTGGCGGAGGACCGGCGCCATCTTCTTGCTCACGCGCCCGGAGACGATCATAACGTCGGCCTGGCGCGGACTCGCGCGGAACGCTTCGCTGCCGAACCGCGCAATGTCGAAGCGCGAGGCGACGGTGCTCATCATTTCGATGGCGCAGCAGGCTAGCCCGAAGGTGAGCGGCCACAGCGAGTTTGCGCGCGCCTGGTTGATCATTTCGTCCAGCACCCCAATCATGACGCTGCCGCCCTTCTCTATGCTGCCCAGTTTGGGCGTTGCGCTGTCGTGTAGAATGACCTCTTCGATTCTTTTAGGCATATCTGTGCACCCTTCGGGCCGACGGTGGCGGGCGCCCTGCGATTATTATCGGCGCTAAGCATCAGCCTTCCATTTCATTGTACCGTACGACCGGCCCGTAGCCGGTCGGTATAAGGACGGTGTACACGGGCAGGCAGCGGCCTACGTCTCTTGACCGTATCCGTCAGGGTGTCGTTCCCGCCACTCCCAAGCGTGGCGGACGACCGTTTCCAGGTCTGAATACCGGGGTTCCCATTCGAGCTCCTTTCGCGCACGGCCGCAGGAGGCAACGAGGCGGGCGGGGTCTCCGGGCCGCCGGAGGCCGGTCTCGTGAGGAACCGGCGAGCCGCAGACTCTGCCGACCGCATCCACGACTTCCTTCACCGAGAACCCGCGCTCGCTCCCGAGATTGAAGGCGGTGTGTCCCGCCGGCGCATCGTCGAGCGCCGCCATTGCGAGGAGGTGCGCCTCGGCCAGGTCGGTGACATGGATGAAGTCGCGGATGCAGGTGCCGTCCGGCGTGTCGTAGTCGTCTCCGAAGATGACCAGTTTTTCCCGCCGGCCGAGCGCAGCATCTATCGCCAGCGGGATCAGGTGTTCTTCCGGGCGGTGGTCCTCGCCAAGTTCGCCTTCGGGGTCGGCGCCGGCTGCGTTGAAGTACCTCAGGCTGATGGATCGAAGCCCGTGCGCCTTGCCGAACGAGTGGAGCATCCGCTCGACCGCCAATTTGGTTTCGCCGTAAGGGTTCGCCGGGTGCGTGGGGTGGCCCTCGGGGATGGGCACGTCCTGCGGCTCGCCATACACGGCGGCGCTGCTGCTGAAGATGAGCCGTTCAATCCGGGCCTCTTTCATCGCCTCCAACAGGTTGAGAGCGCCGCCCACGTTGTTGCGGAAGTATCTTTCCGGCTCGCGCACGCTCTCGCCGACGCTGATGTAGCCGGCGAAAAGAAGGACGCAATCGAACTCGTCTTCCTCGAACAACGCGCGAAGGTCATCGGGATTGCGGAGGTCGCACCTGCGGAACGGGCTGTCGCTGGCCGCCGCGCGGTGGCCGTTCTCCAGGTTGTCGGCCACCAGGTGGGGTATCTCGCGCCGTCGGAGCAGTTTCGCCACGTGGGAACCCACAAACCCCGCCCCACCCAGAACCAGCACCATGGCGGGCGGAGTTTACCGGCATGCGCACGGACCGTCGTTGAGCCGCGAATAGGGCGGGTTCGAGCGACCCTCCGGTGTGGCAGGTGGAGTGGTGGGGAATTCGACGGGTCGCCGCTACATGGTGCGGGCGCTGTGACGGGAGGCCGCTGCGTGCATGCGAAAGAGCCCGAAAGGTTGAACCTGACGCCCCCTTAGGGTGTATCCTTACGCGAAGCGGGCGCGGCCCGCGAAACCCGTTGAGGAGTGTGCCCCAACCGATGAGAAAGATTTCTACCGCCTTAGCCCTTTTTGGCCTGCTGTTGGGCGTTGCCGTCGCCCAGGACGAGTTCATCCCCGACCCGGGCCAGGAAGCGGGCGCGGAGCAGGAGATAGACGACGAGCAGAAAGAGAAGGAAAAGAAGATAAAGAAGTACGAGGAGATTCTCAAGGACGCCGTGAAGTCGGAAGGTCCGTTCACTTTTTATCTGAAGGAGAAGGACGTCTATTGGGAACTGGACCCCGAGCAACTCGGTAAATACTGGTTCTTTCAGGCCACCCTGCGGACGGGCGCAGCCCCCTTTGGCCTGCAGGCGGGCGACCCGGTCGGTCGCGCTTCTCAGGTTGTGGACGCGTTCCGCTGGGAGCGCCACGATGAGGAGATCTGGCTGCATTTGCCGAACCTTGCGTGGCGCTGGGAGCAGGACGACCCGCTGGCGATAGCCGCCAAGCGCACGTTTCCGGAGGCGATTATGGACTCTTACAAGATTGAAGTCGAGCACCCGGAAACCAAGAAGATGCTTCTCAAGGTTACCAACCTGTTCTACGGCGGACTCTTCGACCTGAACCAGCGAATTACAATGGCGATGGGGCGGCCTTATCAACTTGACCGAGGTAAATCGCGCGTGAGCGAAATCATTGCCTATCCGGAGAACATGCTGGTTCGCACCGAACTGCATTACACGTCGCGGAGCGGGCCTGCCGGCCCACCCGGACTGCTGCAGCTCTTGGGGCTGGGCGGCAGGAGCCACTTGGCCGACGCCAAGAGCATGCCGCTTTCAATCACCTACTCGATCTATCCGAGGGAAGAGAGCGACTATATGCCCAGGTTCGCCGACCCGAGGGTCGGTTACTTCACGCAGGATTATTACGACCACGGGCGGTTCATGCGGGTCGACCGCATGACGCGGCTCATCAACCGGTGGAACCTGAAGAAGAAGGACCCGGACGCCGAACTCAGCGAGCCGGTGAAGCCGATCGTTTGGTACATAGATGACAGCGTTCCCGAGAAGTATCGCGAGGCGTGCGCGGAGGGCATTCTTCGCTGGAACAAGGCGTTCGAGATGGTCGGTTACAAGAACGCAATTGAAGTGAAGATGAAGCCGGAAGACGCCGACTGGGACCACGCGGACATGCGCTACAACGTTCTGCGGTTCACAACTTCGGAAACCGCCGGTTATGCTATCGCTCTCTTTCGAACCGATCCGTTCACGGGTGAGATCATCAATGCCGGCATCACGTGCGACGCGAACATGGTCTACTTCTTAGGCCAGGAGTATCAGATGGTGACGCAGCCTTCGCGTGATTCGTGGACGACATCGCTCGCGGCCTTGACGCGGCTGGAGTCAGCGCCTGAACAGGCGGACCTTACGCACGCGTTCGGGCCGGGCTGGCGCACCGCCACCTGCGAAGTGGCGAGGGGCAAAATGGAGTCGGCCTACTTCGGCTGGACGGCATTGGAGACACTGATGCCCGACGGCACCTCGATAAACCAGGACGAGTACATAAAAGAATTCCTCGCCGACTTGGTCAGCCACGAGGCCGGCCATTGTTTCGGCCTGCGCCATAACTTCGTTGCGACCACCGAACTGGCGCTGAAAGACCTCGAAAACATGGAGGTCACCGGGGCATCCGGAATCAGCGCGAGTGTCATGGACTATGTGCCGGTGAACATTGCGGCAGTCGCGAAAGGCAAGGGCCACTTTTATTCGCAGACGGTCGGCACCTATGACCTGTTTGCAATCGAATACGGCTATGCGGACGTGACGGGCAATGACCCGATTGAGGAGTATTCGCATCTGATGCACATCGCGTCGAATAACAGCCTGCCCGGCCACGCTTTCATGACCGACGAAAACGCCGACACGTTCGATCCATACGTTGTGCGCTTCGACCTCGGCAAAAACCCGTTGGACGCCGCTGAACTCACCATATCCATCGCAAAGAAACTACTCGCTAAGGCGGACCAGCGGTATCCGAAGCGTGGACGGCCATACTCCGACCTGTCTCGGGCCGTGAACATATCGCTGAGCCAAACGATCCGCCAGTGCATGGCGGCCGCGCGCTTCGTCGGCGGCGTTCAGGGCCGGCGCAATTTCGCAGGCGACCCGGGAGAGAAGCCGACGCTCGCGCCGGTGGACCCCGGCCTGCAGCGTCGAGCAATAAACCTGATTGCGCGGGAACTGCTGAGCGAGGACGCGTTCCGGCTGAGCGAGAAGATCCTGATGAACTTGAGCAGCGACCCTAACCG
Source organism: Armatimonadota bacterium (assembly GCA_022567555.1). Lineage (GTDB taxonomy): Bacteria > Armatimonadota > Fimbriimonadia > Fimbriimonadales > ATM1 > JADFGT01. Next base: position 15,912 of record JADFGT010000053.1, on the reverse strand, counting down.
GCCTTCGTTCAGCCCAGCGCCGATTAAAGACATGATTGCGTCGCTACAGATGATGGGCGTTTCGACGCTTCTCTCGGCGAGTACGACGGACCGGGTCGCCAACAACTCGTTCAAATGGGGCGACCGGCCTGACAAGTTCACCCTTTCCGAACTGTACGGCAAGATCGCGGGAAAGGTGTTCTCGGAGGTCGGAACGGGCCGCACCATTGGCCCGCTTCGCCGCGACTTGCAGCGGTTCACTGTTGAGGCGCTAATCAGGCAGGCGCTTGCGCGCGGCGGGAGCGTGCAAGAGGACGTCCGGATGCTGGCATGGGACTCGCTGCGGCGGCTCCGCGACCGGTTTGCGAAAGCGTCGGCCAGGGACGACATGACGGCCATCCATCTGCGCGATACGAAGATGCGTATTGACCGCGCGCTGAAGTCCATCATGACGCTGGACCGGTAACCGCGCTTTGCAGGGCGGCACCTTTATATCCCACCACCTTTCCACCGGGTGGCGGAGCGCGGCTGGCCGTGTCGAGAGAAAGCGGCGATGAATCGCCGCACTCCCAAACGGGTGTCCCGGTTCGGATTTCAGCTTTCGGTTTTCGGCAGGGAAGCGGTTAGGCGGATCATTCGGTGGATGCGTGCCGGGCCGCCATGTTCGATGAGCGTTTGCAGATCGCGGGCGCCGCTGTGGTCAATCAGTATGAGGTCCGGGCCGGCGCCTTCAGCGATCCGCCATTCGCGCGGCAGCCAGATGGATTCGGCGGCCTCTTCCGTCGCCATGGTCCAGACGTCTTGAGGCGTCAGCGGGTCGCCCCGCTCTTGCGCCGCCTTCAGGGCCGCGCGCATTTCGGCGAATGTGTCAATCGGTCCCGAACTTGCCGCGCTGTCCATCCCTAACCCGACCTTAACGCCGCGCCGCCTCAATTCGGCCACGGGCGCCGGCGGACATCCAAGCGCGCGGTTCGAGCGTGGACAGTGCGCGGCGGTTACGCCGCGCTCCGCTGCGATGCTGATGTCCTCGGGTGTCAGGTCGCAGGCGTGCACAATCTGCGTCTTCTTATGCAGGGCCCCCAAAGAATCGAGATAGGCGGCGCACGTGCAGCCTGGGGGTTCAAACGGGAGGCCGGCGCGGTCATACATCTCCGCAATCGGCCCTTCGCCGCGAAGAAAGAACTGATTCTCGATCACGCTCTCGCTCACATGTATGCTGTTCGGTTCTCCGGTTCGGGATATGTCGCGCAATGTTTGAGCGGTCACAGAGTACGCCGCGTGCGCCGAAAGATGCACGGGCAGGCCGCTCTCGTCAGCGTTTTTCCGTGCCCGTTCCCGCGCGAGCGCCAGTTTCTGCCCGGGGGTCTCATATTCCTTGAGTGTAATCACCTCCTGGAAGACCCGGCCCGAAAGTCCTGAGCGCTTCATCGCCCGGCCGCTCACGGGCCAATCGCTGATTTCGCCGACGGCCGCGACTCCCGTGCGGACATTGCGGCGCGCGGCCAGGATAGCCGCGAGCTGCACCGTTTCGATGGTCCGCTTCGGCTTCATCTCAGTGATTGACTGAATCCAGTCCCAATAAGAAAGGCCGTCGAGTTGGCCCATCAGGTCGTAATACTCAAGATGCGAATGTGCGTTGACGAAGGCGAGAGAGAGCAGGAGGTCGGTCTCTTCGCGCGTCGCACCGCTCCACGGCCTGATCCTTTCGATGCGTCCGTCCGCAATGCAGACTTCGAGGCCGCTTTCCACCCGGCCGCCCGGTAAAACGAGCGCGTCAGGACGGAGGATCAAGGGTCTATGTTCCAGGCTTCCATATACTGGTCGCGCGACACGTTCTTCGCGTGAAAATCGCCGAACAGCACGTTATATCTAAAGCGCTTCAGTTTCCGATTTGTCTGCTCCTGTGTGTCGCCCGGGCGTAGCATGTCTACGCTCGTGTGCCACGCTCCTGAGCCGTCGAAAAAAACATTTATATCGGCCGGCCTCTTGACAGCGGTCCCGGATAACTGCCGTACGGTGAGTTCTGTTCGATAGTAATAACTGGTGCCGAACCGCTCGAAACTGCTTGGAGTGGAATTGAGACGCATGAAGGACACGTCGTCTATGAGCAGTCCTTGGTCTTCAGGACATCGCCAGATGTCCGCCGTCTTCACATAAGGATCGAGCACCTCATGCATGAACGGCAATGAAGGAATGCGTCGTTGAAACTCAGGGTAGGCAGCCCATATCTCGGGCGTGAACTTGTCTGCCGGGTCAACGCCCAGTGGCCACTTATCGTCGTAATCGCTCATATAAAGTCCGAACGCGGCTCCGATCTGCGTCAGGTTGCTTACGCAAGCCGTACGCTTGGCCGCGTTCTTCGCCTTCAATAGCACGGGAAAGAGTAGCGCCGCGAGGATTGCGATCATCGCCACTATCGCCAGCAGTTCGCCCACGGTGAAAGCCCGCTGTCTTCCGGCCCGGTCCACAACCCTATTATGAGTCAGGCGGCCGGCCTTTCCGCCGGACGCTGGCCGCCACTAGCGAGTCGCCGGTCGCCAGTCGCAACTCGCCAGTCGCCAGTCGTCCATTGCCATAATCCCGCCGTGACGCGCTACGACGTCGCGATCATCGGCGGGGGCGTTATCGGCTGGTCCTGCGCCTATCACCTTGTGAAGCGCAAGCCGGGGCTTCGTGTGGCGGTCCTGGAGCGCTGCGCTTCCTGCGGCCGCGGCTCGACCGGGCGCGCGGCGGGAGGCGTGCGGGCGCAGTTCGGGACCGCCGTGAACGTCCAGCTGTCGCTCGCCTCGATTCGGGCCTTCGAGAGGTTTCAGGATGAGGTCGGCGCGGAGGTCGAGTTCCGCCAGGCCGGCTACCTGTTCGTGACGGCGACTGAAAAGGGCGCCGAGCACCTTAGGCGCGTTGTCCCGATGCAACAGGAGCTCGGTGTGCCAGTCGAATGTCTGGACGGACCGGGCATTCATGATCGGGCATCCTACCTGTATGCGGATGACCTTCTGTCGGGCGCATTCTCGCCGGCTGACGGCTACCTGGACCCCCACGCCGTCTGCGCGGGATATGAGGGCGCGGCCCGGCGTCTGGGCGTGGTCCCGCTTTATTCAACAGAGGTGGCCAGCCTGGATGATGACGGCGCCCTAGTGGTAGCCCCTGCGGAAACGGGGAATCGGGAATCTCCATCCCCTGCTGCGCGTGGGAGCGTTGGGGAGGGGGTGGTCCGCGCGAATGAAATCGTCGTCGCGTCCGGGCACTGGTCGGGGGACCTGGCCCGCCGGCTCGGACTGGAGCTGCCGATTGAGCAGGAGATCCATTACCTTGCGGTCACCGAGCCGTTTGAGGGCCTGCCCGATCTCGTGCCGATGGTGGTTGACCTCGATACCGGATTCCACTTCCGGCGTGAAGGCGCAGGCCTGCTCGTCGGCTGCAAGTTCCGAAGCGTCGGCGGGCGTTTCACGGGAGGCTCCGTGCCGGGTTCACCGGTCGGGGCCGCGGCTTCCAGCGCGCTCGACCTGCGGGCAGACCCGCCGTTCGACAACGCGTTCTTGGAGAGGCTCGCGGAGGTCGGGCCTCCCAGGCTGCCGCTCTTGAGCGAGGCCCGCTTCGACACGCGCAAGGGCTGGGCCGGATATTACGCCGAGACCCCGGACGGCCACGCAATCATCGGGCGGATTGGCGATTTCATTATCGCCACCGGCTTCGGCGGCCACGGGGTCATGCACTCGCCGGCGGCGGGCCAGGCTGTCGCCGAGATTATTCTGGACGGCGAATGTAGTTCGTTCAACATCCGCCCGCTCAGGCCCCAGCGCTTCGCCGAAGGCGACCTCATCCGGGAAACGATGGTCCTCTAACCCTCTCCCCGGCCGTCAGTCGCTGACCCCGTATACTCCGTCCCATGTCCGCAGTTTTCGTCTCGACCTGGGAAGACGCCGGAGGGCCGGCCGTGCGCCGCGCGTGGGACGTCTATCAGCAGACCGGCTGCCTGCTGACCGCTTGCGAAGAGGGCCTGGTGGAAGTTGAAATGGACCCCAGGTTTCACGCGATCGGTTTCGGCGGACAGCCCAACAGAGACGGCGAACAGGAACTGGACGCGGGGCTGATGGACGGGCGAACCCTGGGAATAGGATCTGTCTGCGCGATGCGGGGTGTGCTGCCGGCCATATCGGTGGCGCGAAAGGTGCTGGAGGAGACGCCGCACGTGATGCTTGCAGGCGACAACGCGCTCCGCTTCGCGGAGAAGCATGGCTTCGAAGTGCGCTCGCTGCATTCTAAGCGGAGCCTCGAGCGCTATGAAGAGTGGCGGAAGGACCGCCGCGAGGCCGAGGTCGTTTATCCGGAAGGCCACGACACCGTGACGATTGTCGGCTGGGAATCCGCCCCCCCCTCCCGGTTTCGCTCCGGCGAAAATGGGAGGGCCGGGGAGGGGAATCCGGGGGATGGGAATCCAGAGGATGGGAATCCGGAACCCCCCTCCCCTGGCGGGAGGGGGCAGGGGGAGGGGGACTCTCGTCAATCGTCAATCGCCAATCGCCAATCGCACCTCGTCGCTGCGTGCAGCACCAGCGGCCTCGCGTGGAAACTGCCCGGTCGCGTGGGCGACTCGCCGATTGCGGGCGCGGGGTTTTACGCGGACGACGAGGCCGGCGCGGCGGGAGCGACGGGCGTCGGCGAAGACATCTGGCGTTTCATGCTCAGTTTTCGCGCGGTGGAGAACATGCGGGGGGGGATGAAGGCGATGGACGCGTGCGAAGAGGCGGTCCGGGTCATGGTCGCCCGCCGCCCGCAGACGCGCGAGCGCATAAACGTGGTGTTCGCGGTGTCTAAAGAGGGCGACTGGGGGGCGGCGGCCTCAAAGGACGGCTTCGTCGCATGGGTGTGCACCGATGGCGAGGTCGAGAGCCACGTGATTCCGAGGATGACATGATAGGCGGGTGCGCGGCTCGTCATCACGACACGTGCGCGCTTTAAGGATGTGACGAGATGATGAGGCCGGGTGTCAGAGGGGTGCGACGTACGGGCCATCCGCCCCGTTCCGGTTAGGTCAACAGACAAAAGGGCAAAGGCAAAAGGCCGGAGTTCAAGCCCGGTCGACCGGCAGGGCTGCCCGCCGTCTTGGTGATGGCTGGCCTGAGTCTCTCACGGGCCGTTCGTGGACAAGTCGGCTTGCGGAGAGACGAGTTCCGGCGCGATGGAGACTCGCCAACATGTCCACGGCACACGGTGTTGACTTCACTCATTCCGGGGCACCCGCGGGGTTACCCGGCGGTGCACCGCACGACCGAGCCATTAGCGCGTGATCCTCCAGATCGTCTGGTCAATTCCGACGATCCAGCCTGTGAAGAAGCTGATGGCCGCGGCCCGCCAAGTCATCAGCGACTTTACTTCTCTTGTGCCCGGCTCGACGAACCGGGAAGGGTTAGAGGTAATCACGATTTCTATCACCTCGTCCGAAGTCGCCGCAAAGCCGACGTGCAACTCCTCGTAACTTTGTGTCACGTAGTTGTACAGGAGGATTCGCCGCTGGATGAACTGCCTGCTCGCGATTCCTTCGAACCGGAACCTCAGCTCGCTCGGGGTCTCTGTCGGCGACGTGCCCGTTACCTCTATTTGCACGGGCGGAGCATCGCTCGGGGAGAATACGTCCGTCTGCACAACCAGACGCGAGTCGTCGCTGTCGAACAGTTCCGGCAGCCCACCGAAGAGCAGGAGGCCGCGAAGGATCGTAAAACTAGATGGAATGACTTCGGTCGCTTCAAAGAGCGGGAATCGCGGCTCAAAATCGTCTGCTGGGTTGTTCGTAAGGTTCTCTTGGGCGGTTCCGTCCGCGTTCATGATGTAGATCTCGGCGTTGCCGTCTCTGTACGTGGTGAACGCGATCTTTAGCCCGTCTGGGCTAAATGCTGGTGCGGTGTCAAAGAACGTATTGTTTGTTATCCTGGTCTGTGCAGTGCCATCGGAATTCATTACGTAGATTTCGGCATTCCCGTCTCGTTCTGACCGAAACGCAATCTTCGAGCCGTCAGGGCTGTAGCATGGTGCGCCATCGAACGCCGTGCTATTGGTCAGCCGTATCGGATCTGTGCCGTCCGCGTTCATTACGTAGACCTCGAAGTTCCCGTCACGATTAGACTGGAAGGCGATCTTCTTGCCATCCGGGCTGAACGCGGGATACGTGTCTTGGGACGGGTCGTTGGTCAGGTTCCCCTTCCCGAGCATGTAGATTTCTTGGTTTCCATCACGATCCGTGCGAAATGCAATCTTCAAACCGTCGGGACTGAATGCGGGGTGTGCATCTGCGGCAGGATGGTTGGTCAAGGGCGTTTGGCCCGTGCCGTCCGCGTTCATTATGTAGATTTCAGAATTGCCGTCGCGCCAGGACGAGAACGCGATTCTCTGGCCGTCCGGGCTAAATGCACTTAACGAATCACTGGCCGAGTGGAAGGTCAGGCGGGCCTGTCCACTGCCGTCCGCGTTCATGACGTAGATCTCTGCGTTGTCGTCGCGATTGGATGAAAATGCGATCTTGGCATCCGACCCGTGCGCAGAGGCCAGACATAGCGCGAGCATCGTAAGGGCGCTCGATAGCCTACTGAATTGGTTGGCTCGGTTCATTTCTCTCCTCCTCTTGAAGAACGCCTGCGCGAGATTCACGGCAGGTAAGTGCTTGATACAGCACGCAGCCTGCTGACGGCAATTCGGGAATTTACTTAGGAGCCCATCTTAGGCCCGAATTGCGGCGTCGCGGGCAGCGACAGCGCTCGGGCAAAGGGGTCCGGCCGCCGATTGGGGGGCGCGTGGGAGAGGGTAGCGACGAGCCGGCTAACGGTCCACTGGCGCGACCTGTGGCAGCGAGGGAGACCCCTCATTGGAAGCCCTCGCGCCGCTGGCGGTCAGGTTTGTCTGGTGGGAGCCGTCGAGGTTCATCATGTAAACGGAGCAGAAGCCGTCTCTCACGGATTCGAACAGGATCTTCAACCCGTCAGGGGTCCAGTCGCACGCACGGTCGGTCCGATCGCTGTGCGTCAGCCGCGTTTGGTCTGAGCCGTCGGCGTTCATCACGTATATTTCCTCATTGCCGTCTCGGTCGGACGCGAATGCGATTCGGGTGCCGTCCGGGCTCCAGGCGGGCAGCCAATCGAGTCCCGGGCTGTGCGTCAAGCGCTTCTGGCCCGTCCCGTCGGCGTTCATCACGTATATCTCTTGCTCCAGGTCTCCCAGGTCCGGGCGGTAAGAGTAGAACACTATCATGGAGCCGTCCGGGCTCCAGTCCGGGTGATCGTCGTTGTAATTGTTGTTCGTGAGGTTCCTCTGGCCGCTCCCGTCGGCGTTCATCACGTATATTTCGCCGGGGTGGCTGTCCCTATTCGAGAAGAAAGCTATCTTGCGACCGTCTGGGCTCCAGGTCGGGTTGAAATCGCTCGCTTCGTTGAAGGTCAGGCGTTTCACGTCCGTGCCGTCGGAGTTCATTACGAATATCTGGTGGGTTCCGCTTAGGTCAGATGCAAAAGTGATCTTCGAGCCGTCCGGGCTCACTGCCGGCGAGCCGTCGTTCGCGGGATGATTCGTGAGGTTCGTCACGCCGGTGCCGTCTAGGTTCATCCTGAAGATGTCGTAGTTGCCGCCGTGGTCCGAACTGTAAGCCATCCAGACCGAAGAGTCGTCGCCCGGCATTCCAGGCGGGCCTACGGAGATCTTCGTCGAGGGATTGCTCCCTCCGCCTGTCAGCATTGCCCGGAACGCACCCCAGAACCCCACAATAACGAGGGCCGACACGGCGAACGCCGCAAGCGCGAGGCGCAATCGGCGGCGCAGAGCGAGGGCCGCACTGCGGGTTGCCTCCGAGCGCTGGCGGGCGTCCTGTGATTCCGGGGGCTCGGGCGCCGCCTGGCCGGTCAGCTGGGATTCGCGGAAGATCAGTACCGCTTGAACCGTTGTCTCGACCCCGAGTTTCGCTCGCGCATTCGCAAGATGCGCCTCCACGGTCCTCGTGGAGATGCCGAGGCGCCGGGCGACTCCCTTGGCGTAACCCAACTCAGCCAAGGCATCCAGGACCTCTCGCTCTCTACTCGTCAGAGCATACAGCCCTGGCTCAGGCCTGTCCCCGGTTGAATCTTGACCCTGTGTCGGCATTCGGTTTACCATTGTATCGCAATCTCGCCGATTTGCGAATGCGTCCGGCTTCGCGGTCTTGGGGCCCGGGGCGAGGGAGGGACCGACGACCGCCGGCGGGTGCGGGCGTGCGGCTACTGGGGAGGCGGGAGGAGCATCACGACTTCGCCGTCGGACGTGAAGAACGCCATGCGCGGAAACTGCGGGTCCATGAACACCTCTAAGCGCTTTCGCTTCTCGCCGGAAAGAACGAGGTTGCCGTTGTTTTCGTCGTTGGTCAGCCGCACCTTCTCGACCCCCGACGAGTTGTAGAGCGCAATCAGCCCGGGCTGGACGAGCGCGGACCTCCACCCCCCTAACCCCCTCCTCCAAAACGCGGGGCGATTTGGAGGAGGGGGAGAAAGCGACTGACGACTGACGGCCGACGACAGACGCCGAACCGCGCACGACAGACCTCAGACGGCGCACGGCAAACGTCAAACGACAGGCGTCAAACTAAAGAAGATGGCGTACCTCATCGGCACGGCGGGGCATGTGGACCACGGCAAGACCACGCTCTTGGCCGCGCTCACCGGCATTGACACCGACCGGCTGCCCGAAGAGAAGGCGCGGGGTATGACGATTGACATTGGATTCGCCCACATTGACCTGGACGGCGTCGGGCGCGTGAGCATTGTGGACGTGCCGGGCCATGAGCGGTTCATCAAGAACATGCTGGCCGGCGCGTGGGGCGTGGACGCCGCGATGCTGTGCGTCGCCGCCGACGAGGGCGTGATGCCGCAAACGCGCGAGCATTTTGAGATCCTGCGCCTTTTGGAAGCGCGCACGATGGTGGTCGCGCTCACCAAATGCGACCTGGCCGACGACGAGACACATCAACTGGCCGAGATGGACGTTCGCGACCTTCTGAACGGCTCACCGTATGCCGGCGCGCCAATAGTGCGTGTTTCGGCGGTCAAACGGCAGGGATTGGACGAATTGAAGCAGGCGCTGGCCGCCGCGATAGGTTCTCTCGGCGAGCGCCATTTGGACGAAGAGAACTGGTTCCTGCCGATAGACCGCGTTTTCTCTGTGGTAGGCCACGGCACGATTGTTACCGGCACTCTCGCCAGGGGACGCGTTCGCGCCGGGAGCGAAGGCGAGTTGATGCCGGGGGGGGAGCGCCTCAGAGTGAGGAGCGTGCAGACTCACGGCGAAGCCGCCGAATACGCTGAAGTCGGCCAGCGCACCGCCTTGAACATAACCGGAGTGAAGAGGGAAGAACTGCACCGTGGGCAGGCGGTTGCCGCCCCAGGGGCGATGGTCGAAACGAAATGCGTAAACGTTCGTCTCGCGGCGGTCGCTGAACTCAAGCATGGGTCGCGCGTGCGAGTGCATTTGGGAGCGGGGGAGTTCATCGGCAAACTGTTCCTCTTTGACCGCGCGCCGGGTTACGGCCAGATCGTGTTCGAGCAGCCGGTCGCTTGCACGGCCGGACAGCGAATGGTATTGCGGCGGTATTCCCCCCCCGATCTCTTGGCGGGAGCCGACGTCGTGACGCCGAACGCCACGCGCCGCCGCAAGAATGACCGCGGGGTTGCGGAACTGCTTGCATCGGCGGCGTCGGGGGGGGCGCTTGACGAGCGTATCCTGTCGGAGGTCGCGAAGGCGCCCCTCGGCGTGGAGACGAGCGTGATCTCCGAGGCGCTGGGGCAGCCGCTGCAAGCGCTGGGCGACGCTTTTGAACGCCTGAAAAGCGGCGGCCGCGCGTTGAGTTTCGCCGGGATATGGATGACGCCAGAGGGTTACCGTGACCTTGCTGAGAAGGTGCGCGGCGCGGTGGGGGCGCTGCATGAACAGCAGCCGCAGGCTTCGGCGGTTGCAAAGAGCGGCGCGCTGGCGGAGAGCGGCATCGGCTGGGCCGGGAAGGCGTTCGACCGCCTGCTGGCGCAGATGGCCGAAGACGGCCTCATCGCTCTGCACGGCGCGAACGTGCGGCATCCTGAATACGAAATAAGCGTGAGCAAGAAGCAGCGGGCGCTGCTCGATAGGATGGTTGATGCGATGCGGGAGGGGGGGGCCGTGGCGCCGGACGCGGCGACTCTGGCGAGCGAGGTGGGTGCGCCGCCGCAGGCCGTCGAGGAGATGTGGCGGCTTGGGATAGAGACCGGTCGCATCGTCCGCGTCGAAGAAGGTCTTTACTATGCCAAGGAGACGCTGGAGGAGTTGATGGGGACGGTTCGGACGCTGGGACCGCGGTTCACCATTGCGCAGTTCCGGGACGCCACAGGCAGTTCGCGCAAATACGCCTTGCCGATCCTTCTGCACTTCGATTCCATGCGCTTGACCCGCCGAGTCGGAGATGAGCGGATTATCTTGGATTGACCGTAAGGCTCCCTACCGCTTGACGGCGTAGTGTTCGAGGGGGGGGAGCCGGGCCGGCGGAGGCTGCGCTTGCGCGAATGGGGAGGCTTGCGATTCCTCCTCACGCCGAAGGGGGGGATTATTCGGTGCATCAGCGCATGTGTTTCTCGAACCACGCCATCAGATACAACTGCTGAGTCAGGCGGTGCGACGGACGGCGGAAGCCGTGGAACTCATCGGGCATACGCACCAACAGCGTTTCCTTTTTCAGCAGTTTCAGCGCGCGGTAATACTCTTCGCTTTGGCTAATGGGCGTGCGCAAGTCGGCTTCGCCGGTGAGCACCATTGTCGGCGTTGAAACGTTTGCCACGTAATGCAGCGGCGAGCGCACGGCGTATTCCATCGGGTCTTCCCACGGCTTTTTCTGGAACTGGTCGTACCACGACGCGCCGTCAGTGGTGCCGACAAAGGAGTGCCAGTTTATCACCGGCCTCATGCTGCACGCGGCGGCGAACCTGTCTGTGTGCCCGACAATCCAGGCGGTAAGGACGCCCCCCCCGCTGCCACCGCACACGAACAGGTTGTTCGCGTCAATCCAGCCCTTCGCGATGGCGGCGTCAACGCCGGCCATGAGGTCGTCGTAGTCCTTTCCTGGGTAGGAATAGTGTATGCCATTCACGAAATCCTGTCCATATCCGGTGCTGCCGCGCGGGTTTGTGAACAGAACGGCGTAGCCCTCGGCGGCGAAGTTCTGAAAGGTCCAAGAGAACCCGACCGAATACATCGCCCACGGTCCGCCGTGAATCCAGAGCACCATCGGGTACTTCTTGGTTGGGTCGAAGCCGACGGGCTTTATCAGCCAGCCCTGCACACTCAATCCGTCTTTAGAAGTGAACCAGAGTTCCTCAACCTCCCCCAGTTTTACGCCTTGCAAAACATCCTTGTTCACGTCAACCAATTCCTTCATGTTCATGGGATCGTTGACGTTGAACGTAACGAGATGGCCGGGCCTATCGGGCGTGGAGCGCGTCGTGGCAACCTGTCCGTTCTCCGCAACCGTGAAGCTGCTCAGGGTATGCACGCCTTCCGTCAACTTGCTGACTTTCCCGTCAACGGAAGCGAAGTAGAGATTGTATGAACCTTTCTCACCGATTCGGAAATACACGCCTGAACTGTCCTGTGCCCAAGTCACGCTGCCCGGTGAGTTGGCCAAGCTCTGCGCAAGTACGCGCTTGTTGCCTCCCTCTTTGTCCATCAGATAAAGGTTCGAGAGATGGCTTGTGTACATCTTGTCGTCGTAGCCGGTGTAGGCGATCCAGTTTCCGTCGGGCGAGACGCGGTGTCCTCTGTCGGGGCCCTTGCGGGTCGTGAGAGCGGTTACGTCAAGAGATTCCAGGTCTATCGCGTATATCTCGCTGTCCCTGCGCAGGTAGTCGGCGTCGGGCTTGCGGATGGCGGACACATAGATGGTCTTACCGTCGGCGGACCACTGGGGGTTGCTGTGGCTGTAGTCGCCGTCTGTGATCCGGCGCGGCGTTCCGCCGAGCGTGGAGCCGATCACGAAAACGTGGCTGAACCCCACCGGCGTCGGCCCGGAGCCGTCGCGCCTCCAGTTCAGGCGGTCAATGATGATGGGGCCTTGCGCCCATTGAGCGCCCTTGGGCCGCGGCGGCATCTTTATCGAGAGGGCCGGGTCTTTGCCCGGCATAAACATGGTGAAGGCGATCTGCTTGCCGTCGGGCGACCAGCGGATGCTTCCCGGCGACCGGTCCAGGTGCGTGAGCTGCGCTACCTCGCGCGTGTCCAGCCACATAACGTGGAGTTGGCTTGTGTCGTCGCGGCTGGATACGAACGCGATGCGCTCCCCGTCCGGGGACCAGACCGGCGAGCCGACGGTGAAGTCCCCGCTGGTCAATTCGCGAACGCGTTCGCCGCCCACGTCCACTATCCAGAGGCTGCTCCGGTAGCGGTCGGTCATTTTGTCTGTCCAACCCCTCGTGAACAGAATCTGTGTTCCGTCGGGTGAGATGGCCGGGCTGCGGACCGTCTCCATCTCGAAGAACGTCTCCTTGGAGAGGAGTTTCGGGCCGTCTTGCGCGGTTGCGGCCGAAGTGAAGGCGATTGTGGCGAGAAGGCAGGCTGCCAGCAGGCGATTCGGTCTCATTATTTGTATCCTCCGTGTGCGGCTCAATCTTACCGGCGAGTCTTCGCCGCGATACAGGCTTATCCTGCTATGGCATGCCCTGCATCATTCGCGGGTGGCTAACCGGACGCCGCCGGTCACTTCCCGGCGCGTGCGACCGTTCTATGTTCGCTTCCCGCCCGTATCAAAGGCTGCCCTGGAGGTTCTCGTCCTTCGAGCTTGGCAATTGCGATCTTCGCCGCCTCGCGTCCATACACGCGGGCATCGGACAGCGCCGGGTGCGCCGCTACTCAACCCGTCGCGGCCATCGTGGGTTCGCGCCGCCGCTCCTGATGTTCGTAATCCCGCAGGATCTCCTCGGTCTCTGAGTAACTGTTTGCGCGCACGAGCCGGCCGCGCAATGCGGCTGCGCCGGGTTCTCCTTTGATGTACAGCGGAATCTGGCCGCGCAGGGCGCGGACGGCGCGGAGTTCGGGGTCCGACTGGCGACTGACGACTGGCGACCGGCGACCGGAAGTTGTGCTCTCCCGTTTGTCGTTGTGAGCCACAGTTGGGCTTGGCGTGGCGGCATCCCCGTCCGACTCGGCTTCTATCATCAGCCGCAGGTGTTCCAGGGCGATTTCGACCCGTTCGTCCAGCGTCGGCGGAGGAGACAGCGGCTCGCCTTTCACCCCCTCGACGATCCGCCGCAGGCGCCACGGGTTGCTGATGGCGGCGCGACCCACCATCACGCCGTCGCAGCCGGTTTCCTTGAACATGCGAAGCGCGTCTTCGGGCTCCTTCACGTCGCCGTTCCCGATGAGGGGAACGGTGACGGCCTTGCGGAGCGCCTCGATCAGTTTCCAGTTCGCCTCGCCCGAAAACCCTTGCTTGGCGAACCGTGCGTGTAGCGTCAGCATCTGCGCGCCGGCGTCCTCAAAGCGCTTCGCAAGGTCCGGTGCGGCGAACAGTTCATAAGTCCACCCGGCTCGCACCTTCACGCTTACCGGCACGCGGACGGCGCTTACGACCGCCTTCACGATCTCTTCGGCCAGGTCGGGGTCTTTCAGAAGCGCGGCGCCCGCGCCGGTCTTGCACACCTTGGGCACCCAGCAGCCCATGTTGATGTCCACGAGGTCTGCGCCCATCTCCTCGCAAACGCGCGCGGTCTCGGCCATCACGCCGGGGTCGCCGCCGAAAATCTGGATCCCGAGAGGGCGCTCGTCGTCCAGAACCCTCATCTTCTTGAGGGTTCTGCCGGAGCCATGGTGGACCGCCATCGCGCTCACGAACTCCGTGAACATAAGTCCCGGCCCGGCGACCTGCTTGGCGATACGCCGGAAGGCGGCGTTGGTCACGTCCTCCATCGGGGCGAGGAGGACGGGCGGGTCAACGTTTAGGGTGCCGACTCGGAAGGGCGCCACGAACGAGGAGTTTACGGCAAGACAGTCCGCGCCCGCCGATACGGTGCTTTCGAGAGGCCGGGTGAGCCGAGAACCGATAGCCGAAGCAAAACGAAACGGCTGCCCGAAGGCGGCCGTTTCGTTTTTGTCAATGGATCGAGAGGTCTATCGGCGTCGGCGCCGGATCAGAACGATCAGCCCGGTGCCGAGTGCGAGCAGGGTTGCAGGCTCGGGAACGGAATCACCGTACACGGTCCGTACAGTGAGGGTGGTCATCTGCCCCGCCGCAAGACTCAGGCGCCAATCGAGGCCTATATGGCCGTCCTGGACGGGTACAGGGCCGCTGCTTCCCGGAGTGTTGTAGCCGACGTGGGCTATGTGGTTCTCCCAGGAAGTCGGCAGACCGAAGTTGTTCCACACTATGATGTCCGTACCGAACCCGTATGCCGGCGGACCGCCGCCCGGCACGACAGTGTTCTTGCCGCCCCAATAGAAGGTATTGGGAGCGCCGGGGCCGGCCGTCATCGCCATGGCCTGAGTCGGCGAGTCGTGCTGGATTACCCAGTCAAGGCCATTGGATGCCGCCACTTGGTCGTTTGCGAAGTCTCCGTCCCACATGAGGTCCGCGTCCAATACGCGATTCATTTGGAATGCCAGGGGAGATCCGCTGATGTTAAAGATCTCGTAGGTCTGGTCGAGTATGCCGACTCCTGGGCCTCCGGCAGAAGCCACTTGCGTAAGGTTGAATCCCAGCATCGAAGCCCCGGCGGCGTTGTTCACACGGAAGACACTCGTGACGGTGCTCGCGTTGTTCTGTCCGAAAAAGATGGGCGCTCGGGTCCAGGTGGCGCCCCCCCATGGAGGTGCATTCCACAGGGGAATATCCGAAAGAATCACGCGGTCTTGACCTGAAAACAGGCGGAAGCCCGCCGTGAATGTGGGTTGGCCCGAAGCCGCGCCTGTCGGTTGGAAGTTGTCCACGTGGGCGGCGCTGAAGTTGCCGTATGAGCCGAACTCGTCAACGTTGACGTCGAGGTGGCCGGCCCCGACCACGCCGTTGTCAATGTTTAGAACATCACCGAGGCCGACAACAGGCCCGAGAATGGCCGCGGTCACGACCGCTGGAAGCAGAAATCGTCTCATTTGAGTCCTCCTCTCGAAAATATCCCTGTCCGAAGCCGAACAACCCTCGGCCCATGCGTTCAGAACCTATTACTGGACAATATATCACAGGTGCAACCGGATTGCAAGGCCCCAGCAAAAACCTGGTAATCGGCCATGGCGCGCGCTCCGCCTGCTCGGCGCGAAAACCAGGCCTCCAGGCTCGTGCGCGTGGCTTCCTACCCGTGAGCCAGCGGCCGCTCACATGAATCAGGGGCTCCGTCACGTGAATTGGGGGCTCCGTCACGTGAATTAGGGGCTAATTCACGTGAACCGGGGGCTGGTTCTTCGTCCCTGGGGGCCGGTTCATGGGATTTTGGGGCAGGAACACGCCTCCATGGCAGATTTCTTGAACTTGGCCGAACCCGAACTCATCCCCATTCCCAGAACTTCGCCGTGAAGCTGGCGCAAGCTAACGCGACGGACGTCGAGGGCCGCCCGCCCTGCCGCAAGTCTCGCAGCGCGGTCAGCGGGCGACCGTGCGCGCCACCGGGATGAGGACCAGCGGAGGCGGCGCGGGCTGGCGTGGCAAGAGGGTTTCGGCGCACGCCAGGTTGTACGCCGTGACCGCCGCCGCAACGGACGATTGCACCAGATACTCCGGAATCGCCTGGTCGAAACTGTCATGTTGCGTGTGGTGCACGTACCTGTAATTGGCCCGGCCTGTCTCTCGCCAGAAGAACCCGGGTACTCCAACACGGTTGAACGGAACGTGGTCGCTTCCGCCTCCCCGGGGCATCCTCTCGACAACCCGGATGGTGACCGGCATGGCGGGAAAGGCCTCGCTTACAGGCGCGGTGG
>JADFGT010000052.1 GCA_022567555.1 Armatimonadota bacterium | reverse complement strand
GGAAACTAAAACCCGGACTGCTCAATAGGGTTAGTCGGTCGTACGTTTCAGTCCCGGCCTCCTCCGGCTCCTGGTCATCCGTCGGCTCTATGCCGGAAAACCGGACCACGGCGACCTCAAACTTCATGCCGTCTCGGATCCGGCCGAGGATCTCCTCGGCCTTCGCAACCGGGTCCTGGTCGTCCTCAGGCGAAACCAACAACTGTTGGTAGGTGAACTCGTCGTAACTGGCTCGAACCTCGTCGTCTGGGGTATCCACGGCGGCACGGTACTGTCCGAGGAGCGCCTGCTGGAGCATCAGCGCAAGTTGTGAGCGCCTGTCAAGGGGACTTGCAAGGGCGGCCTCATCGCGCTGCTCCCGGAACTCCCGGTGCTCTTTCTCGGAGAATCCGTAGTACTGGATGTAGAACTGGTCCAGCGTCTTGGCCTTATGTTCGCGAAGTAGCCGCTCCGACTCCTTGAACTCGTCGCTGTCCGCACCTTTCTCCTCCCGGGACAGGGCCAAGGTCACTTGCAGCCTGACGGTCTGCTCCTGCAAGCTGCGCTCCACCTCCTGCCGCTCCCCGTCAAGGTGATTATCTGTTTCCTGCTGCAGCCAGCCGGGCAGTTGGTCCTCCGAGGTGTCCAGCCCCTTATCCTTGGCAATACCGATGATCGCGGCCCTCTGCAGGTTCGCGTTCACGGAATTGATCAACATATCCAGTTCCTCGGCGGGACTCGGCCCGGCCGACTGCGCCCCAGGCGGCCTGTTGGCGCTCAGCGCCTGCATCTGGATATTCACCGCGAATTGCACTTCCGTCTGGTAGACAGGCTCGCCGTCCATCGTGAACGCGACCGCGCCCAATTCCTCCTGGCGGCCCACGCCGGTGTTGGCGCGGTCGCACTGGACAATCACTAATCCGCCGACCAAAAGGCCGCCGAGCACTATCGCCACGACCGGCCCCAGCCCGGTGAAGCACCCGCGCATCTTCGAGATTGAAAAGATCGACAACTTGAAAGGCTCCTAACCCGGTTGAGAGTAGAGTTTGCGGGCCGGATTATGGCACGGCCGGAAAAAGGACCGGATAGAGGTTGACAGGTAGACATCTGTGCGTGTAGACTGGTAACATCGCGTTGCGGGAGGGAAGTATGACCAGACGCCTGACGCTCAAGATGACACCAAAGCAGGAGACGATTCTCTGCTTCATTAGAGATTACGTGCAAGACCACGGGTTCCCGCCCTCCATCCGGGAGATCGGGGACGCCGTCGGCATCGCCAGCCTGCGGGGCGTGACGTGCCACTTGGACGCCCTGCAGCGAAAAGGCTACATCGCGCGGGGCAGCACGCCAAGGTGCATAAAGATCGTGCACCCGGCCTATCGGCCGACGACCGAGGCGACGATGCTGCCGCTCGTGGGCACCATCGCCGCCGGCGAGCCGATCCTGGCGGAGCAAAACGTCGAGGCGCTGCTCCCGGTGCCTCCGGAGATGGTCCGGGGGGTGGACGACGCCTTCCTGCTCAGAGTCAGGGGCGACTCGATGAGCGGCGACGGCATCTTGCCACGGGACCTGGTGGTCATCAGACCCCAAAAAGCCACCGCACCCAACGACATCGTGGCTGTGCTGGTGGACGAGGACGCCACCATAAAGCGGATTAAGGTCGATAAGTCGGAAATCGTGCTCATACCGAGCAATGACACCTATGAACGAACTCGCGTCCCACGCGACAAGGTGCAGGTGATCGGCAAAGTGATCGGCCTGCTCCGCGATTACGGGGGTGTTGCGTTCTGACGCGACCCGCCGTTCAACCCGCTCTCCGTTCCAGACACATAACCGAGTTCCCGCCCACCCCACCCGGGCGGGAACAGGTTTAATCCGGCAGACATGGCCCACACCCCGCCCGATCCATTCGGCGCCGCAGCAACGCTCAAAACAGAGACCGGACCGAAGCGCATTTTCCGGCTCCAGGCACTGGAATCGGTCGGCGACATAAGGTCGCTGCCCTACTGCCTGCGCGTCCTGCTGGAGGCCTGCCTGAGAAACCTCGACGCCGGCGCCGCCGCCGAAGAGCACGTGACCGCGCTCGCCGGCTACGACCCGTCAAGGTCGGGCCTGCAGGAAATCCCGTTCACCCCGGGCCGCGTTCTGCTGCAGGACTTCACCGGCGTGCCCGCGCTGGTGGACCTTGCCGCGATGCGAAGCGCCGTGGCCCGCATGGGCGCCGACCCAGGCCGAGTGAACCCCATGGTTTCATGCGACCTCGTGATTGACCACTCAGTGCAGGTGGACGCCTTCAATAGTCCGGACGCCCTGCGCCTAAACGCCCAGTTCGAGTTCAAGCGAAACAAAGAGCGCTACGAGTTCCTGAAGTGGGGCCAGTCCACGTTCAATGGGTTCCGGGTCGTGCCGCCGGCGACCGGCATCGTCCATCAGGTGAACCTGGAATACCTCGCCAAAGTCGTTTGGGAGGAAGAGGGCACGCTATATCCCGACTCGCTGATCGGAACCGACTCGCACACCACCATGATTAATGGTCTCGGGGTTCTCGGATGGGGCGTCGGCGGGATCGAAGCCGAGGCCGTCATGCTCGGCCGCCCGATCTATATGCTGATCCCCGAAGTTGTCGGCTTCAAGTTGACCGGCGAACTGAGCGAGGGCGCCACCGCCACCGACCTGGTGCTGACCATCACGCAGATCCTCCGCGAGTATGGCGTCGTCGGCAAATTCGTCGAGTTCTTCGGCCCCGGCTTGGAGAAGATGCCGGTGGCGAACCGAGCCACGATCGCCAACATGGCGCCCGAATACGGCGCGACCGTCGGCTTCTTCCCCGTTGACGATCAGACGCTCAAATACCTGTGGCTGACCGGCCGGCCTAAGGAGTTGATCGACACCGTCGAGCGCTATTACAAGGAGCAGGGACTGTGGCGCGACGAAGGACAAGAGATCCGCTATTCTGCCGTCCTGACGCTTGACCTCGCCAGCGTCGAGCCGTCGCTCGCAGGGCCCAAGCGCCCGCAAGACAGGGTGGCCCTGCGAGATATGAAACGACAGTGGCAAACCGACATCGCGAGCGTTTTCGGAAAGGTCTTGCCGGATGTTCTGGGCAACGATTGGGCAGCGGAGGGCGGCGCGACCGGCGGAACGGAAACGGAACGGACCACGACCGTCACCGCCGCCGATCCGGCCGCCGCAGGCGTCCCTGTTGCTCTGGACGGAAATGAGTTCGAACTGCGCCACGGCGACGTAGTGATCGCCGCCATCACCAGTTGCACGAACACAAGCAACCCGGAAGTTATGATCGGCGCCGGACTGGTAGCCCGCAGAGCGCGCGAGCGCGGCCTGACCAGAAAGCCGTGGGTAAAGACTTCTTTGGCACCCGGTTCGAAAGTTGTGACCGACTACCTGAACAAGGCCGGGGTGACTGATGACCTTGAGGCGCTCGGATTCTATCTGGTGGGGTACGGATGCACCACCTGCATCGGAAACTCCGGCCCGCTGCCCGACCCGATAAGCGATGCGATTAAAGAAAACGACATCGTCGCTTGCTCCGTTCTCTCCGGAAACCGCAATTTCGAAGGCCGGATCAACCCGCATGTGAAGGCCAACTATCTCGCGTCTCCCCCGCTCGTCGTCGCCTATGCCATCGCGGGCACCGTGAACATTGACCTGACAAGTGAGCCCTTGGGGACGGACGCGAACGGCGTTCCTGTCTATCTGCGCGACATTTGGCCTACGCCTCAGGAAGTGCACGACATGATCGCCTCTTGCGTTGACCGCGATCAGTTCCTGAAGCAGTACGCGAACGTATTTGAGGGATCGGAAGAGTGGAGGAGCATCGAAACGCGCGGCGGCCTCCTTTATGACTGGCCTGATGAAAGCACGTACATCAAGGAACCGCCCTTCTTCAAGGACCTCTCGCCGCAGCCCCAGCCCATCCAACCGATTCGCGGAGCGCGCTGTCTTGTGAAGGTCGGCGATTCGGTCACCACCGACCACATCAGCCCCGCAGGTGCGATCCCCGCCGACGGCCCGGCGGGCCGGTATTTGATAGGTGAGGGCGTCCGCCCTCACATGTTCAACTCGTTCGGCTCGCGCCGAGGCAACGACAAGGTGATGACGCGCGGAACTTTCGCCAACATCCGCGTGCGCAACCAGCTCGCGCCCGGCACCGAGGGCGGATGGACGACCGACTTCACCGACGGGCAAGTGAGAACTATCTTCGAGGCCGCACAGAATTACAAGAGCGCGGGTGTTCCGCTGGTCGTTTTGGCCGGAAAAGATTACGGAATGGGAAGTTCGCGCGACTGGGCGGCGAAGGGAACGCTGCTTTTGGGTGTGCGCGCGGTGATTGCGGTGTCGTTCGAGCGCATCCATCGCAGCAACCTTGTCGGCATGGGCGTTCTGCCGCTCACATTTGCGCCCGGCGATAGCGCCGAGTCGCTGGGACTGGACGGCACGGAGACCTTCGACGTCGCGATTGACGGCGGCGTCAAGCCGCGCGGCGAGGTCCGCGTCACGGCCACAAAAACGGACGGCTCTGAGGTTTCGTTCTCGACCGTCTGCCGATTGGATACCGACGTGGACGTTGACTACTACCGAAACGGCGGGATTCTGCACATGGTGCTGAGGCGGATGGCGGGCTAGCGCCCGCGCTTGCCTGCCTCTTTCTTGGCACGTTGTGCCTCGATGAAGAAGTAGACCAGATGGAGCCTGTTCGTGAAGCTATAGCCACCCCGGCCCCCTTCCGGGTCTCTCCGCAATACGCCTAGATTGACCATCCGCCGAAGGAAATTATCCAGGACGTCTGCCTCATCCTCTCCAAGGAACGCCCGTATCTCTGACCTCTTGAATCTATGGATGTCGGGGTCCAAGATCGGCCGTTCGCCGAAGACCTTCTCGCCGACCGTCCGAAGGATCGTACGATAACGCTCACTACGCACTTCCTGCATCACCTGGGGCTCAAACATCTTGCGTCCAATCTGCTCCGCAGCTGCGAACACTCCAAGTAAAGCCGTTTCGAGGGTTGCCGTGGGAGGCACGGCGAGCCTCCAGACTGCATCGCCAATCTCGTGCGCCATCACCGGGAGACCACCTGCAAACTCTGACATCACTCTTAGGGCATCCTCACTGACCGACACCTTTGCGGAGGCGAATGCCTTATTGTAGAACTCTTTCGTCTCTTCGATTTCCCACGGGTTGATATCGATTACTTCAAAGTAACGGCCCAGAGATGGTTGCTGGCGTATTAGAGATTCCCTGCGGTCCTCCAACCCGACGAGCAGAAGGCAGAGCGGGAGCCCCTGCTCACTGGTGGCGATCTCATCCATGAGGCTCTTTAGCCAGTGAGCGAACGCCTTGGACTCTGCCAATCCGTTGATGTCGTCCAGTACCAGGAGCAGGATCGCGCGCTCATCCCGTATCTGGGACATCAGGCGCCGGAGTGAGGGAACGAAATCGTGAACGAGGTTGCCGAGCTGGCCGGGCGGGATGTCCAGTTCGACAGATATTCCGAACAGGCCTACCTCCTTCACATGTTTGCCGAAGTAGTCTCTAATCTTCTGGTGCCAACTCTTCTCCGCACTCTCTTTCAGCAGGCGATCAAACACTCGCCGCACCATTTCCGGCAGTTCTGTGACACCTCCCAAGAAGACATGAGCCGCAGCGGCTCCGTCATCTCGCTCTGAGAGTCTACGTACGAACGCGACGAGCGAACTCTTGCCGATTCCACGTTCACCTGCGACGAGGCCAATCTTAGGCCTGCCTGACTTGACCGCGCGGACCATTTCGCGAAGCCGCTCGATTTCGGTGCGGCGTCCGACAAAGTACTCGAACGGCACGGGTATGCCGGGTGTGAACGGACTGGTTTCGGCCAACATCAGTTCGCGAGGACCTCTCCCGTCATTATGGCCCCACTCTACCAGGGGTCTCAAGCGATCGCATGCGACAGCGCACAGGCATCCTGTGCCCTTACGCCTACGTCAGTTCGTCCTCGCCGAAGGTTTCCACATGGAAGCGTATCGCCGACTGCACGTCCGCGAGGGCCTGATCATACGTGTCGCCCTGTCCGACAACCACTCCCTTCAGACCCAAAGGATAGGCGACGTAGCCGTCGGAATGCTTCTCGATAATGATCTTGATATGTTTATTAGCCATTGCCGTCTCCCAACATTCTACCCGTCGTCGCGCTCCGGTTTTCGCGTTCCGACAACGAAATCGCCCAACCCGGCGCTCACTGTCCGGCTGCGGTCGCCTTCCTCAATCGAAACCGGAATGACCGTGACCCCCTCCATGCCTGTTCGCCGCTTTACCCGGTAGTTTATCCCCTGCTCATACATTAGGTGCCCGTTGCCGGCGAGTATCACGAACACCGTGTTGCTCGTAACGCTCGTATTCTCAAGGTATTTCAGCGCCGAATCGGCCATCGCCTCGTCCCAAAGCACCTGCCCCCTGTAAACGGCGTCCAACGCAGGTCCGGGCGGGTGGCCCGTCATCAACACGTCGAAGACCCGCCGATGCTTCTCGTTGCCCAAATACATTTCCGGCAACTGCGCCTTCGCCTCGTCCGGAAGCGCGTCATAGCCCTCGCGGCTTGCGGTGCGCACCCACTCTCGCGGCACATTCAGCGCAACCAACCTCAGGCGCATGCGCCGGACGTAATCAAAAATCGGACGATAGAGAGCGTAATCGAACCCCCACTGGCCCTTCCAATCCGATTCCTCTATGAACTCCTCTTCGGTCAACTTCCCCAGCGTCCAGAGATTCAAATAATGCTGTTTCGGACGCTGGTACATCTCCATACCGACGATGACGCGCCGGCCGCGCTCCACCAATGCGCCGATGATGAGCGCCTGCCACCGGTGCGCGTCCGTGTTGTCATGCTCTTCGCCCACGTAAACGAAGCGTTTCCCATCGGCGGCCTCGGCGATCTGCTCCAGCGTCGCACGCTTTCCGGTCTGCGTATCGAAAACGGCGTTCCGCGTGACCTCCACGCTTCGGTCGCCATTGATCGGCAACTGATACGGGTCGGCTGTCTGAGATGCGGCGGTGATCAATAGGGCAGCGGGAATCATGCCCGTCATCTTACCGTCGTCTGTCGTTTGACGCCGTCCTGTGTCGCCAGGGACGTTCGGTCGTTCGTAGCGTTCGGTGCCGGTCGGCGTCCGGTCTCACCCTCCCGTCCGATGGCCCTTCACTCCAGGCTGCTCCTCTGTACTGTTCACTATCAACGGCCAACTATCCCCTGAAACCTGTCCCCTATTACCTATCACGGCGGCGCGGTCGTGAACTTGTACTCCATCAGTTTCCGGATCTGCAAGACGGTGAAGCCGATGAGAATCGCGCCCATCACCCACGCGGCGGCCGTCGCATAACCGAACTTCAGGAACATAAACGCGTTCTGCCAGACCTCGAGGCCCAACGTGTGCGTCGCATAGAGCGGACCGCCGGCGGTCATAACGAAAATATGCTCCATCGCTTTGAACCCTCCGATGAACGCGCCCAATAGATTGATCAGAATCAGCGGTTTCAGAGAAGGAAACGTGATATAACGTATCTTCTGCCGCCAGTTCGCGCCGTCCAAGTCGGCGGCCTCATACCGCTCATCAGGCACGTTCTTCAGAGCGGCCAGATACAGTATGCTTCCGGGCCCTGCGCCGGCCCATATTCCAGGCATCACCACCGCCAGCATCGCCAACGACGGGTCGCCGAGCCAGTCGTGCGTCATGTTGAAATGCGCGATTGACGCTCCGAAGACTCCGTTTACCCAATCAATGCCGGTGTTGAATCCACCGAAAACCGGCGCAAGCACTTGATTGAGCAGGCCGTGTTCGCTCCTGTCATAAAACTGGCGCCAAAGAAACGCGATTACAATTCCGCTGGTCATCGCCGGAAGATAGAACACGGTTCTAAAGAACACCTTGACGCGAGGTATCTCATCCAAAGCCAGAGCCAGAAGAAACGGAATGAAGAACCCTATGCCGATTGTCAGACCGACAAACAGAAAACTGTTGTACAACCCTTTCCAAAATGTGAACGAAATAAAGACTTCAATGAAGTTGTCAAAACCCACCCACTGCGGCTCCTTCATGATCCGGTAATCCTGAAACGCGATAATTAGGCCGCGAAACAGAGGGTAATAGGCCCACACAAGCAGGCTGCCGACCGCCGGGGCGAGCGCAAGCGTCATAAACCTGCGCACCCGGCCACGATTCTCCCCGGCCGGCCCCACCGCCTCCGGCCGGGCCGAAACACGCCGCCAAGCCCGGAACGCCCGCACAGCGAAGAACAAGACGGCCGCCACCGTCAAAGCAAAGATGCCGAACGCGAACCCGCGCCGCCGCGCCATTTCCTCTGCCGGCACGAAGCCGAGGAGTTTTCTATCGATCTCCGCAGCCGCTTCCCGCAGTATCTCTATGGCCGGACGGTCCGGTTCCAGCAGCGCGCGCTCAAGCGGCTGGTCCAGAAGCACATAGAGCATTTGGCAGTTCCGTCCGTACGGCTCCGGCTTTCCGTTTTCAAACTGCTCTTTGCCGGCCTGCACCAGCAGCGGGTCAACTCGCGCTGCGATATCATCGAAGCCGTATCGTATCAGGAGGTCGGGCTGCACAAGGTTTCCGAAACCGTTTCGCACGTAGTTCTCTGTTGCCACCCTTGCGGCGTCATCGCCGGCAAAGAACTTGATGAAACGCCAGCAAGCGTCAAGTTTCTTCGGGTCTTTCACCGCCGCGTTGATCGCCCACATACCGGCGTTAATCTCGTTACCGCGCCCGCCCGGCCCCTCCGGCATCGCCGCAACGCCTATCAGCGCGGGGTTGATGCGCGTCGCGCTCAAAAGAACGTCGTTCGTGTAGTCGAACCACATCGCGGCCTTACCCGCGTCTATGTCGTCTCGCCACCGCGTGGAAAGGCCCGCCGCCGGACCGGTCTTCTTTCCGTTCTCGTCCCACGTTCGAAGAGTCAGTTTCCGGAAGAAATCGAGCGCGACCGCGCCGGCCTCGGTGTGAAACGCCGACCTCCAATAGCCGTTCGGCATTCTTTCCACCGGTACGCCTCCAGCCTGATGCAACAGGTTCATCCAGTGCCAAGCCTTCCCCTCGATCGCAGCGTTGAAGAGGAATCCCGACCGTCCCTTCTCACTGTTCGTCAAGCGCCTCGCGTACTCATAAAACTCGTCCCAATTCCGGGGCGGAAGCCCAGGGTCCAGACCCGCCTCCCTAAAGAAATCAATTCGATAATAGAGCGCCATTCCATATTGAATGTAGGGAATCGTATAAATGTGTCCGTCGAAACTTGTCAGGACATCGAGAACTTGCGGCCTTACGCGCTCCAAGACGTCGGGATCCTTCTCCACGAGGTCATCCAGCGACCTGCAAAAGCCCTGCTCGATGTAGTTCGTCATCTGCCGGAAGTTCACATAAAAAACGTCCGGCGCCGTATCGCCCGCCATGCTCATCAAGAACGGCGCGTCCGGCTGCGTGCCCGCCACCTCCAGGCCGGCGGCGTTTCTCACACGAATGTCAGGGTTTTGGCGGTGAAACTCCTCGAAGATTGCGCGCCGCGTCATGCTCGCCGGGTCCACGGCGTCCTTCGGCGGAATCCCCCAACTGGGGTGCGCGATCATGCGGATCGTGACCGGCCCCTGCGCCGCCGACGCGACGCCCACGGCCAAAAACGAAAGCAGCGTCAGCGCGCGCATGCCAAGAGATTAGACAGACCGCCCTCTACATCCTGCATGGCGGACAGCCATCGCGAGGCACGGTGGAGACAGGCGAGCAGAACGCCTCACAACGCCCCTAATCCCCCTCAATCACAATCTTATCGAAATCTCCTATCCGGCGGAATAGCCCGTCCACATAGGCAAGCAGGCGAAGCCGGTTGTCGCGCAGGCGCTCGTCGTCGGTCATCACCATAACTTCGTCAAAAAATGCGTCTATCGGTTTCGCGAGACCTCGCAGCTCGTGCACCATATCCTCAAAACGCTGATCGCGATCCAACTGCTCGATGACTGGACGCGTCTTTATCGCCGCCTCCAGCAAGCGTCCCTCTTCCTCATATCCAAAAAGCGAGCGATCAATCGAGTCCGGATCGTTCAATTCCTCGATTACGATGCCCTTCTTGCGCGCCGCCGCGACGATGTTGCCGGGCCGCTTCGCGGTTCTTACGAATGAGACGTCTTCCGCAAACTTCGTGAGGGCACGGGCCCGCGCCACGAACCGGCTCGTTCCGTCGTCCCATCTTGCCGCCCACGCGGCCTCGCGCGCGTCGTAACGGATATCCGGAAACATCGCCTCATAACGCCCTTCCAGAATCTCCTTCAGGCCCTCCGCAATCTCGTCATCAGGGGCAAGGCCGACGCCCTGCACACCGTATCCATCGGCGGCCAGGGCGATCCACTCCGCTATTGCGGCCTTCTCGGCGTTCCACCCCATCTGCGCATCAATCAAGCGCGCAGCCGACCGGCGCAAACCGTACGGGTCCCTGCTGCCCTTCGGCCTGTCTCCGGCGCCCAAGAACCCGGCCAGCCGGTCCGATTCATCCGCGCACATCACAACGAGCGCGGCGCGCTCAGCGCCCGTCTTCGGACTAAGCGCCGGGCCGTAGTGAGAGGCGATCGCTTGCCAAACCCCCTCCGGATGCCCCCCCCGTTTCGCGTATTCCCCCCCCACGATTCCCTGCAAGGACGGAAGTTCGTTCACCAAACCGGTGCTCAGGTCGGCCTTGCATAAGCGCCCCGCCGTCTCGCAATGCTCGACCTCCTCGGGCGTGCACCCCGCCTTTTCAGCGATGTTCTTCGCCAAGCGCGCGATCCTATCGGCGCGCTGCCGAATCGTCCCCAATTTGTGTTGGAAAACGATGCCTTCCGTGCGATCGAGAAACTCCTCGAGCGTATGCCTAATATCCTCATCGTAGAAAAACTTGGCATCATTGAAGCGCGCGTTCAGCACCCATTCATTGCCCCTCTTCACGGTTTCAGGGCCGCCTCCGTTGGTTATGCTGATGAAGCCGTTGGCCAGACGGCCCTCCTTGTCTTCGATTGGAAAGAACCGCTCATGTTTCGCCATCGCCGTTATGAGCACGGGCGGCGGCAATGAGAGGAACTCATCTCGAAACTCGCCGCGAATGGCGGAGGGCCACTCGGTCAAGAACGCGTTCTCTTCCACCAACTCATCATCGAGCAAGGGCTTTCCATTTGCCTTTTTGAGCGACTCCTTGCGGATGATTTCCACTCTCTTGTCCGGGTCAGGCTCCACCTTTCTTTTCCGCAGCCCGTTCATCAGCGAGTCGAAGTCCTCGACCTCGAACTCTTGCGGAGAAAGAAACCGGTGCCCGCGCGAGCGTTTCCCCGAGCGGACTCCTTCCAGTTCGAATTCGATGATTTCGCCGCCCAGAACCGCAACCACCCAGCGTATCGGCCGCGCGAACCGCATCCGCCCCTTACCCCACCGCATCGTTTTGTCGAACGTGACGGCCTGTATGGCCTCGGGCAGTTTCTCAGCCAGTATCTCGGCCGCGGGCAGCCCCTTCACGGTCCGAATTGCCCAAACGTAATCGTCGCGGGTTTCGATCTCGGAAGGATCTAAACCCACGCCCCGGCAAAAGCCCTGCAACGCCTTTGTCGGCGAGCCGTCCTCGGCATAAGCGGCTTTCACCGAAGGACCGCGCCGTTCCTCCTGCCGGTCTGGCTGCGTCTCCAGAACCCCCTCCACGGCCACGATCAGGCGGCGCGGCGTGCACGCCGACCGCGGTTCGGG
Organism: Armatimonadota bacterium; assembly: GCA_022567555.1. GTDB lineage: Bacteria > Armatimonadota > Fimbriimonadia > Fimbriimonadales > ATM1 > JADFGT01. The sequence goes on along the minus strand of JADFGT010000052.1, from coordinate 9,625 downwards.
CCGCCCTTCAATCAGGTGTGTTTCTCCGAGGCCCTCCAATACGCGATCAGTCAGTTCGCTGACGGCCCGGCGCACGGCGGAAGCGGGCAGTTCCTCACACCCGACCTCAAGAAGCAGTTCCGGCATCGAACAACGATTCTACCAGGGGCCCTAAAAGTCCACCGGACGCAGATAAAACTCGTTTATCGCGCTGCTGGAGATCAGCGCGACCGTGGGGAGGTGCCGTTTCCAATGAGTGCCCGACACGCGCTTCCACACGATCTCCACTTCCTTTTCTTCGAACCCCAACTCCACCAATCTTTCGGCCGAATGTCCTTCCAACAAGCGAACCAGAATCCGGTCCGCCTTCGCGTAGGAGATTCCGATGTCGCCTTCGTCCGTCTGCCCTTCCAGAAGGTCCGCCGTCGGCGGCTTATTGATGATCGCTTCCGGCACGCCGAGATACTCCGCCAACTGATAAACCTGCATCTTGTACAGGTCTCCCAACGGGTTGATGGGCGGCGCGTCGTCAGCGTGCCATGTGAAATAACCGAGCATTCTTTCCGTTTTGTTTCCCGTTCCAATAGGCAGGCCGTTCAGTTTCGCGCTTTGGTCGAACAGCACCGTGATGCGGCACCTCGCGCAAACGTTGCCGATTCTAAGGGGAGAGGCGTCCTCCTCCGATTCAGACAGGTACCCGTCCGCCATCGCCGTTATGTCAATCGTCCGCTCATGCACGCCCAGCGCGTCGGTCACCTCCCGCGCGTGCGAAAGGCTTTCCGGCGAACTGACCTTGTATGGAAGTCGAAACGCATGCGTGTTTTCCGGCCCGAACGCCCGCGCGCAAAGATACGTGGTGACGGAGGAATCGATCCCGCCGGAAAGCCCGACTATCGCGCGCGAAATCCCCCGACCGCGAATGCACTCGTCGCGTAGAAACCGCACAAGAAAATTGGCGACGAGTTCCGGGTTGATCCGCAACAACTCGCCCGATTCCGGATCGAATCGCGGAGCGCGTATGATGGGCAAGGAGTCTATGGTTGCGGGCATTCGGCTTCGTTCACTTCCTGCATCTCTCTGGCAACGTCTTCCAACACGCTTACGAGGTCCGCGAGCATTGGAAACTTCTCCCTGGCGCGGGCGACCTCAGCCAGGTCAATCTCCGCGCTGAGAATAAACTCTTCGGTCGCGGGCCCCTCCACCACGATTTTCCCAAACGGATCCACGATTACGCTGCCCCCGGTGAAGCCCTTTCCCCCTTCGAAGCCGACAAGCATCGCGTTGATGGTCCAAAGGCCGTGCTCTTCGCTGATAGCCCTCAGTAGGCGACGGTAATGGTCCAGATTCGCAAAGGATTCTCCGGAGAAACCGCGCGCGGGCGACGCGGCGACCGCCACTATCGTCTGCGCCCCTTTCAATGCGGCTATTGTCGCCGTTACGCTATGCCAAGTGTCTTCGCAAATGAGCATCGCGAATCGCCCGAAGCGGGTCGAATAAGCGGAGATGTCCCGGCCGCGCGCCACAAACCGTTCTTCGTCAAACACCCCGTAAGTCGGCAGAAAAAACTTGCGATGCACATGCAAGATCTCCGCATCGGAAGGCGAAAACGAAATGTGCGCGGCGCAATTATAGATATGCCCGTCGTGCCGCTCATAAAACCCGACGACGACGTCAAGCGGGCGCTCGATCTTTCCGGTCAGCCGTTCCGCCAGGTCTGCCTTGGCCTGTTCGGCCGTCACGGCGACCTCCGCCACGCCGCCCTGCAAAAAGTATCCGCTCAGGACGGTCTCGGGGAAAACCGCCAAGTCCGCGCCGTCAGCCGAACAGCGGACCGCCGCTTCCGCAACGCGCTCGATGTTTGCGGCGTAGTCCGCCTTTACGGGCGCAATCTGTACGGCCGCCGCAGTGAACTTCACGGGGAAAGTCTACCGCTTCAGGTGCTTCTCGAAGAAGGCGAGGATGTGCCGGTTGATCTCAGCCCGTGACGGCGATGCCCCCGCGCTCCGGCCCATTTCCTGCCCATTCAGGAAGTCGGCGCGCCCGGCCGTACTCGAAGTCCCTGACGACCTGCGGCTCCGCCGGACCCAGCCGGCCCCGCCGCCTCCAAACCGGGCCTGACGCCCGAAAACGACCCGGGTTCAGCCCGGACCCGGCCGCATGAAACGTTGAGATAGCGTGTTCCGTAGTATAATGTCCCCAATTCCTACTGGAGGCCCTCGAACCGATGGGACGCTTCTTCGCCTGGCTGAAAGCCGTATTCAACCGCCTCATGGGCAACCTTGAGGACCCGGACCTGATGCTTGATCAGGCCCGCCGCGACATGCAGCTCGCCCTTCGGGATAACAAGGAGAAGGCCGTTCAGGCCATCACACAGCGCAACAACTTGCAGGCGATGGTGGACGACCATGAGCGCAAGACCGCGCAACTGGACCAGCAAGCCGTCGCGGCCTTAAAGCAGGGCAACCGAGACCTGGCGAGACAGTTCCTCAGGGAGAAGGCCAACTATTCCACAACGTTGGAGAGCCTTCGCGCCTCCTACGCTCAGGCCGACGAGACCGTGGGTATGGTGAAGACCGCGATCCGCCGCCAGGAGGAGGAGGTCAGAAAGCGGACCGCCGAAGCGCTGGCGATGAAGGCGCAATACAAGCAGGCCCAGATCGAGTCCAGCATAAACCGCGCCCTCGAAGGCTTCACCACCGACCAGCAGTTCGGCGCGTTCGAGACGGCGGCGGAGAAGATACGCCAGGCCCGCAGCGAATCCGCCGCCCGCCAGGAGATGACGCAGGCCAGCATGACCGGCAAGATCATCCAAATGGAAGACAGCGCCATGGACCACGCGGCGGAAGAGGACCTGAAACAGTTGGAGGAGCGCCTCGGCCTGGCGTCCGGCGCCGGGACCACCCCCCAGACCGCCGAGGCGACCGAGAGCGTAGAGCAGCAGCTGGACGACCTGGAGAAACGCCTGGACCAGGGCCAGAAACCGTAAGAGCCCCTTAGGACCTGTCGCGCGACTCGTCGAAGTTCTCCGCCCTCAATCGGCGCGGCAGGGAGTCGCCCTTTCCGTACCGTAGCGACCCGCCCGCATAAGGGCCTCGCCCGGCAATTCTGCCTGCCTGTTCCTCGTCTGTTACCGCCGAACTTGTGATATGCTGAACTACTAACGAAGCGCAGGTTACTGCACCGTCGGCAGGGGCCGACTGACGTCGCCGGCGTCAAGATACAACCGATCCGAAATGTTCGCCGTAGGAAACACGCCGCTCGTTGAAGTGGACGGGATTTTTGCGAAACTGGAATGCGCTAATCCATGCGGAAGCATTAAGGACCGGATCGCAAAGTACATCATTGACGAGAGCGAAAAGTCAGGTCTGCTCAAGCCGGGAATGACTATAGTTGAGGCCACGAGCGGAAACACGGGCATCGCGTTCGCATACTACGCGAAACAAAAAGGGTACGCCATCACCATCGTCATGCCCGAAAACATGACCGATGAAAGGAAGCGCATCCTTGAACACCTCGGCGCGAATCTCATCCTATGTTCAAAAGAGGGAAGTTTTGCGGAAGCGGCGGACATTCGCGACCGGATAGCGCAAGACCCACGTTATTTCAACCCGGACCAATTCTCGAACCCACTGAACGTCGAGTGCCACTACCGAACGACGGGCCAAGAGATTCTGAGGCAACTTCCCGGCCACAAGACCCCCGTCGACGCGTTCGTCGCCGGTGTCGGAAGCGGCGGCTCTCTCATCGGCGTAGGAAAGGCGCTGAATGACGTCCATCCCGACGTATATATCGCAGCAGTCGAACCGTCGGAATCTCCAGTCATGAGCGGTGGAGAGCCCTGCGCACACGCGATTTTCGGTATTGGCGACGGGTTCATACCGGCCATCGTAGGAGACGGCCGGGGGGGGCTGCATGAACTGATTGACGAGGTCATCTGCGTCTGCGAAGAGTACGCGAAGCAGGCCGCGAAGCGATTAGAAACGGAGGATGGCCTGTGTGTCGGAATTTCCTCGGGAGCGAACTATCTGGCGGCGAAGAGATTGTCGGACAAGTTCGGCACGGTCGTCACCATCTTTCCGGACGGGTTTTCAAAATACAGGTCGCACGGCCTGAAACACGCCGAGCCGGGAATGTGCCCCTTCGAGGACGACTGCAGCGTGCTCATTCCCCAACTATAACGGCGCCGGACTATGCCAACACCCGTCCATTAGCCTGTTGCGTTCTGTTGAGGCGGCCCTTCGGAGTGCGGCGATTCATCGCCGCTTTCTGTGGGCTGGGTTGGCGACTATGGGTAGCGGCACTAAAGTGCCGCACTCCAAGGCGCTTCGGCATCACAACGCAACGGCCTCGTCCACGGATGCTGGCTCAGCCCGGACGCCAAGGACCCCTTTCTGCCCTCCGGCGAGGGGTGGGCAAGGCGAAGAACCTGAACTTTCGGCTCCCAGGTTCCGACAGTTCTAAGGTGGGAAACGGCCCGCAGTGTGGCATAATCCCTTCGAGCCCGAACTAATGAACCTGACTCGGCTACCGGTGACCCTGCTGGCAGGACTGATGCTCCTGGGCGCGGCTTTCGCCCAAGAGGGCGAGCGAGCGCGCATCGGCAAATTGGGCCAATTGAACACCGACGCCTCCGTCTACGTGAAGCCGGACAAGCGCTCGCGGGTCGTCTTCCGCGCGAAAGAGACCCGGTACGTGGTCATCCGCAGCCTCCGCGACGGCTGGGCGACCATCGTCATGGCGGACGGTACGAACGGCTACGTCGTTGATAAGTTCGTGGACCGCCTCCCTTACGACGTAAACATCCGCCAGCCCGGATCGCAAGCGATAACGCGGGGGGGCGACTGGCGGCAGACGGTCATCAAAGACGCGATGCAGTTCACCGGAACGCCCTACAAATGGGGCGGCAACGACCTCAGGCGCGGGGTGGACTGCAGCGGGTTCGTGCAGCAACTTTATGGCCGTGTCGGCGTGCAGTTGCCCAGGACCGCCCAGCGGCAGTCCGTTGTCGGCGAGCAGGTAAAGCGCCTGGACGATCTCAAGCCCGGCGACCGCCTTTATTTCACGAACTCGAAGCGCGAGAAAATCACGCACACCGGCATCTACATCGGCGACGGTTATTTCATACACAGCAGCCGCAGCGCGGGGGGGGTCTCCACCGACTTCCTCTCCGAGAAATGGCTCCGCATCCTGGTGGAGGCGCGACGATAACGTTCCCTCCCCCTCGACGGGGAAGGGTCAGGGTGGGTGTGGGCCGTTCGCTCTCTCTCCGACCTCTCGCTTCGCGCGTCGGTGTCCCCCTACCCCTTCCCGCCAGGGGAGGGGGGCTCGCACGGGTCGTCAGTGCTTAATCTTCTCCCAATAGGACTTGAAATCGAACTCCGGGCTGTGCGCAGTCTCATGGCAGGTCATGCAACTCTCTTCGCCGGCCACGCCCATCTTCACGGTCGGGTCGAAAACGTGCTCCCCGCCCGGCCCGTGGCACGATTCGCAGCCCACGTTCGCCAGTTCGGGGGTTGAGGGCGCGCCCCGGAAACCGGATTCATAATTCAAGCCGACCACGTGGCACCCGACGCACTCCGGGTCCCGGTCATTGCCGGTCTGCACGAGCGTCGCAAGCGCCTTCGCATGCCTCGTTTCGAGCCATTTAGAGTCCTCGCCGATATGGCACACCGCGCACTCTCTGGAGCCGACGAACTTCACCTTGCCCTTGCTTCGCAGCAGGTCGTCCAGCAATCCCTCTTCGGCCACGCGATTTGTATAAGCCCGGTAAGCCTCCGCCGCCGCCGGGTCGTGCGCGTGCTCGGGCCCCAGTTCGATGAGAGTGAAGTTCGTCCACTCCCCATCCACCAGGTCAATCTTGCCAACGTACCGCGCCTTGTCACCTACCGAAACCAGCGCCGTTTTACCGACTCGGACCGGCGAGGCCGGCGGGTCGCCTCGGGTGGAATAAACGATCAGACTAACATGAGGGAACTCCCTCGCCAGCGCATCGGCCTCTTTCAAGTCCGCGGCAAATAGCAGCACCTGCCGCCGGGTGGAAGGCGGCGGCGAAACCGCCTCGGCAACGCTCCGCAGCGGCGAACCTATACGCTCGGCGTCCCGGTCCGCCACCAGCCCCTGCACCCAAATCGAATCGCCCACCGCGCGGCCCCGGCGTCCCGGCGTGGCCCCCCCCAGATTTAGGTTCGCCGAGTCCACCACGCCCCCAACCGCATCGGAGAGAGACCGCAGGTACTCGGGGCCGAGGCGCGCGTCCAGCGGCCCGACGTTCAGGTAGGCGGGCTTCAGCCCGGCGAACACCTCGGCCAGCGCTTCCGCCTTTAGTTCGTCCTGCCGCCCCCCAACCTCCGTCCAGTTGCCGAGGTCCACATAGTGAGCGTTGCGCTGCTTCAGCAACGCCCGGACGACCCCGGCCATCCGCTCAATGCCCCCAACCTGAGGTTGCGTGCAGCCGCACGGCGCGAGGTATCCGCGAATGTCACCTGTGAATATGAGCGTTGCCTCAACCCGAGGCGGGGGCTTCGCAAGGAGCGCAGTCCCCGCGATAGAAATGCAGAGGGCCCACGGCAAGAGCCTCACCGGGCGGCGCCTCCGATCCGAACCGTGAGCGTGGGATAGAGGGGGTGGTCCGTCTTCAAGACGACCTTCCCCGAAAGCCTTCCCGGCGGGCCGCCCAAGTACTCGACCCGGAGAAGATAGGCCCGGCCCTCAGCGCCGCTCGGCTCCCACGTTGCCCGGAACGGCCCGCCGTCCGCCTCGGCGCTCAATATCTTGAACTCTCGGCTCGGGTGGCTGACGGTCACCGTCCGAACCGCCGTGTCCCCCGCGTCCACGCCTCCGAAATAGACGCTCTTGGGTTGGGCGACAATCCCCTTCTGCGCCTGAAAAGTGACGTCGTGCGACGGAGCCAGGCGCGAATCGGTTAGGACGCGAACGGTCACCCAATTCAGACCGGTTTTGAATTGGGGTGAGAATGTGACTCGCACACGAAAACCCGTCCTCCGGACCGGCTTCTCGTCAAAAAGCGGGTCAAAGATCTCGCCGTTCCACGCGGACACCTCGGCCGTCACGTGCTTCGCGTTGGGCACTGCGTCGTGCACCCGTAGCAGACCTCCGGGCGTGGCATACATATAGAAGTCAATCGCCGTCTCCCCCTCGTCCGCAAGCGCCACGCGCTCCAGCGCGTCGGGGACGACCCGGTATTCCGGAACGGCCGTCACGCGCATCAGGAGCTCCTGCGCGGGCGCGCGCGGGTCGTTCGAGTGGAAGATAATGCGCTTATCGAGCCGCCCGACCAGGTGCAGCGTGTCCAGTGCGGGGGTGATGACGACGCTCTCGCCGGGCGGAATCGGCTCGATTCTGTCCAGAAAGATGCACCTGCATGTCAGTTGGGTTTGAAGTTCGAGGACGGCGTTTCCGGTGTTTCTCAGAGTGAACCGGTACCTGGGCACTTGGCCGGACTTCACCGTCCCGGCGTCGGACGACTTCGGCTCCAGAGATAGGCGCGGAACCGCCGCGGTGAACGGCTCGCGGTCCCGAATCGCGCGCTCCAGCGTCTCCCTCGCCTCGCTAATCCGGTGAATCATCTCCCTCTCCGTCGAGGTCGGGGCCGGGGACTTGCCAAGTTCCGGCTCATCCAGATATATCCCCATCAACGACCCACGGCTGCGAGTGGGCGCCAGCCCCGCAGCCATTCCGAACCCGCGCGCGATTCCCGCGATCATGGAATCACGCGACGCAATCGGCTCCGCCCCATAGCGGCGCACCGGAATACGGGCGAACACCACGCCTTGCCTCCACTCAGGCTCCAGCATGAGAACCGTCGGCCGCTCTTCGAACTCGATGCGAATCAACGGGTCGGGACCCGGCTCGAAGCGCAGACGGCCGCCGGTTGCGTCGCTCCAGATTCGCGCCGCCTCCTGAGCCACACCCTCGGCGTGATCAGGCAGGCCGGGTCCGAGCGTGTAGTGGACCGTCCCATATGGCCATGCATCGAGGGCCTGCCCCGCTTCGTCGAACCGCCCGTCTTCGATCAGGCGCTGCACCTTCAGGTTCAGCGCATACAACTCCGGCGTGCACCGGGGCGGAAGCAGGGGTCCCAGCGACGGCGCTGTGAGAGCGAAGACCAATAGGGCGATCATGGACATCATTCTATCCCCCTGTTTCGACGCACGGCAATTCTTCTCGCTTCGCCGACATTCTGACAGCGCCTGGAGGCCGGCAACCGCCGGCTCCGAGGGCCACCGACTGGCGAAGGCTATAATGCCCGTTGCGTTATGGTGAGCATCACCCTGCCAAAGGACCAGGTCAGTGTGGAACCGGGCCACGCCGCAACGCTGACGGTTCTGGTGACCAACAGGGGGGAGGCAAGCGACCGATTCGAAATTGAGGTTGACGGCCTCGACCGCGACTGGCTGGCGATCCCCGTTCCGACCGTCACTCTGTCGCCTGGAGAAGAACGGAGCCAAACGGTCCTGATCAAACCTCCCCGGACCGCTGAGAGCAAAGCCGGCACCTATCCGTTCGTTGTGAAAGTCCGTTCGCTTGAAAGCGGCGAGGGGACCGAGGCGCAGGCGGTCCTTGAGGTGGAGCCGTTTCACATGCTGAGCCTCGAGGTGGAACCTAAGCGTGGCGGCGCGGGATATGTGAAGAAGCAGGCCGCGTTCGGCGTTACAGCTGTCAACCTGGGTAACTCCGAGGAAAACCTCCAGCTTTTTGCGAGCGACCCCGAAGACGCCTGCTCATACGGGTTCGACCACGAGCGGGTCCGGTTGGCGCCGGGCCAGGAGAAACTGCTGAAGATGACGGTTCAGCCGAACCAGTTTCCGCTTGTGGGTTCCGCCCGCCTCTTCGGGTTCAGTGTTTCGGCGCGCAGCGTAAGCGACCCGCGCACCGTTGCGAGCGCGCAGGGCCAGATCGACCGCAGAGCGCTGTTCAGCCCGGTCGGGCTGTTGGTGGCGCTCATCATCACTCTCGTTGCCGGTTACTTCTATCTTAGCCGCCCGATGCCCCCGGCGGTGAACTATTTTGTCGCCGAGCCGGACATAGTTCTCGAAGGGGAGATGGTCAAACTGAGTTGGTCATTCAGCAACACTAAGAGCGTGCGCATAGAAGCCGATGGAAAGGAACTGGTGAGCGATCTGCCGCCCGAGGGCGCGAGGTCGTTCCAGGTGGGCGGACCGACGGTGTTCGCCGCCATCGCGCTGGGCGACCGCTCATCCTATACCGTGCGAAAGGAGGTCACCGTGAATGTGACACCTCCTCTTCCGCTGCCCACGATCGAAGAGTTCTCGATTACGCCCAGAAACGTCGCCATGGGCGCGCCGCTCACCGTGCACTACAAGGCCAGAAATGCGGTGGAACTCTTGCTTGAACCTGCCGGGCTCGTTCTTTCGTTGAGCGCCGAGCGGCTGATAATTCCTGAGGATCGTCGCCCCGAGGAGCCCGGTGTAATCACATACACGCTGATCGCCAAGAACGGGGACGGCAAGATCGTGCGGAGCGAGCCCGTATCCATCGTCGTTACCGTACAGAGCACCGCCAGAATCATCCTCTTCCGCGCTGTGTATGAGGGACGGCCACTCGACGCGAGTGAGGAGGTGCCCTTGGACGCGCGTATCACAATCAAGTGGGACCTCAGAAACTC
>JADFGT010000124.1 GCA_022567555.1 Armatimonadota bacterium | reverse complement strand
TTGGGTGCGGTCGTCAAACCTATCGGGCGATTGGATTACAACAGCGAAGGCCTGCTTCTATTCACAAACGACGGCGAACTGATCGAGCGAATCACGCACCCTCGGTACGGCGTTTGGAAAACGTATCGCGTCGATGTGCGAGGGACCATTGCGGAGAGGAAGTTGGAGCGGGTGCGGAAGGGCGTGATTCTTGACGGGCGTCGCACTGCGCCGGCGAAGTTGGAACTCGTGCACTACGACCAACGGCGCGATCTTTCGATCGTTGACCTATCCATCCATGAAGGCCGCAAGCACCAGGTGAAGAATATGATGCAGGCCGTCGGCGTTCTCGTTATCTCATTGAAACGTGTGAAGGTAGGGCCGATCGGGTTAGGCAGGTTGCGGCCCGGCGAATGCAAGATGCTTTCGAAAGTGCAGGTGACGCGCCTGAAGAAGGCGGCTGGACTCGAACAATCCCAGAGCGCGTAGACTCACGACCTATGGGATAATGGCGGCATGATCGCCGCAATACTATTGTTTATCGGGTTTCCGGCAATGGGGCCGGATATCGAGGGGTGGATACAGACCAGTAACGGATACCACGTGTTCATATCAGTGGACGGGGTTGTGGAGGAAGCCAGACCGTTGAAACCCGCTTCGTATCCATTGGTGCGCGAGGTCGGTTACCGTGGCGCCCGTGTTCGCCTTGTTTCGAACGAGGAGATCCAGTTCTCATGGACTGGTCTTACCCGCAAGAGCATCATCAACCTGCGAAATGACATCAAGGAGCGATTCGAGAGCAGGAATTTCGGCGCTCCACATTTCCGGGTCCTCGGGCTCATTCCGTTGAAGGACCGGGCGTATGCCGTCGTAACGTACGATCACCCCCAACTTTCTGGGCAGCCAAGTTATCGGGGCGGAATCGCCGAGATCGTGCTCGGAGAGGAGTCCAATGTTACTCGATTCGCGCTCTTGCCCTCTTTGGGATGGAGTTCGGGCGTGAAAGTTGCACGCGTTACCGAGCAGGACTTGACACTCGTGACGAACGCCGACTTCGATGAGCCGCACCATATTCTGTTCGTGGAACTGGAGGCCTTCTCCGTCACTGCGGTTCCTTGCTACGACCCGAGAGTCGTGGACAGGGAGACGATTTTTGCTTTTGATCGGAAAGGGGGGCCGCGCCAACTCCTGCGATGGGACATCGAGAGCCGTAGGCTCCGCCCCGCCGAAACTAAGTTCCCGCTCTCTCGCCCGCGGTTCTACAGGTACCGTGGACGAGTGTTGGCGCTTGACGGTGGCAGCGTGTTAGATATCAACTCCGGGCGCAAATATACTCCTGAACTGAAGGATGCGCAAGATCACATTCTTGGCCTTTATGAGAGCAGCGTCGGCCTTGTCTTCGCTACCGAGAAGTCCGTGGCGGTTCTGGAACCAGGCACGCTCAGACCGCTGGCTGTTATTACGTGGAAATGACGATGCCGCGGACTTATTGCACCGCCATGACTTCAACGCTCGGCACCAAGCCGATCTCGGAACCACGTTCCAGCAGCAATCGAATTGCTGCCAACCCCTCTTCGCCCATGTCCAATGTCCGTTCGTTCACGTACATCCCCACAAACTCGTCGCTCGTCTTTTCGTCCATTCCGCGCGCGAACTGCAGCGCGTAAGCGAGCGCTTCCTTGCGGTTTTGCAGGCCGGCTTGGATGCTCTCTCTCATCACTCGGTTCAATTCGCCTATCGTTTCTCGGCCTAAGTCTTTGCGGACAACGTTCACGCCGAGCGGAAGCGGCAGGCCGGTCTCTTCATTCCACCATTTTCCGAAATCGGCCAGGCACACCAGCCCTTGCTTCTCCCAAGTCAGTTGGCCCTCATGTATTATCACTCCAGCGTCGAACCGTCCCTCGATCACCGCCGGCATAATCTCGTCGAAAGGAACGACCTCATAATTCGGGTTTGGCATGTAAAGGTTCAGTTGCAGAAACGCGCTCGTCAGTTTCCCCGGAACCGCGATGACAGTTTCTTTCAGGCGCTCGCGCTCCATCGGCTCGCGGGCTATTATCATCGGGCCGTATCCCTCTCCGAAACTCCCACCGTGCCGCAATAGTGCGTATCTATCCGCAACATAAGCGTAGGCGTGCACGGAAACGGCGGTCGCCTCGAGACGCCCCTCCATCGCCCACTCGTTCAGGGTCTGGATACCGCGAAGGACGTGCTCGAATTCGAAACGGGACTCTACCTTTCCGCTCGCGAGGCCCCAGAACATGAACGCGTCGTCGGAATCGGGGCTATGCCCGATGCGGATGAGAGGTTTGGACATCGCGGCGCTACGCTTCGTCCGGCGCGATGGCGCCGCATCCGATACGGGCGCCTGCCGCCCCGCTCGGCTGGCTTACGAAATCGTCCGCACCCCCGTGGACGACAATGGACTTGCCGATAACGTCGTTCTCGTCGCCCGTACCGACGGACCAAACGTCGGTGGCCAGTTCCAGCGAACCTTCTCCGTCCTCACCGACCTCGATGTTTCCGATGTCTCCCAGATGGTGTCGCGGCTCGCCCCATCTGCCGTGCTCATCGCCTGTCGGGTTCCAGTGGCCGCCCGCCGAACTGCCGTCCTCTGCGCTGCAATCGCCGAACTCGTGGATATGGACCGCGTGCAGGCCCGGTTCTGCGCCCGAGATCGTGACCCTGAACAGCACGGTGTCCCCTTCCTGCCGGAACGACGCGGACCCAAACATGCTGCTGCCGCTCTTCGAGTCAATCCTTGCGACCGCCTGTCGGGGCTGAGACGGCTGCTCAGCAGGCGTTCGCTGGGTCGGCTCGGCCGGCGCCTGTTGCTCTCCCTGATTTGAGCATCCCGAGACACCGAGCGCCAGCAACGCCCCAGCCAGAAACGTCAGCAAAGTCTTAGGGTTGTTCATCTTGTTTCCTCCCTCGTAGGTCTTGGCTTGTAAAAACCAGTTTCACTTCTATTGTAGACCGGAGGCCGGCCGGCACGCCCGCCGGTATGATGCCTCCGTGCCCACGCCTCAGGAATGGCTGCAGCGTTATGACGCCGGTGCGGCGCGTCCGGCGTTGGAAGCCTGCCGGCGCGACGTCCGCATGCTGACCGCATTCGAGCAGGGCGACCCCACAGAGATTATGGAGTATCAGTGGAGAAGACTCGGGCGCGTCCTGCGGGAATGTATATGCGGCGCAGACCCCTGTGAGGTCGGCCGCGTCCCTGATGGTTTTCGGCGGCCTAATCCGACACGCAGCCGGGGAACGCCGGTGTGTGGCCCGGGAAAACGTCGCTTAGGTTCTCCCTGTGAAGCCGCTTCGAGAGGACCTCCGCCAGCACATCGCGATAATCGGTCGTCACCCGGAGGTCGCCGGGCGGCTCAAGTTGGTCGTCTTCCAGTCCGGGCCACTCTCCGTGAACTTTGCCGCCCACGGTTCCGCCGCCCAGAAGGATCATTGCTCCGGCTCTTCCGTGGTCGGTGCCGAAGCCGCCGTTCTCGCGCACGCGCCGCCCGAATTCGGTCATCGCGATGACCGTAACGCGATCCATCTGGGCGCCCATGTCGGCGGCGAACGCCGCGAGAGATTTGCCCAGGTCGTCCAAGAGATATGTCATCCAGCCTCCGGTGCTGCCCTGCGCCACATGTGTGTCCCACCCGCCTTTGTCAAGGCACGCCACTTCCAGACCGATGTCGTTCTTGATTAGGAACGCAACCTGTCGCAGGCCGTTGCCGAGCTCGCCTTCCGGATACACAGCGCCGTTCGAGGCAGTGTAGTTTGCGGGGTCAAGCCGATTCATGGTCTCCAAAACGTCGAGCGTGTCTCGGCCCGCTTGCGCGACGGCGTCCTCGCCGCCTTCATAGACTTCGGCGACCAACGCCCTGAACTCATCCTCGTCGCAGCCTGATCCCTCCGGCACAATCAGCCGGAACTCGGCAAGCGACTCGAGCGCGATCGCGTCCGTTCCGCCCCGTAATGAGTCGGGCATAACGCTGCTGAAGGCGACAGCGCGTAGCGGGGACGTTCCGACGATCTGGGTCGCCGCCAGATGCCGCGCGAGCCACCCGCCGGCCGCCCCGCTGCGAGCGTTCGGAAGGCCGCGTTCCATGGCGTTCATCGCCTCGAAGTGCGAGCGCGTCCGGTCGTCGGAGCCGCAGGCATGCACGAACGCCAGCCGTCCGTCTCTGTAAAGCGGCAGCAGCGGGGCCAGGGCCGGGTTCAGACCGAAGAACAAATCGAGTTCAAGCGCGCGTTCACCGGTGCGCCGGTCGCCGGGCGGGGCGATTGCGAGCGTCGGGCGGCGGCGATAGTAAGCGTCCTCGCCGTGAGGAACGACGATGTTCAGCCCATCGGCGCCCCCCCTCAGAAAGATCGTTACGAGCACGTCCCCCTTCGGGGGCTTGCCGCCGGGCTTCACGGACAGGCCGGCGAGGGCGCTCGCCGTTCGCGCCTTCCAGGCAAAGGCGCCCATGGCCGCGCCGACGAGGAGGGAGCGGCGGGTCACTCTCAAAGCAGCGGCCGCATTTGTGTACGGACGCCCATGTGTGCATTCCCCGTCCGCATGCAGGCCGCCCCCGCCGTCACAACTCCACCAATCTTTTTTCATCATCGTGTCCTTGTGTTCGTTCGGTCCGTTGCCCATGGATGGCATGCCATACTGCTTAGTGCCACTGAAACTCCGGAGAAGCGAGGCACAGCGCCGCTGTTTTCCAATGGTCCACGGAATCTCCGACAGATTCCTTTCGCAATACCGCGCCGATCGCATTCACGTCATGCGAATCGACCGGCCGGCTCAAGATGAGTGCCGCCAGCCCGCTCGTTGCGTCCGTTGCCCCCCCCGCCTTCAAAGCGGCCGTTAGTTTTTCGAGGTCTACGCTCGTGCCGGACATGCCGCCCGCGGTGAGAGCGAGAGCAAAGTTCCATCGCGCCAAGAGCGAGCCGGTCCAGGCGTCGGTTATATCTGGGTAGCCGTCCGGCATCGGCCACTGATACAGAGGCTGGCCCAAGTCCTCGAGGTGGTTCTGGAGAGGTCTCCCGCAATCGGTGTCGGCGTTTAGGGCGCGGAGCGAGGAGACCATGAAGTCGAACGGCCGCTTCAGTATCGGCGGGGCTTTCAGCATCTCTCGCGCAAGGAGTATCGGCCGCAGCATCGCCCTGATGTCGCCGCCGGTTTCCGAATAGGTTTTTGCCGTCCGGCCGGCCCATGCGCCGGCCCCGTCTCCCAAGAAGAATCGGCAGATCTTGCCAGAAATGTATTTGGCTGTCGAAGGGTGTTGAGCCAGAATATCCAGCACCGTGTCGCCGTCCTTCTTTCCGCCACCCGCTGGAATCTTCTCGCCTAAAACAATCTTCGCCCCGTTGTCGTGGCGTTCGGGGTCGAAGCGAAACGTTCCGCGAGGCCGCATGAAGCGGTTCTCGATAGTCCAGCCCGTAAAGCAGCGCGCGACCTCCTGCACATCTTTCTGCGTGTAGCCGCCTTGAACGCCCATCGTGTGCAGTTCCATCAGTTCGCGCGCATAGTTCTCATTGGCCAGACCGCGCCGGTTGACCTGATTGTCAAGGAAGGCGAGCATGGCCGGGCTGTGCGCCGAGGCCCTAAGCAGGTCGGGATACTTTCCAAGCGCATGCTTGCGCACTACGCTGATGTCGTCCGTCGGCTTGCGGTACGCCGAAAGTTTCTTTCGCACGTAGATGTTGAAATGATTCGTCCAGAAGTCCACCATCCGCTCCCGCAGTTGGTTCGGGCTGTAGACTGACATCAGAAGTGCGCTCTGCTGAAGTTGGCGGATCACCTCTTCTTGCGGAAGGTCGCGCAGTTCGGCGGCGTTGATGTTATGCACGTCGAGACGCCCGAGTTGGAACCTGAGCGCAAAGTCCTCCTCGCGGCCCGCGCGTAACTGCTCGTCTACGTATGCGTCGGCGCCCATTGACCTGACGCGCTGAAGCTCGCCCGGAACCGGACCGAAACTCACGCGATTGACGAGGCGGGCGGTCGGCTCAACGTCGGCCTTTGGCGGCGATATGGAGTCCGGCGTGCCTCTGCTCGCGTATCGCCTAACAGGGCTCGAGCAGCCCGCAAACAGCGAACCCGCACCCGCAATCACGCCGGCCCTGAGGAAGTCGCGCCTGTTCATGTTCAGCGGCCTGCTCCGGAGTCAAACTGCGGCACCTCCCTGGCCGCGC
>JADFGT010000051.1 GCA_022567555.1 Armatimonadota bacterium | reverse complement strand
GTCGAGATTGTAACAGTCGCCTCAGTGCGGTCGTCGTTCCAGCGGATGCATCGCTCGCTCCACGGACGACTATCGCCTTGCTGTCCATAGTCCCTAAAGCCGATGAAGGCGACGCCCTGCTGATAACACCATTCCAATGGAGTAGACCAACGTTCGTGTTCCTCTGAAGCATGCCAAACGACCGGACCCCTCCACCCCACCATTTCGAACGGTTCCATGCCTTGCGGCGCGAAGAAAATCGCGGGGACTTCAGAGCCGTAGAAATGGTAGCGCGCCTCGAACGCGGCCGCGAGAACTTGCTCGGCGTCAGAAAGGCTCGAATGCCGAGGCGCATTTGGCCAAGGGTCAACACCGTCCGGATCCCCGTCGTCGTCGGTGTCTTTCTTGTTGGGATCGGTGCTGAGGCGTGCCTCGACGACGTCCGTCAAGCCGTCACCGTCGGCGTCGCTCGCGAGATCCGGATTGCCAACAAGCACGTCAAACCATGCGCCATCCACGAGCTCCTTCGCCATCTTTCCACGAACTGTGGGCTCCGGAGGTCTGGGTTCTGCCCATCCGCTCACCCCCGACCTGCTGACACCGGAGAAGAGAGGCCGAACCCACTTCCCATCAACCTTCTCGGCGATCCAGAGGTCGCCGCGGCTGGCCAGGATGCCGCTCTGCAGCAGCCCCCACGTCCGTCCCTCGGCATCCGATTTCTCGTCCAAGAGGATCGGGTCGTAAAGGCCGCGCTCTCTGGAACCGACTTTTTCGAGTTCAAGGCGATCCTCGAGAGGCCGGAGCAGTTCCCGGCTCCGGCGGTTCGCGAGCACGGCATCCAAACCGGCTTGGCCTCCGGTGCGCGCCAAGTTTACGTACGCTTTGAAGCGGACCTCCTCGTGCGTCTCCGGATTGTTTAATAGCTCGATCATGTACTTCGTAGCGTCCGGGTGATCCGACTTCACTACGTAGTTCAGCGCAACGCCCGTAAGCGGCCGGTTAAGCCCAAATGCACGGAAATCTGCCTTAAGGGCATCCAGAAATAGTGGAGTCACGACATTCGGGTCGCCGTGCTCCCCGATAAGACGGAGAAGCAACGTTCTCTCCGAGGCGCCCGGCTTGGTCTTTTTGAAAGCTTCAACGAGATCGTCGGTGCGCTTCGGCGTTGTTACGTTCTGCAGAGGGCCTTGCAGGTCGCGATACTGTCTGTAAAAATCGCTGTTGTCGTCGGATTCGGATCCTGGATCGTAGGCGGCTCCCGCCTTTAGGAACGCCTGAAGGACCGCCTCAAACGCATCATCTCCGAGAGATTCGAGCCGTTTTACTTCCGAGGGATCCAGGGCGTCGAAATTCGAAATCATTCTCGCGGCAAGCGCCTGCCTCGCAGCAGCGTCCTCAGGCAGGGGGTCGGGCTCCCCGTGTTCGTACCAAAGGATCCGTGAGCGGTCAAAGCAAACCAATATCGTTCCGTCGGTCCATATCGGCTGGGCTATCGTGTCCTCCCTCGGGCCTCGCCAGAGTTCTTTGCCGCTGTTGTCGTACACGCCGCCGCTGTCGAAATCGCCAATAAATAGAGTGTTACCGAAGACGGAGCCGTACCGCCCGAAACCGGCCGCGTTTTCAGGACCGACTGTGTGCGACCAAGCGACGTTGCCCGTCTCTGGTTCCAGCGCCTGAATCCTCCCGTTATAAAGCGTGACGAACCAGCGACCAAACACAGCCGCGAAATCTCCGTAGTTTACTTCGGGATTTCGCCAAAGAAACTCGCCGCTGCTCAGGGCTCGCGCAACTATTCCGTTATCGGACGGTACGAGCAGCACGCCATCTTTTGCTACCAACGGGGTACCGAAATACAAGTACTTTACAGGCTCGCTCCAAAGGATCTTCCCGGATTCGACGTCGAGACAATAAGTGACGGGCTCGCAATGCACCGCGACGCGTCCCGAGACAACCAGTACAGACAAGAGTGCGCCACGGGACCAGCTGTCGTCTGTCTTCTTGGGGAGTTCGGTGGTCCACTTGGGCTTCTTTGTCTCCAGGTCAAGAGCCGAGATGTGGTACGGCGACAGCGATGTGTACAAGGTGTTTGAGTCAATCGCAATCGCCGAACTCCTACCCTGGCGCGGCAGCGACCACAGCAGATTGCCTGACTCGGGATCGAGCGCTAGAAGTTTGGAATCCTTCATGCGCCGCTCCGGGCTGGTTGAAACGTAAAGCACCCCTCCGTCTATCGCCAGATGATCCGCATATATGTCTTCTTCGAGCGCATGTGTCCAAAGTTTTTCTCCGCTCGGCAGATCATACGCCATCACCTCTTCTCCCCGAATAAAGAATGCGGAGTTCTTATGTACGAGGAGTGCCCTCTGCCCCGAACCCTCGACGTCGATTGTGGAGAGACGCTTGAACGGGGGACTGGGGACGCCCGCTTGGGCGGCCAGGACGAGACTGACAACCAACGCGACCATTGCTATTCGCTCCTTGCCGGGATTACCGCGGCGGCTGCAGTTTACCAAGTTCGATCAGTTATCTCTGCGTTCGGTGCGAAAGCATCTTCGACTTTCAGGGCACCCAAATTCTCACCGTGCCCGAAAAGATGCAACTTGCGGCCGCCCTTGAGGAACTGAAACGACCCGGAAATCACAGCGGTTAGAACCGCTGCAAAACGAGACCTGAGAATGAGCAACGACGACACCCGCGCGAAGGTCGCGGCCTATGTGCGCATCAGCACGGACGGCCAAGAGGAAGGGCACGGCCTCGACGTGCAAAGGCAGCATATCGCCGCCTACGCCGCCGCGAACGGGCTCTGCGTGGCCCTCTGGTATCAGGACGTGGAGTCAGGGGCCACAGAGGAACGCACGGGGCTTGCGGAACTGCGGCAGGCAGTCAACTCCGGCGAAGTCTCCACTGTCCTGGTTTCGCGCATGGACCGGCTGGCCCGGGATGTTCTCTTGGCCGAAGCCCTGTACCGCGAGTTCTCGGAGTCGGCGCAGGTCGTCTCCGTCTCGGAACACTTCGGCGACGGGTTCATGGGCGATCTCATGCGCCACATACTCGCGGCCTTCGCGCAGTTCGAGCGCGGGGTAATCGCCGCCCGCATGTCCGCCGGCCGGAAAGCCGCAGCGCGTAAGAACGGCACGTACTCAGGCGGAGCCGGGGTTTTCGGCTACCGGCCGGTCGGTAAGCGCGGAAGCCCCGGCAAGGGCGCCCTGCGCGTCGAGGAGTCCGAAGCGAAGGCCGTCAGGCTGGCGTTCTCGCTTCGAGCTGAGGGGCGCACGCTCGCGGGGATCGCCGAACGCCTGAACGGTTCGGGATTCCGCACCGTCCGCGGTAAGCAGTTCTCCGCCTCGCAGGTGCATCGCATCCTCAAGCGAGAAGCGTTCTACTGTGGCGACGAGGTCCTGACGGGTGACGTAGCTGAAGGCAGAGCCGCCCACGAACCGATCCTCTGCTAAGGAGGTCGCGCCACGGCGCGACCTCGCGCGTACGTCTGTCGGTCTTGGCCGTCGAGGCCACCGGCATCCGCGCAGGAATACACGGAGGCTTATTGAACTGCTTTTTAATGGGCGAAGGTACACATTCATCTGCAGAGAAAGCGAACAGCGCGGCTCGGGAGGCTTGGCACCAGGCATGCCGCAACCTCCGACGGGCAGTAGAGGCGGGGCCTACCCAGGCCGGTGCAGACCATCTGAGGGCTGCGGTCACGGACGCACGGAAACCAATAGCGTATCTTGTGAAATTCTATCCGAAGTCTTGGAGGGAGACGTGGCTGGAGGAGCACAAGCAAGACGTGCCTCATTTTGATGCTGTCCGGGGGCTGAGGGGGTCGCAGGAGCATTTTCGATTGGCACGAAAGATTGAGGGCATTGGGCTCACGGTTGATATTCCAGCGGGCGCATCGGTCGAATTGCAGTTGAAGGGTGGGTGGAAGGTTACAGTTACGGACGCAGACGGCAACGCCAGGGATGCAACAGCCGAATTCCCATTCGAGAAGGTCTTCGCCCTCTTGGATACACAGTCGGCGGTTGTTATCACTTTGCAGATGCTCCAGGAGTACCTTGACGGGCTGGATGGGCTGTTGCGTGACTTGGAGCAACCGAATAGTAGCGGGTCGGTGTGAGTAGGCACGACTCGCCGGAGCAAGCCGGCGTGCGGCGGCCTACCCAGCCAGGACCCGCGAACGTCGCGTTGGGGGCGCCTCAGGGCGTACGTTTGGGACGGATCGAGGCCAGATCGGGGGTCTCGGGTCGAAAAGTCCAGACGTCTGGACAATCCGGCCGCCGGTCCCGGGCCGCTACGGGCCGCCTGGGGCTCTGCAGCAGGGTCGGACCGTTACGGAACGGTGATCTCAAGCAGCAGGCAGATGTCCTTTAGGCGGTTGGTCAGCGCGCTCCGGTGGGATCTGAACCACTCGACATAATCCGGCCTTCGCTGGTTGAGCTCGTCGCCGAGCGCGATGATACGAGCGATAGCCGGGCTGATTCGGTCGTCCGCCGGCCTGTTCATCCAGTACTCCATTGTCCGCTCTTCCTCGGGTGCTGATGGTGCGTCCATGCCCTGATTCTACAGCGAAGGGGTGCAGATATTGCAGGGCGCAAAAACACGACCACTTTAGGTACGAAAAGCGACGCCCTTAGCGGCACGCCTTTCTTACGACCAAGTAACGTACAAAAAGCAGCACCCGTCCCAGGCGGCAATTCGGGCGGCTATGACGGCACGTGCCCAACGGGCCGAGGTGACAATAGAGGGCGTCATCCGCGGTCTCGCCGATTTGGCGGAGAACGCGCCCAGCTGTATGGCCCGCAGTCGCGCACTCGAACTTCTCGGCAAGCACCTCGGCATGTTCCGGGGCAAGGGCCAGCAGGAGCCGAAGATTATGGTGGTGCTGGATTGCTGACGCGACAGGTTTAGTAAGCTGCGTCCGCACTGGGCCAGGAAAATCTGATAAGACTTGACATTGACGCGGCGATCCGGTTGGTCACGTAGGACCGCTCGAGTTCAGACAGCTCTCGATCTGTCGCACGGGAAGTATGGGAGGGCCCATGCGGCCGATCGTCCCCCCGTGCGAGTGTCCAGCGGGGCGTAACGTCTACGGTTTGAATCTGAGTTGGACGTTTGGGACGCTTCGGACGTTTGTATCGGGAGGATTGGAGGAGACGGCGCGCGGCCTTTCGTGTCACGAACCGCATCTGAAGAGTAAAGCCTCTTTACCAAGCATCACTTCTCTGCCACCATAGGGGAGTCAACTTACAGAGGCAGAATGTCATGGTTGTTGTCGAATCCGCCCGCATCCGTTAGTCTGAACTCTTCGGAGCCCTCAATGTTGGCGATATACAGAGACGAATTGTTGCCGAAATTGCCCTGATAAACGAGTTCTTTGCCGTCCGCCATCCACAATGGACGGTAGTGACTCCTGCGAGCGTTCGTCACCCGTGAAAAGTTGCCCGTCGCAACGTCCATTACCCAAATCTGCCTGAAGTAATCAGGCGTGGAGTAATCCGCACCTCTAGGTGAACGTACAACCGCTATGCGCTTGCCCGTCGGCGACCAAGCGGGCGACTCGTAATAGGTTTCAGATTCCTCCAATAATGTCTCTATCTTGCCTGTTGCAGCATGAACGGTGAGGACTTGCGATCCAGATCCGATTTCGGCAACAAACAGAACCGTCTCCCCATCCGGCGACCAGCTTGGTCTTAGAATGGCTGTCTCGAATCGCGTCAGGCGCTGTTGATTGCTGCCGTCCGCGTCGCAAACCCATAGATCCATGTCGTGCTCGTCCGGATGGTCAGTCGTCGGCACAACGAACGCAACCCGCGTGCCGTCAGGGCTCCATGCGCCGGCCATCCAATCTGGCACAGGCGACACGCTCCCGTTCGTAATGTCAACGACGTAGTGCTTCCACTCCCCCGGCCCTTGCCGGAAGAACACGATCCGTTCGCTATCGGGAAGCCACTTCGGCGGACCGTCAAATCCCTCACTGCTTGTAAGCGATCTAACGTTGGAACCATCCGGGCTCATGATGTAAATGCCTGCGTGGCTGGCACGATCACGGCTTCTCCTTGTAAATGCGATGTGCTCGCCGCTCGGAGACCGCGTCGGATCCAGATCCTTGTGAACCTCGGTGCGATCAGTCAGATCGCTGAAACCCGTTCCGTCGGAATTGACCGAGCAGATAAACGCCATCGAACCAGCCGAGCGATTGAACACGATCCGCTGTGCTTGAGCCTCTCCAGCAGGGTCCCTTTCGGCTGGAGTCGACGTGCCTTTCAGTTCCTGATCGCTCTTCTCCGGTGCGAGGTTGGCCGCTAGGTTATTGCAGCCGTGCAGGCCGAAGAATACTAGTGTTAGCGCGGCGAAGCCCGCCGCTAAGCGACGTGGCGCGGTCATCGTTTCTAGTCTACCCCCGCCGAATCAGCGTAACCTTGCCTCTGCTGGCAGTCACCGTGAGTGGTTGTGGCGCGTGACGCTCCTGTGACGGATGGCCGGGGCGAGTAGACACGCGGTGCCGGAGGCCGACAAGTGGTCCCGCCTCGTTGTCCTCATCTTGATGGTGTGCGCGGTCGGTGCCGTGCTCCTCGCCATCCTAACGGCCGAGTGCGGGCGGTGAGCCGTGCTCAGGACGACGCGCGTCTTTCTGGCCTCGCTAAGGATTCAGTACGGCGTATAGGCTGGGAGCGCACTGGTCGCAGTAGGCCATGAATGCTTCGTTTTCGCCCTCTTCACATTCCTCGTAAGTCATGATGTCTTGCTTCTCGGGGATGTCGAGACCTGCGGCACGCGCCCTGTCCCAGGCCGCTTGATCCCTTGGCGCATGCATGCGCTCGTACAAACGATGCGCTCTCTCTGGATGCATGGCGCCAAGAATCGCCCCTTCCTCTGCGAATTGCCAGAGCATTGAGACGCCGGTAGCTATGTCAACCTTTTCATGCCGAGATCGAACAAGAATCTGTGCGGATCTCCCGTGTATTTCAGCCTCTTAACTTGCTCGGCGTTGACGTAGTCCGTAAACGTCATGTCCTCAGCTATCGCCTCAAGAATTCGCGGAGCCGCATCCGTGAAGAATCGCTTGACTGCGCCCGGCTCGCCGGTTGCCCCGAGGAAGGCGTGCCCAAAAGCGTCAGGCTTGTCCCGATGCTTCGCACCGAGCAGGGCCCCGAGCTGCATGAAGTAACCCGCCATGGCGTAGCACTGGCCGTATTTGAGCTTCGGCTTTCCGAACAAAGACTTGCTTGCTTCCTGCTGCGCCCGGGCCCTGGCGAGGACCATCGCATATCCCGCTATCTTTTCCACGTTACTACCCCGTCAGTGTCCCCTTCGCCGGGTGCGTGTGGCGGAATCGCATTGTAACACAGGTCGGCGCGGATGGCCACTTGGGCCGGGCTGATTGAGCCCGAAAGGCCCACTCCCAGGCCGCCGCGACCGGCGAACGTCGCGCTGCGGGCCTGTAGGGGCGTCAGTTTTCGCTTGACCGGGCCAGATCGGGGGTTTCGGGTTCAAACTACGACACGTGTCGTAGTTCCGGCCGCCGGCAACGGGCCGTCTTACTTGCGATAGAATCCTGCCATGCGAGTCCAGTATCAACTCACAGTAAACGGTAAAGTCATCATCGAAGGCACTTGTAGCGTCAGCACGCTCCCCCACATCGGGGAAGTTGTGATCACTTCCAAGGGCGTAGAGATGGAATCTCCGACAAGTCGGTGGGTCGTGTCCCAGGTCTATCACGATCTCGGCCCGAAAGAACTCGTCCCAGCCATGATCATCCTCAAGCCAGAACCGGAGAACTAACCCGACGGCAGCGGGCCTCTACGGGCCGCCTGGGGCCGGGAGTTGAGCATGCGCGCAGGGAGGATTGCCGCAGCGGCGAAGTTGGACCCATGGCAGACATCGGATACGTGCGGGAGAAAATGAGTGGGGCGGTGCGCACTATGGCGAGGGGAGAGGGCGGCCTTCGCCCCCGCCTGTTTGACGCCTATCTCGCGTTTCACACGTTGGGCCAGAGCGACTTCCCGACTGACGAGATGCGGCGAGACTTCGATTGGATAATGGAGGCCCTGACGGAGCACAAGGAACCCGACACAGTGGCGCAGGCTGCCAGGCAGGGACATGTGCAGTACACGCTGGGACAGGTCTCTGATGCTCGCTGCAGCGAGATAGCGGAGCGTATCATCGCCCTGGAGTCCAAGGTGTCGTATTGGGAGCCTGAAAGAGCTGACGACTGATAGGCGTCGGTCGACCAACATTAGAGTCCAGGGCCGCTCAAAGGCGGCGCATGGACACATAAGGACCGCCTGAGCCGTCATAATGAGTGACGACAACGGCACTTAGTTGCCGGTCGCCTGCGAAGAGTTACCGATAAGGAGGTCCGATGTCCAAACTGTTGACGGTCTCAGAGACGGCAGACCACTTGCAATGCAGATCGCGCAAGGTCCGCCGATTGATGAGGAACGACGGCCTGCCGTTCATGAGGATCGGCACGAGCATTCGAGTCCCAACTGACGAGCTCGATCGCTGGCTGCGGGCACGGCTCCGCAACCCGGTCCCGCAAGTTGCCGGGCGGCCCCTGGAGGCGGTCCAGACGTGAAGCAGCCGCGCACGGCGCAAGAAATAGCCGATTGGGCGGCCGAGCAAGGCTCCCCAGCGGAAGTCACGCCAGCGGCGCCCAAGAAGCCCCTCACACCCAAGCAGCAGCGTTTCGTCGAGGAATACCTGGTGGACTTGTGCGCGAGTGCCGCTTACAAGCGTGCTGGGTACAAGGCCAGGGGAAATGCTGCGGAGGTTAGTGCCTGTCAGCTCCTAAGAAATCCTCAGGTTCAGGCGGCAATCCAGGCGGGGATGCAGAAACGCTCCAAGCGGATCGAGATAGATCAGGATTGGGTGCTGGAGAACCTGCGGGGCGTCGTTGCACGGGCGCTGCAGGAGGAGCAGATTTACGGTCGGGACGGGAAGCCTACTGGCGAGTATCGCTTTGACTCCAGCGGCGCGAACCGCGCACTCGAGCTCGTCGGTCGGCACCTCAAGATGTGGGACGACGACCGGCCTGCGGTGAACGTGAACATTAATCTTACAAGGGAGGAACGGCTTGAGCGAATCCGTAGCCTTACTGACGAAGCAAGAACTGCGGCGCCTTCCCGAAACTAAGCAGGAGGAATACCTTCTACTTATAGAGGAGGAGCGGGCTTGCAGCCCGTGTCTGTGGCCGCCGCCTTACAACAAGCCGACGCTCGAGTCTCGGATCCGCTTCGTGACCGAGTGCTGTAAGACCTGGGACCCGACGCCGGGCGTCCCTGATGACGGCGTGACTCTCATCCCCGACAAGCCGTTCATCCGTACCCTCTGCTGGTTCTGGCACAACCAGCGGATGGCGGGGGAGCAGGGCATCATCCGCAAGAGCCGGCGCATGATCGTCAGCAACACGATCTGCGCGCTCGAGTTGCATGACGCCGGCCTCCAACGGAGCGAATACCATATCGGCTGCCAGGATTACGAAGACTCGGCCGAGATGATATGGCGTCCGTCGCACATGTACGAGTGGATACAGCGAGATCATCCTGAGTGGAACCTGCCGGACGCGAAGAAGTGGCGAGGTGGGGGCCCGCACCTGCTCAACAAGTATCAACTGCCGAACGGATCGCTGTTCTTGCCCCTGACGGGCACGGACCCCGACACGTTCAGGCAGACGGGCGCGACGGGCGTGAGGATTGAGGAGGGCGCGTTCTTCGCTCGGCTGGGCGAGTGCCTGTCGAACGCGAGGCTCATGTGCCAGGGGCGCCCTGGAACGATCGGGGGTCTGGTGATGCTCGTGTCAACGGTGAACGGGGCGAACGAGACTTGGAAGAAACTCACGAAAGTCAGCACGCCGCTGCTGGTGGCGGGACCGGCGACTCCGCCGAGGCCCGTGCAGCCGCCTAAGCGGCCGGCGAAGGCGCCGAAATCCCAGAAGCCCACGACGCTCAAAGAGATGTTGCACGAGCAGGTGCGTGCGAAGTATCGGAAAGACTATGAGTGAAGCCGTCAAACTGCCGCGTGTTCCCCACCCCCCGTTCATACGCAGAAACGTGGCTTGAGCGGTATGAGAGCGCGGTCAATCTCATTCGTCGGTGTGCAGTCCGTCGTACTGACCCATTGCATTAGCATCGGCGCCCACAGTTCGCGCAGCGCAGTCGGATATGCGGTCTGATTGGTTGCGCTCGGCGTTGTGAATACGGGGAGGAAGTTTATGCGAGAACTGGAGAGTTCTATAAACAGCATGGCGGAGGAGGGATCGGGCACTGTTATAGTCGTGCCGCCCAAGAAACTTGTGCGATCGGCGCCTAAGCGATTCGGATTGCCGTAGGTGTTCAGCGCGCCCGTGAGCGCGAGGTTTATGGCGTAGGCGTTCCATATCTCACCGTTCTCTTCCCACCCCGCCGGGTCTTTCTCGCGGGAGGGGCAGATGAATAGGTCAATGTCCGGCCCCGTATACGGCAGAATCCAGACCTGCCACTTCCAATGGTTCACGCGATAAGTGAACGGCCAACTCGTGCAGCCGTCGCCGGGCACGGTACCGGGATCTCTGTGCCTCGGGTTCAGCGACCCTTCGAGAGGCCGGCAGTTGTCTTGGCGCGGGTAATGCTCGTCATAGTCGGAGGCGTACAGCAGCGTCGCCATCCCGATCTGCTGAATGTTCGAGGCGCAGGTTGTCTTTTTGGCGGCCTCCTTCGCGCGTGCCAAGACGGGAAACAGCAGGCCGGCGAGGACAGCGATTATCGCAATCACGACCAAAAGTTCGATGAGAGTGAATCCATATAACCGTCGTGCCATGGTATGTGCCGCCTTACTACATCTGATTCGCCACGGGGCGATCCCTTCCTGCCGTTTTTTGGCCACGCGGCTTCCCGAACCCCGATCGAAACGCTCGGGCCGCGCTAATCCCTCGTGAACATCGCGTCCGTCACCTGGCTCGGTAGCAGGGAGGAGCAGTGTCCGTCGGCCCAAACGAACACCGCCCTGCCCCAATGGGTGACTGTCTGGGCCTCTTCGTCTATATCCTTGTGCGAGTCAACGTGCCGAAACTCGACCGTCGGGTTGCCGTACCAGAACATCGGCGGGTCTATGAACCCGGTCTCGTACACCTGGTTGTTGCCTCCATACCATGAGGGGTTTACAAACCCGGAGTCGGCGAAAAGCACTTTAGAGGCGTGGTCCGATAGTTCGCTCTCTTTCGCGGGGTTGCGCAGGTTCGGCCAACCGGAGTAGTTGAACGTGATGTTGGCGTCGGAGCCAATGAATCCCCAGTTATAGCCATATCCGCTGCCGTCGCCGAACCTGGGTCGAGCAGTTGATGTCGGGCACTTCTGAAGCTGCCCGTGATGAATGTACGGCTGCAATAATCCACCCAATTTATCCCAATTATCCGGTTGCGTTTCGCGCCCAAACCATGTCTGCCGCAGGTCGTTTCCGATGCCATACATAGCGATCACGTATCTTGAATCGTAGTCACCCAAATATAGTGAAGACGCCATTCCCAGCTGGCGGAGGTTTGAGGTGCAGGCGCTCTTCTTGGCGGCCTCCTTTGCTGTTGCAAGAACTGGGAAGAGAAGCGCCGCAAGGATGGCGATGATCGCAATCACAACCAAAAGTTCGATTATCGTAAAAGCCTTTCTCATGGTTCCGTCTCCTTCTGTCCGGCCCTTGCGCCGCGGGGTGATGGAACCGGCGTCGCCCCCAGGCGCTCGAAGCGCCGTAGCGCTCCGGGCCGGGGAGGATTCCTTGCAGCCATCCCCTTTGGCTCGAAGGGTCGTGTGTCACGGCTCGCCTCGGCCGGGCATTCGGACTATCACCGCTGCGGCACAGCGCCGGAATTCCACCGGACTTCCCCCGTCTAGGCCTGCGCATCAGCGCAGAGCCGAGGCTGGTGTTCTATCAGGTATGGACGGCGGCGGCGGCGAAATGGTGCGTCTCCCTCTGCTCCCGCCTCAGAGCCGCCGTCTGCGGCCCTTCGCTGAGCGCGGTCGGCTCACCAGCGGACAGAGTCCGCAGGTCGGCGGTCGCGGTCCGTGAGGCTTATGACAAGCGGGCTGAAACCCGCGAGCCGCCCGCGCATGACCTCGAATGCGTCCTCGTTGTTGTCAATAAGAAAAAACGTGCGGCCCAGTTTCGCCGCCGCTTCGCCCGTTGTGCCGCTCCCGGCGAAGAAATCGAGCACGCAATCTCCGGGGTTCGAGTGGACGCTTACGATCCTCTTCAGCAGCGCAAGCGGTTTCTGTGTCGGGTAGCCGGTCTTCTCTTTGCCGGTGGGGCTCACGATCGTCATCCACCAGACGTCGGTGGGCGTCTTGCCGCGGGCGGCTTTTTCAGGTCCGGCGAGTCCCGGCGCCATGTATGGGATGCGGTCAATATCATCGTAATTGAATAAGTATTGGTTCGGGTTCTTCGCATACCAGAAGATGGTGTCATGCTTCGCTGGCCATTTGCGCTTGCTTCTGCCGCCATAGTCATAGGCCCAGATGATCTCGTTCATAAAGGAGTCTCTTCCGAACAATTCGTCCAAGAGCACCTTGCAATAGTGCGCCTCGCGAAAGTCAATGTGAAAGAACAGCGACCCGTCGGGTGTGAGAACGCGCCGCGCCTCTCTCAGCACGGGTTCCAGGAATCCCAAATAGTCATCGTGGAGGTCCGGGTATGCCTTTACGCCCAAAGTCTCCGTCCGATACCGATTCCCCCCGAAGCCGATCCGGTCGCCGTTCTCCTCGTCCCTCACCGTTTGAATGGAAACGCGGGTCTGCTGCCGTCCGGTATTGAACGGCGGGTCAATATAGACGAGCGAGAACGTCCCATCCGGTAGCCGTGCCAGCGCTTCCAGGTTGTCCCCAAGGACGATGGTGTCTGCCGTTGGGTCCAGTGGCCGTTTCGATTCGCCGGCGCGGGCTCTGCGGTTCACAGTTTCAGAGACGGGGCACGGTGTCAAAACAGACCGCATGGCCGCGCTTTGGCAACGCCTCGGTAAACTGCCGCATCATGCCCAGAAATGTCCTCGTCACCGGCGCATCGCGCGGGATAGGCAGAGCCGTCGCGGTCCGGCTCGGCCGCGACGGCTGGCGGCCGCTGGTTCATTACCGCACGAATAGGGAGATGGCCGGGGAGGCGGCGGAGCAGGCCGGAGGTGTCGCCGCACCCTTCGGCGCCGACCTCAGCAATCCGGACGATTGCGGGAGGTTGTGGGATTGGGCCGCTTCGCAGGGGCCGGTTCACGGCCTGGTCAATAACGCCGGTGTCTACCGGCCGCTCGATTTCACGCGTTCCACCGACGAAGAGTTCGACGAAAACTGGCGCTCTCACTATGAGACTAACTTCGGCGGCACGCTGCGCCTCACAAGGCGGTTCGCCCGGGCAGCGATTGAGGGCGGTCTGGAGGGTGCACGGATTCTGAACGTCTGCTCGCGCGTCGGATTCCGCGGCGAAGCCGGGGCGGCTGCGTACGCGGCCAGCAAGGCGGCCCAGATAAACCTGGTGCGCTCTCTTGCGATGGAGATGGCCGCTGCCGGTGTCTCGGTGTTCGGGATTGCACCCGGCTGGGTTGATACTGCGATGGCGCGGCCAGGCATGGAGGAGCGCCGGGACGAGATCGTCGCCGGAATCCCGCTGGGCAGAGTCGCCACGCCGGACGACTGCGCCGCGGTCGCCGCCTTTCTGTTCAGCGACGAGGCCGCCTACTTGAGCGGCCAGGTCATTGATGTGAACGGCGCGAGTTACTTTCATTAGCACTCATCCGTGACGGCCATGCTCCGTCCAAGCCGTGCGTCCCCGGGTGATACGGAGGTCGGTCCTCGGGTAGTAAGATGGGGTAGACTGAATAGGTCCCCCAGTCGCGACCGTGCCATCGGCGCGTCCGGGACCGGATGACAAGTTGGACAGGTACCTGGTCCTGAAGGACGGCGCGGTATTCCGCGGCAGGCCGCTTGGAGCGGACGTAGAAGCCGCCGGCGAAGTGGTTTTCAACACCGGCATGACCGGTTACCAGGAAATACTTACGGACCCGAGTTACGCCGGACAAATTGTCCTTCTGACCTATCCCATAATCGGGAACTACGGCATCAACGACGACGATTTTGAGTCGGACCGCGTCCAGCCGGCCGCCCTGATTGTGCGCGAGGCCTGCGAAGCGCCGAGCAACTGGAGAAGCCGCCGTACCCTGCATGAGTTCTTGGTGGAGCGCGGGCTTGGCGGGCTTCAGGGGGTGGACACCCGCGCCATAACGAAGCGTCTGCGCTCAGCGGGCGTGACCATGGGGTTGATCACGGATGCCGACCCGGAGAGAGCGCTCCAGCGGTTGGCGGATGTGCCGGATTACGGCGATCAGAACTTCGTGGAATTGGTGAGCACGCCCGCGCCATACGCGTGGGGGTACGAGGGGAGGGAAGATGTGGACGCGCCGCAGGCAGAGTATCGCCACAAGATAGTCGTGTTGGATTGCGGACTGAAGTTCAACATTCTGCGCCGCTTGGCTGCCCTCGGCTGCAGGTCGGTCGTGCTGCCACACTCGACCGGCGCCGAACAGGTGTTGGGATGGAAGCCGGACGGCGTGCTTCTATCGCCGGGCCCGGGCGACCCGGGGGGCCTCACTCAGGTCATGAAGACGGTTCGGGGTTTGGTCGGCAAGGTGCCCATGTTCGGCGTCTGCCTCGGCAACCAGATGGTGGCCTGCGCTCTCGGCGGGAGCACCTTCAAACTGAAGTTCGGGCATCGGGGGAGCAACCATCCCGTCAAAGACCTCGCCACAGGCAAAGTCGCGATAACTTCACAGAACCACGGTTACGCTGTTGACGCCGATTCCCTAACCGGTACTGGGGTCGAGGTGACGCAGATCAATCTGAATGATGGAACTGTCGAAGGCTTGCAGCATGAGCCGAAGGGCGTTTTCAGCATTCAGTATCACCCGGAGGCGGCGCCGGGACCGTTGGATTCGCGGCCCTATTTTCAAGAGTTCATTAATAGAATAGAGAGTGCGGGCACATGAAGAAGGTGATGGTTATAGGCAGCGGGCCGATCGTCATCGGGCAAGCCGCTGAGTTTGACTATGCCGGCTCTCAGGCGTGCCGCGCACTGAAAGAAGAGGGCATGAAAGTTATCCTCATTAACA
The DNA here is from genome assembly GCA_022567555.1 of Armatimonadota bacterium. GTDB lineage: Bacteria > Armatimonadota > Fimbriimonadia > Fimbriimonadales > ATM1 > JADFGT01. Next base: position 6,753 of record JADFGT010000051.1, on the reverse strand, counting down.
GTAACCCGGCGACAATCATGACCGACCGCGAGATGGCGGACCGGGTCTACATCGAGCCGCTGACCGTTGAGTTCTGTGAGAGGGTCATCGCCCAAGAGCGTCCTGACGGGCTGTTGGCGTCTATGGGGGGGCAGACGGCCTTGAACCTGGCGACGTGCCTCGCTGAACAGGGTATTTTACAGGATTACGGCGTAACCTTGCTCGGAACACGGTTGGAAGCGATAAGAAAAGCGGAAGATCGCGAGGCGTTCCGGGCACTGATGCGGGAAATCCGCGAGCCGGTGCCTGAAGGTTGGATCGTGGAATCGGCTGAGGAACTTCGAGAGTTGCAGGAGAAAGTGCCCTACCCTTGCATCGTCCGTCCTGCATACACGCTGGGCGGAACTGGCGGCGGCATCGCACACGATCCGGACGAACTGCAACGGATCGGAACGCTCGGCCTTTCGCTCAGTCTTCGTCACCAGGTTTTGATTGAGAGATCGCTCATCGGATGGAAAGAGATTGAGTATGAGGTGATGAGGGACTCTGCGGACAATTGCATCACTGTCTGCAACATGGAGAACATGGATCCGATGGGGATCCACACGGGAGACTCTATCGTTATTGCTCCGTCGCAAACCCTGTCTGATATCGAATACCACATCTTACGTTCTGCCTCGTTGAGAATCATTAGGGCACTCGGTGTCGAGGGTGGATGCAACATTCAACTGGCGGTCAATCCCCATTCGTTCGACTATTACGTGATCGAAGTGAACCCCCGCGTCTCACGCTCTTCGGCGCTCGCGTCGAAGGCGACCGGATACCCGATCGCTCGCGTTGCCGCGAAGATCGCCATCGGGAAAACACTGGACGAAATCGAGAACGCCGTAACGAAGAGCACGAAAGCCTGCTTCGAGCCCGCGCTGGATTATTGTGTGGTGAAAGTACCCAGGTGGCCGTTCGATAAGTTCTCTTCGGGCGATCGCACGCTCACGACCCAGATGAAGTCAACCGGTGAGGTTATGGCGATTGATCGCTGCTTTGGGGACGCCCTGCTGAAGGCGATTCAGGGATTGGACCTTGAGCATCACGGCCTCTCACATGACGGCATGCGCGCCCTAACGGATGAAGAACTCGAACGGGCGCTTAGAGTGGCGACGGATGAGCGGATTTGGGCGCTCGCAGAGGCATTTCGCAGGGATTGGGACATAAAGACGGTGTGCGACATGAGCCGGATCGATCCTTGGTTCCTCAATCACATTCGGGCGTTATCAGGAGACTCGGCCGGTCCGAAGGAGAGGGTGTTCAAGATTGTGGACACGTGCGCGGCAGAGTTCGAGAGCCAGACGCCTTACTATTATTCGACGGCCGGGGAAGAAGACGATTATGTTGAGAGCGACGATCGGGAGGCGGTGCTCGTACTGGGCAGCGGGCCGATTCGTATTGGTCAGGGGATCGAGTTCGATTACTCTTGCGTTCATTGCGCTTGGGCGCTGCGTGAGTTGGGTTATCGATCCGTGATTCTGAACAACAATCCGGAAACGGTGAGTACGGATTTCGACACGGCTGACGCGCTTTACTTCGACCCTGTGACGGTAAAGGACGCCGTTCGAGTAGCGAAGCATGCGAATGCTACCGGAGTTATTGTGCAGTTTGGCGGCCAAACGAGTATAAATCTGGCGGAGGCGTTGCATGAGAGCGGCCTCGCCGTTCTCGGAACGAGCCCGGATGCTATTCATGCTGCGGAGGACCGGGACCGCTTCGAGAAACTGCTGTCGAGGCTCGGAATCCCTAAGCCGGCGGGTCGTGGAGTCGCGAATGTAAGGGAGGCACTGGAGGTTGCGGCGGAGGTCGGTTACCCGGTGGTTGTTAGGCCGAGTTTCGTGTTGGGGGGGCGCGGAATGGAGATTGTGTGGTCGGAAGATGAGTTGGAATCTTATGTCAAGTCGGCTACGCGCGCGAGTCCGCGCGCCCCGGTGTTGGTGGATAAGTACCTGTTCGGCACAGAAGCGGAGTTGGACGTCATTTCCGATGGGAAGGACACTCTTGTGCCGGGAATCATGGAGCATATCGAACGCGCCGGTGTGCATAGCGGCGACAGCATGGCGGTTTATCCGGCGGTGGCGCTGTCAGCGGACGAGCAGCGCCAGATGGTTCGTGCTGCCTGTGAAATCGCGAGGGAACTTGACGTGAAAGGGCTGATGAACGTGCAGTTCGTAGTGCACGAAGGAACAGCGTACGTCCTGGAAGTGAACCCGCGCGCAAGCCGCACGGTGCCGTATCTTAGCAAAGTCACAGGGCTCCCAATGGTCAAGATCGCGACGCGCTGCGCCGTCGGCCGGTCTCTCGCAGAGCAGGGGTATGGGACCGGTGTGTGGGATCCGGTGGCCGGCGAAGTTACGGGATTCGGCATTGACGATTCTGTGCCGTCAGCGCCGGACCCCGGGTTCTTCGCCGTCAAGGCGCCGGTCTTCAGCTTTCAGAAATTGACGCTCGTAGAGCCGTCTTTGGGTCCGGAAATGAAAAGTACGGGGGAGGTTTTGGGTGTGGATTACACGTTCGCGAGCGCGCTTCTTAAGGCGATGTTGGCGGCGGGAATGTCAGTGCCGAAGACCGGTACCGCGCTCATTACAGTTCGGGACCAGGACAAGCCTGACGCTGTTGAAATCGCACGCGAATTCGTGCGCATGGGTTATGAGGTTCTGGCTACGGCCGGAACCTACCGTGCCTTGAAAGAGGCAGGGGTCGAGGCCCGGCAAGTGTTCAAGATCAGCGAGGGTGAACACAATCTATTGGAAGAGCTGCGCTCCGGACGCGTAGCCCTGCTGATAAATACACCTGGAACGGACCGTACGGCGGAGCACGAGGCGATGCGCATACGCCGCGTGTGCGTGGAAGCGGGGATTCCTTGCCTCACGAGCATTGACACCGCCCGGGCCCTCGTGCTGGCTCTTGAGGCCCGTCGCGCTCCCGGCATAGTGCACTGTCGGGCGCTGGTGGACTACTTTCCCTCCGCTCGGCGCGTATAGACCCAGGCCGCAATCGTTGCTCCGACAGCGTCGTACAGCACGTCCCAGGCGGAAGCGGTCCGAGACTCGTGCAGCGCCTGCCGGGTTTCATCGAACACGCCTGTCGCGACGGCCAAGAGCACTCCGACCACAGCCGCCCGCCTGGTTCGGGAAGACAGCGTCGTCACCAGCGAGTGGGCCAGAAGTGCAGCGAGCGCGCCGTAGTAGGCGAGATGAGCTGTCTTGCGTATGACGTAGTTGGCGACGTCGAGCCCCGTCCCGGCCAGGCCGAACCATTCAGCGAGCAGCCGCCGTGACCAGTCGCCGGAAACGGCGTCACCGCTGGTAATGAGCACCAGAGACCACCAGAGGAGCGTCAACAGGAGAAAAGGGGCACGTTTCACGCCGGAGTCTTGCTATAATGCATCATGGGGGGTCAGCGAGAGAGGATGATTACGCAATTGGCAGTGATATTGGCGCTCGCGCCATCTTCCGTTTTGCCCGGGCGGCAAGAGGCTGACCTCGTTCGCAGGTTTCAAGTCGGCGAAAAGCTGACGTACGAATTCGTCAGCCGCCTGAACATAGATTTCCGCGAGGGGAATTTAGAAACGTTCATTCCCCTACGCCACACGTATCGATATACATTCACTCTGTCCACCGAAAAGGAAAAGCCTGAGGGCGCCGCCGACGTGCGCTTTGAAAGGGACAAGATCGTTCAACAAACCGGCGAAACATTCTACTCTTCGCCGAAAGAAGAAAAGGTCGGCCGCAAGGAGAACATCCTCTATACGTTTTCTCGGCGTAACAGGGCCATCGGAAGGAAAGATGAATCCCCGGAGGAGGAGAAGAAGGAACCGCCTCCTTTCCTAATGTCAATGAACGCCGAGCCGGTCCAGTTCGGTTATGGGCGGTGGGTCGCCCAGATGTACGGACTGGCTGCTTTCGTCCGGTTCTTCGATTTCGGCCCGGTCCTGCCCAATCGGCGGGTGTCGGAGGGCGACACCTGGAAAGAAACGAAAGGCTACGGGCCCCTGACCCTGACTTCCGGGGCCGACAAAGGGAAGAACATCGTCGGCCGTCTGGACCTGACGTACACGTATAAGGGGAACACCGAGGTAGACGGCAAGCAGGTGGTCTGGATTGAGGGCCGGCTGGAGCAGGATACGGACGCCGCGCCATATGTGGCCGACCTCTTCGGCATAGACTTGAAGGACTCGCCCTTTACCGAGATCCGATTGATATTTGAGGCTGCGGTAGACTACTACCTTGAGCCGGGTTCGCTGCAAGTGTATGCGATCAAAGCTCAGTTCCAGGGCTCTACCGCTGTAACTCGCGCGGGCTGGGAGGGGGGGCCGTGGCGCGAAGACCGGTTCCGCAGTCGGGCCTCTCTAACTCGCAAATGAGCGCTTCGCTGATGCCCTCCGGCTCGTCATAAGGTGGCGCGGCGAGTGCGTTCAGCGGACCAAGGATGGTGGGCCGGCCTCGCCGGCGGACGTAAGGATGCGTCGAATAGCGCAGCAGAGGGAACTGCAGTACGCAATAATCGTGGCGCTTGCCGCGGCGGCGCCGCTCGCCTTGTTGGGGGCCGCGGGCGTTTGGTGGCCCGCCCTGTTTCTCTCAGCGCCGCTCATTGCCCTATATTGTTTGGCCCGCGTTTGCGAAAGGGACGAGCGTGAAAGGCTCAAGTTGCTGACTGCCCTGAGCGGCCTCCTGCAGGCGGCGCATCCGCAGATGGAAGGGCATCTCCATCGTGTGGCGGAGCATGGCCGCAGGGCGGCCCTGCTGTTGGGGATGCCGGAACGCAGGGCGCAGCTCGTTTATTGCGCCGCCCTCCTTCATGATGTGGGCAAGATCGGCGTGGATGAACGCGTCCTCAATAAACCGGGTCCACTCACAGATGCCGAATACCGCCACGTTCAGCGCCATGCGGAGATCGGCGCAAAGGTGATGGAGGCGGCGGAGCCGCTTCTGCCGATGGCGGAGTGGGTCCGGCACCACCATGAGCGCCTCGACGGAAAAGGGTATCCGGCCGGCCTCGCCGGGGACAGAATTCCGCTTGAGAGCAGGATCATCGCCGTCGTTGACGCCTACGACGCGATGGTCGGAGGTCCGGGCGACGGGGAGACCCGCCGCTACCGGCCCCGAAAGTCGCCTCAGCAGGCGATGGCCGAACTGCGAAGGTGTGCGGGCACGCAGTTTGATCCGAGGGTGGTGGAGCAGTTTTGCACCCTGGTCCGTGAGGAGACAGAGGCGTGATCGCGACTCTCGCCTGGGGCTTCGCGGCCGCGTCGTTGTCGGCTGCGGCCGCAATCGTCGCGTGGACGTTGTCTGTCCAGCCGCGCAGGGCCCGGGAAGCCGGGCGGCGCAGCCTTTCCGCCGTGTCGGCCGCAGTCGAGGCGCGGACTGGCCGGGAAGGCGACACGGCAGCAATCCTTGTGCTCGTCGGCAGCGTGGCTGCCAAGATGAACCTCGCGGCGGAAGAGCGCTTGAACCTGGAGATGTCCGCACACCTGTGCGATATCGGGATGACAGCCGTGCCTTATGCGTTCCTAAATGGGAAACCCGTTTCTAAACCGGGAGCGGGAAAAGACGCCGCTTTCGGCCACGCCGAGGAAGGCGCCGGGATGATCGAACGGGTCGAGGAGTTGCGGCCGCTCACACAGATTGTGCGGTGCCACCATGCCCCTTTCGAGGGACATGATGGTACGGGCCTGCCGACGGCGGAGGACATTCCTGTAGAGGCCCGCATTCTGTGCGCGGTGTCCGCGTATGTCGAGACGGTTCGTCTCAACGGTCGCTTACTCGCGGTGGATGCATTGAAGTGGGGCAACAGGCGGGAGTTCTGTCCAGTTGTTGTTGATGCGCTCCTCGGAGTGCTAAGGTCGGATCGTGACTGACGCCGAGAAGGACTCTTCCGGTCCGCGTGACCTGCTGCAGGCGCGGCCGTCGCGACGCGCGACAGTCGTTTGGACGCTGCTGTTCTTTGTGGTTGCGTTCGGAATTCGCCTGTCCGGAATCGGATGGGGCCTGCCCACCGAGTATCGCCACCAGTCGCTCCATCCTGACGAGCCGCTCATCAAAATGCATGCTGACGACAAGCCGTACTTCAGGCCCGGTTTTTATAGTTATGGGACGTCTTATTTGACTTTTCTGAAGGTGGCGGCCGACGCCGGCCGGGCGTACGGCTGGGTGAGGCATGGGGACGACGTCCCGGATTGGCAGACCGACCGGGACATCCATTTGACGGGGCGCGTGCTGTCGGCGATCGCGGGGGCGGCGACGGTCGTTGTTGTGTTCCTTCTCCTTCTCAGGTTGACGGGACTCCTCGGCGCGGGATTGGGTGCGATGGCGATGGCCCTGGCGCCCGGTCACGTTGTGCACTCGCAGTTCCAAACGACCGATGTCTTTGCGACCTTGTTGATAGCCTTATCTGCGTGGTTGATTGTACGATTCCTCGATGCGGACGCGCTGAGACCGGAACTATCCGTAGCGGGATTGGGCATCGTAGCCGGACTGGCCGCCGGAACGAAGTACTCAGGAGCCGTGATGATACTGCCCGCCTTCGCGGCGATATATCTTAAGGCTCGGCCCCAATTCTTCCGGCTTTCGGTCCCGCTCTGCGCAGCGTTCCTGTTAGGCTTCGTCGTGGCCACGCCGGGGATTCTGCTTGAGCCTGCGGCGTTCTGGGATGGCTTCACTTATGAGGTCCGGCACGCCGCCGAAGGTCATGGGCTGGTGTTTGTGCAGACGCCCTCCGGTTTCATTT
>JADFGT010000004.1:18391-63222 GCA_022567555.1 Armatimonadota bacterium | reverse complement strand
CAGAGAGCCGCGAGAGCCGTTTATTTCAAAACGGTTGTAGTTCTTGCGTCCAACTGCAAACCTGGTCGCCTCGAACGTGCCCATTGCGCCGTTCGAAAACTCTGCGATGAACACCGCAGCGTCGTCAACCGTTACTTTCCCTCGACCCGCCTCATACGCGACCTTCCCGCCGAGCATGTCTGGAGTCTCCTTCAGGATCGGGCGCTCCTCAACGAACGTTTTCAACCGGCCGCATACGTTCTCGATCTCACCCACCAAGAACCGCGCCAAATCAATGCTGTGCGCTGCAATGTCTCCCAATGCTCCCGACCCCGCGTACTCTTTCTGCAACCGCCAAACCAAAGGAAAGTCCGGCGAAGCGATCCAATCCTGCAAATAAACGCCCCGGAAATGATATATCTGACCCAAAGCCCCCTCGTCAATCATTCTCTTCGCCAGAGCGACCGCCGGGCAGAAGCGATAGTTGTGAAAGATGGCGTGATACACACCGGCCTTTTCCACTGCCTCGCGCATCTGTATCGCTTCGTCCAAAGTGTTGGCAAGCGGCTTTTCGCACCAAACGATCTTCCCCGCTTCAGCCGCCGCAATTGAAATCGGCGCGTGCAGATGCCCGGGCGTCGAGACATCAATCAGGTCTACGTCCTCGCGCTCGATCACTCTCCGCCAGTCGGTCTCCGTTTCCTGCCAGCCGAACTTCTCGGCGGCCTCCTTCAACGGCCCTTCGTGCCGGCCGCAGATCACCTTCAGTTCGGGCGTCCACTCCATATCGAAAAAGCGGGGCGCCTGGCGATACGCGTTCGAGTGCGCCTTTCCCATGAACTGATAGCCGATAAGGCCGATCCGAACCTTGCGCTTGGCCATGCCTTCCACTTCGGCACGCGCGAGCGCTACACCTTCCGTCTAACGGGCGCCCGGCTGGACGCGATAGCCTGCAGGAATCTTAAACGCGAACGCAGTCTCATCAACTTGGCCGTCCAGCCGCAGGTCCGTCACACGCCATGCCCGCACGCTCGGCGGCGAACCGTCGCCGGGGTCCGTGCGCGTCCATTGACCGAGCACCAGCCCGGTATCCGTGGAAACGAACAGGCGCACCTGCACACGTCTCTCAACGATGACCGGTTCGCCCGGCTCGGCGGACGCCGAGGGCGCCAGATGCGAAACATCCCACGCCAGAACCGCCGCGCGGCCTGCCGGCGTGACCTCCTCCCCCGCCCACCGGACGGCGACGTTCTCATACAGTTGGCCCGGTCTCCTCCCGATTCGTTCCGGAAAGAAGAAGAAGTTCAATCCGGGCGCCTGTGACGCCGCGACCTGGGGGCCGCCCTTGCCGGTGAGCGCCACCCCCTTCTCCACCTGCAAAAGTACGTACTCGTCGCCATGCACGTAAGCCCGCCTAACCGGCTTGCCCTCGTCCACAAACGTCACAACCGCCGTTCCGGGCCGTCTGGCCGCAAACGACCATTGGGCGCTGCTCGTGCCGGCATCGGTTTCGATGGTCTCCTCAAGGACCCCGCTAATCGCCGCCAGGCCGGAGTAGGCGCCGCGCATCGCCTGGAGAGTCTCGTCCACTTTCCACGGCATCTGGAGGCTGAGCAGCGCAAGGGCCACCATGATCATGACGACCCACAGTTTACGCGATGGGCGACTAACGACTGACGACTGGCGACTGGCGATCAGAGATCACCGAGAGAAACGGGACCAAACGATGGCCCAGATCGTCCGGTCAGACCGAACGGCCGGAACGCACTTCAATCCCCCCACGTTGTATAATATGGAATCAAGCGATGGGGGCGACCGGTTTCGACAGAGCCGTTCGACTCCGTGGTAGCGAGCCGAGGACGCCGTTGGCCTCGTAAAAAAGCGGCAAACAAGGTAACTGCGGATAACTACGCATACGCTGCGTAAGCAATAGCGCAGCCGTCCGGGCAGGCCGAGCCGGTAGGCCCACCTAAGGACGCCGTCAAATCCGGCTGGCCTTTGGAAGCCACCGCCTGAGGCGACCGAGGCGAGATTCAATCAGGCTGGCCGCGCGGCAGCCCGCCTGCAGGCGATCCGCGCGGCGAGAAATAAAGGCAGGCTATGCTCGTAGAAGCCTGGAGTGCGCCGACTTTGGAAGGGGGTTCGATTCCCCCCGCCTCCACCACCCTATACCCGGGCGCCCAGGACCGGCGGCCGAACCCCCGTTAGCATGGCGAAACTTAGGGTACGCTACCGACACGGGGGGTCCGGTACGCCGCGTGGACTCGGCGGCCCCTACGCCCCGGCAGGTGAACTACCTGAAACCAATGATCAAGGAGGATAGCGCTCATGGTTCCGTTCATCATTCTCCCACCAATGCCCCTCGATGGGTTCGGCGATTGGAAACCTATCGTCCAGATTCGCGACCGGTACGAACACCGGGTCAACTTCGACTTTGACAAGGGGCTCGCCGACGTGACGGCCAGCCTGCACAACCGCGTCCGCCTCGGCTTTGAAGGAGAACTTCCGGACGAATGGAAGGTTCGCGTCGTCTATCAGCACTCGTACAGTCACGACTGGACACCGGCCGGAAACTTCCGCTTCGAGAAAAACAACATCCGCGAGGCATTTTTCTCGCACGCCGACGATCAGGGGGAAAGGTTTCGCTTGGGAAGGCAGCCCATAAAAGTGGATAACCAGAGACTGGTCGGCCCGAACGATTGGGACAATATCGGCCGGACGTTCGACGCGGTCCGCTGGAAAAGTGGAGGCCGGGGCGCAGGATGGGACTTCTTCTTGGGCAAACTCGGCATCGCCCCCAACGGCGAATACTCGAAGAACGCCATGCTGGGAGGCATCGGCGTCCGAAACGAACAGCGCGACCACGTCTACCTCTTCTACAAGCAGGACAGGCAGTTCGGCCTCTCGACCAACGTGTACACGCTCAACTTCGTTGACCGAGGGACGCACCGCCAATTCGACCACACGCTCGAGTTGTCCGCACAGGCCGGCACGACGCCGGGCGGCGACTTGCAGGCGTGGCACGGCTCGGCTAACGTCGGGATGTGGTTCTCGCCCAATCTTCGAGGGTACGTCGAGACAAACTGGGCATCCGGGGGGGGCGGAGGCACGCACACCTTCGACAACCTGTATCCCACCAACCATGACAAGTATGGCTACGCCGACCTTCAAGGCCTGCGCAACGTCAGGCACTACGCTGCCGGCCTGGAGTGGGACCCGCCGGGTCCGTTCGAGTTCGACACTTCCTGCCACACGTTCCGGCTGTACGATATGCGAGACGCCTGGTACGGCGCTGGAGGCCAAGCGAAGTTCATTGACCCGTCCGGCGCCTCAGGGCGAAACGTCGGCTCCGAGTGGGATATTCGAGGGCGCTTCAATGGCGGAGACGACTGGTATCTCGACGCCGGCTTCAGCCTCTTCATGCCGGGCTCCTTTGTCAATAGCGTTCAAGGCGGCAACGTGGGCAACCTGACGTTCGGTTATCTGATGGGAGGCTGGTACTTCAAGTCATAGTCCGGCCCCGCGCGACGATAGCGCGCCGAACGTCCGCGCTCGCACCAAAGCAGGACCTGCGGCAACCGAGTCGAGACTCAATCAGGCCGGCCGCGCGGCAACCCGCCCACCGGCGACCCGCGCGGCCGGATAAGAATGCAGGCTGCAATCGCATAAGCCTGGAGTGCACCGACTTTGGAAGGTGGTTCCCCCCCCGCCACAACCAATTGTCAGTTCCCGATCCCCTCTCCCCGCTGGAGCGGGTTAGGGTAAGGGAGCGACGCATCAAGGCGGCGGGCTCCAGGTTCTCATTTCCGACAATTCCTTTTCAATTTGCTTCTGCATCTCTGCAGGCAAAGTCGTCACCTCCCCGAACTTGGACCCGGGAAGCGGATGCGAGGTCCATACAGGATCTACCAGAGAAAGGGAATCGCCAAGTTCGAACGTGAACGCAATCCCTACTCCTTGGCCGGCGCGGTATGTATATGAAACCGGTGTGTCCCCGAAACGTTCGCGGAAGACACGCCACTCAGCCACTGTGCCCGGTCCTGCGAGGTAAAGGTTCCCCCAATTGTCCTTCATGAAAACCTTGGGGAGAACGGCGGTCGCCGACAGCCGAAACTCCCCATCCTGCGGGAGCCCGTCCGGCAGAAGTTGGGTGATATCCTTCCCCCACTGTCCTCGAAACTGCCGCTCCATGTACCACGAATTGGACGGCCGGTCCAACGCTCGCCCCAACCAGGTCCCTCCACCGTAGATGTATGTCCGGTCGGGAGAGAGACGATAGATCGTCGCCTCCAGCTGCCTCCGCGCAAGCGGCGACAGCGACCAGAAGGACAACGGCTGGCGACTCAAGAGCGCTGCCTTCTGCGAAGCCGTCAACTCAGCCCACATGCGCAAGAGGTATAGGGTCGCGCCGCCGTCCTCGACGCTGAAAAGCCTCCAGTAGCCCGCCCACAACCGACAGAGAGAGGGTGCGCACGCCTGCCGGTCGGTCACGGCGAGGGCGAGCGACGCCAGATCGTCGAGTGCGTACCCGTCGTCGCCCATCACCTTGTCTCGAAACGCATAGAGCGTCTTTCGCGGCACGGTCGAGGCGCGAGCGAGCGGCCATCCCTCAGTGCGAAAGCGCGCCCACGTGCCGTCGAAACTCCATTCGTATCTACCTTGCTGCGCCAAGTGTCCCAGCGCCGTCCCGAGCGTGCGCGTTTGGATGGGCTCAATCGCGCGGCCAAGGTTGTCGTACCGGTCCGCTATCACGCAGATTCCAGCTGAAGCCGCAACCTGGTTCAGCAGCCGCCCCAGGTCCGATAGAACGTCAACCTTCGACCCAAGACGGAGATATTCAACTCGGGACTGCTCGCTCGCCAGGGTCGCTTCGTTGACAACGAGCGAAGGCCGGTTGGCCCGGAGAAGCCCGGCCGAGGGACGCAGCGGCTCATCCAACTTTGCGTGCTTCGGCGGCTTCTGCGTCTGCACGGCTTCAGTGCCGCCCGCGTTCAGGGCTTCAGCGCCCACGGTTTCAACGGCAAGCGCATCTCCGTTCGCGTCCAACAGCGCGACCTGGACGCTCAGATAGACCGCATCCCGGCGAGAGCGCGTCGGGAATCCGGAACGCTCAAGTACGACGCGAACCGCGGCGACGTCCTCAGGCAAGTGATCGAGGCCGATCGGCATCAGCGGGTCCGGGTTGTTCGCGCCGCCGCGAGCCTCTGCCGCCAAGTCAAGGATCAACTGCCGGGCGGCGGGCAACGCCTTGCGGCTTATGGGTCGCTGCCATCGAGTCGGATTCGTTGAATAGACGAGTTTGAAGTCGCGATCCAGTGCCCACCACTCGTCATCGGACATCTCCGCCAAAACCGTGCTAACGAGCCGCCACTTGGAACTGACCCTGATCACCAAGCTTCGCTTTTCCCGGTCGAGCGCGGCACGCACCGCGAGCTCCGGAGGCCGACCTTGCATTTCATCATATCCTGGCAATTCGCTCAAACTCTTTTGGATCTCGCCCCAACGTTTGAGCAGTCTCTCCCTGTCGGACTCGCCTTCTTCGAGGGCTTTCTTCGCCGACTGGCCGATCTTTAGGTAAGGCTCGAGAATCAACTCGCGAAGCCGCCGCTCTTCCTCTCTCTTCGCTTCGGATGTCTGGACAAGCCGATAACCCTCTTCCGCTTTCCGCCACTCCCACTCAAAGTGCTCCGCGATGACGGACAGCACCTCATGCGCCGGCCGCTCCTGCGCGAACAAAACGATAAGGTCCTGCTCGATTTCGGAGGACGTCCTCAGCCGAACACCCAGCGCATCGGACATCCTTCCGATCACGTCGCCTACCATCTCGGCGTCGGCGCGCACCGTGACGTTCGCCGAAAGCCTCTCGTCGGCCTTCAGGTCGGCCGGCCCTTGCGCGGCCAGCACCATTAGCAGAATCGCCGCGTACATGATCTTCCCTTGCACCGTCCAGGCACCGGCCGCGACCCTTAGCAGGGCCCGCCCAGCAACTCAGGATTATCGCAGGTTTCGGCCCCTGCGGACCCTTGTCCTTCTTGATGCGGGGCCGGTCGTTCCGAATCTGACCGGAGATCTACGGAAACACCAGCTTTCCCTCGACGTACACCGCCGTCGGGCGTATCTCCGACCATTGCGGGTTCGCATCAAACGGCGAACGGTTCAGGATGACGAAGTCAGCGCGGAATCCGGGCGCGATTTTGCCTATCTCGTCCTCGGCGAACGCCGCATACGCCCCGCGAGACGTATAGCACCGAAGCGCCTCTCCCACGCTGATGTTCTCCTGCGTCTGCCAGAGCTTCCCGTCGAGCGTGCGGCCCGTAACCGCCGCCTCTATCCCCAAGAAAGGATTGATGGAGACGACCGGCCAGTCGGAACCGAACGCCAATACCGCGCCCGCGTTCAGAAGCGACTTGAACGCGTAACTCGATCTGCACCTTTCCGCGCCTATGTAATCCTCTGCGTACCGCCCGTCGTCCGCCTTGTGATAAGGCTGCATCGAGGCGATAAGTCCGAGTTCGCCGAAACGAAAGATATCTTCGGGCAACAGGTGCTGGGCGTGCTCGCTGCGGCAGCGCGCCTTGGCGATGTCTTGATAAACGTCTGCGAGGGTGTTCAAAAGAATATGGTTCGCCTCGTCTCCTATGGCGTGCACGATTGTCTGCATCCCCGCGTCGCGGGCGGCGGCGGCGTTGCGGGCAAACCGTCCGTCTTCAACTCCTTCCGTCAGGAGGCCGCGCCAGTTCTCGCGCCCCGGCTCGTTGCCGAAAAAAGGCTCGCGCATGAATGCGGTCCGCGAGCCCAAACTGCCGTCCACAAACGCCTTGAAACCCTTGACCTCGACCCAGCCTTTCTTCGCCTTGAAACCTTTAACGGTTTCCGCCGCCGATTGCCAGTCGCCTGCTGTCGGATAAAGGAAGAAGCGCACGGTGAGATCGCCCGACTCCGCCAGACGTTCATAGACAGGCAGGCTGCCCAGGCCCGGGATGTCGCTGACCGCCGTCACGCCGTTCCGGTTCGCCTCCTCCATCGCCCGCTTCAACGCCTCCACCCTGTCGTCGAAGGTGGTCGCAGGGATGTGCCGCGAAACGATCCCCATCGCGGACTCGCGCAGGATGCCGGTGGGCTCACCGGTCTCAGCGTCGCGGTCAATCACGCCGCCCTCCGGGTCCGGTGGACCATCCTTCGTGATCCCCGCCAGGCGCAGCGCCGCCGAGTTCACGAGCGCCGAGTGGCCGTCCATCCGCGACAGATAGAGCGGCCGGTCGCCCGTCACAGGGTCAACCCACTCCTTGGTCGGTTGCTCGCGGACGGCCCAACTTTCGACCGACCACCTCCCGCCCAGCACCCACTTGCCCGCCGGCAGACCATCGGCCCATTCCTCGACGAGTCGGATGAAGTCGGGTTTGTCCTTTGCGTCGCGCAAATACAGTTGCGTGAGGCTGGCGCCGCCGCCCATCATGTGAACGTGCGAGTCAATCAGCCCGGGCAGGACGACCCGCCCCCTGGCGTTCACCCGCTCCGTTCCCTCTCCGATGAACTCCTCTCTTTTCGGGCCCACGTAAACGAACCGGCCGTCGCGCACGGCCGCAAACTCGGCGAAGCCGACCCGCCCGTCGCTCCAGATTCGGGCGTTTTCGATGACGAGGTCGGCGGGCTGGGGGGTCAGAAGGCAGGCAACCAGTAGGCTCAACATGACGGGCCCATCATTGCGCCGTCTGCATCCAAGTGTCAAGCCGAGGGGAGTTTGTAGGTTGTGGTTTGTGGTTTGTCGCCAGTCGCCCGCCGTCAGTCGTCAGTCGGATTCGTCGGCTATGGCGTGAAACTCCTACGCCGAACCCGGCGTCTACTATACTGTAGCGAACGGTACAGTATATGGGCAGGCAATCGGACGCAAAGCAGCGGATTCTGGACAGCGCGCTCAACCTCATGGGCGAGCGGGGCTACACGGATGTGGGTGTCGAGGCCATCATGCAGGCGGCCAAGGTCGGCAAGGGCAGTTTCTACCACTTCTTCAAGTCGAAAGAGGTCCTCGGAGAAGCCGTGATGGAGGAGTACAGCCGGCGCTTCGAGCAGGAGGTCGTGAATGAGGCGTTCTCCCCGGCCTACGACCCGCTCGAGCACCCACTGCGCCTGATCACGGTCATCACGGCGCAACTGCAGAAACAGGACCCGGTTCTCGGCTGCCTGGCCGCCAACTGCTGCGCCGAAGGCGCGGGCGTCCCAGAAGAGATGCGGAAGAAGGCGGCGGAGACGCTGGAACTGGTGGAGCGGAAACTGTCGGCGTCATTCCGACTGGCGGTCGCCGAGATGGACCTCCTGCCCGACACGCCAATCGAGGAGTTGGCCGGTGCCTGCCTCGCCTACGTCCACGGCCTGTTCCTGCTCTCCAAGGCGAAGCGGTCCCCCGACCCCATGACCCGCCTCGGCCCCCTGATAACCCACATCTGGAAGCCGTACCTAGCGTAGCGGCCGGAGAGCACCATCCCTGCGTCCTCCGTGGTTCGCGGCTGCTTCGCCGGCCCGCGCGTTCCCGGCGGCTAAAACCTCAGGCCGACGCCCAACAGGTACTTTATGCTGTCCTTCCGCGCGCCGGGCGCGGGAGTCGAATCGAAGTCGAACACCAGTTTCAGATTAAGGAACAGGCTGGAAGTCAGCGTTGTCCGCACGTCCAACTCCGTCGTAAGGAAGTAGTCGCCGATGTCCTGCAGGTTCGGATAAACGGACAGCTTGTGCACAAGTTGCATTCGATCCCCCAACTCGACAGACACATTGTAAGCGAACTGGCCGGCAACACTTTCGTTTCCGGGCGAACCGGAGAATTCTTCTCGCAGCCAGGAGAGCCCCGCCTCGGTGAACAGGCTGAAACCGGGACGCTGCACCCACCGGTAGCCCCCACCCAAGCCGGCGATGAGCCTCATGTCCAGGCTCCGAATGCGGTCCTGCTCGGCCCGGCTGTGCGCATAGACAAAGAACCGATTCGGAAGGAGATACTTATACTCACCGGTTGCATACCACGTGGCTTGGGTCGTGATGTTCGTTCCGGTCGCGGGGTCACGCTGCCGTCCGTAAAGATAGACCGAGTGAAACGTAATGCGGTCCTTCTCCCCGGCGCGGTCGAGCGTTAGGCTTATGTTGACGTTCTCAGTGTCCGCGTCGCTTCGCACGAAGGTCATGCCGGCGCTCACGTCCCCCTTCCATCGCGGTTTCGGCTTGGGCGGCGGGTTCAGCGAGGCGATATCTTCAATTGCGACTCTTTCCGGCGTCGCGCCGGGCGTGTGTACGGCGATCCATCCGGCGCCGGAAGCGGAGATGACGCCTCGGATGACGCGTCCGTCGCGAAGGTGGATTTCGGCCGGCGCGTCGGTAGAAAACGTCTGGACGTTATTCACCTCGACTGTCACTTTGCCCAAAAGGTCCGATAGGAACGTGACCTTCCCGCTCACGATGCTCTCCAACATCCCGGTCAATCTGTCGCCGTTCGTCAGAACCAGTTCGTCCGCGCAGGCAACGGCCGCCACGCATAACGCAAGGGCGAGAAGCGACCGCATACCGCGCATTCGGATCTGACGGCGGTCCGCGCGGCGGTTCCTTTCTGGCGACTGTAAGCGCATGGACGAGGAACCGATTGTTACACGAAACTCAAGGCCCGGGCTTGGACGTTCGGTCGCCCGCAGCAAGGCGAGCCAGGTCCCTGCGCGCCAAAGTCTTGCCATGTCAACCCGGTAATGCGTCGTGTCCGTTATTCGTGTCCTCTCTGTTCGTCGGTGAATTCAGCAGCGAGAGTCGTTCAGCGTACGTTTGGGATGGTGGGCGGTACTGGACTTGAACCAGCGACCCCTACAGTGTCATTGTAGTGCTCTGCCAACTGAGCCGTTTGAACCTGGCGCGGTGGGTCTTGAACCTGCGAAAACGCCTATACATAATAGGCCAAATTACGGCGAATGTCAAGTGTTTGTTAGAAAATGCTAACCTTTTCTCCTGATTGACCGGCAGAAGACCCTTCGACAGACGGTTTACGAGAGGCGGAAGGCGCTCGGGTGGACCCAGGCCGATCTTGCGGATCGCCTTGGGGTGAATCGCTCCCGGATCGCCAATCTGGAGTCGGGGAGAGAGGGTATCTCCCTGGCGGTCCTGGAGCGCCTCGTTAGCGCATTGGGGGGAAGCGTCAGGCTCCAGGTGACCTGGCGGAAGCGAGCGAGGCGGAAGGCGCACAAGAGAAGCACGTCGCCTACCCGTAAGGCGTGACAGCGACGTGGGGTACGCACCCCCCAGGCCGGGGGTTCGATACGAGGGAGACGCGCCGAGGATGCCAATATCCTTTTGCTGTTAGTTACCGACCCTCCTATTGACCTCTGGGGGTGAGGAACCCCTACTTCGGGAGGTCAACTTAGGCAGCCCCGTACTATTGACAGGTTTTTTCGCTTCTCGGGAATCCATGGTGGATATCGAATATAATGTTCAGACTTTCACAGTCGCTGGCTGTTGCGCGGTTCGATTCAGAAGTAAGATTTGTTGGAAAGGAGATTGTTGACATGTTGCGCTTGATCATCTGTGGACTGGCGGTGGCCGCAGGTTCCGTTCCCAGCGAGGCATTCCTGCTGTTCGATACAGACCCATTTGGTACGTCCTACGAGGTTACTGTAACGGACGCAGGCGGAAGCCTATTTGACGTTTCAATTGAGATTGATACCTCTGGCTACGATCCTGCAAATGGTGACCCTGCCTTCCTGGATTTCTACTACCTGAAAATTTCACCTATGCGGCCTGCGGCAGTGACCAATCTTAGCCTTCCTCCCGGCTGGGTTCATGCAGGCCACCGCGACGGTTTTGTGTTGCTGGAATCCGCCGAACTGGCGAACCCGGCGGATCCGATTCCTGACAGCAGCGACTTGCCTGTTGACGGGTCAGTACACAATATGTCCTACCGAGCCGACTTGACAGGCACCTTACTGCTCGACGAGTGGCACTATCAGACGCGCTACATTCTTGCGACGGGTAATCCTCAACAGCCATGGCGGGTTGTTCAGTTCAGCCGCACTTTGGTCCCGGAACCGGCAACACTTCTGGTACTCGGAGCCGGAGTGGCGCTGTTGGCACGCCGCAGGCGACGGACGTAACTGTCCCGACCTCCTTTCGAAGAGACGACTGCCAGGAGATCCCGGCAGTCGTTCTGTCTATGCTATCCCAGCGTCTCACTCGGCGGCGGCCGTGACGACCTGCACCGTCTTAGTCTCGCTCTTTCAACTTGATCCTGGTACATTTCGCAGTTGACGGCCTTCCCCGATCGAGATACAATGGGTGCTGAGATCCAAATCTCTTGAGATCGCCCCGCAGGTCGTGACAGACACCACCCTCCCGGCCGGCGGGGTTTTTTTCGTGGAATAGCTACTGGGAGACCGATCTCAGCTTTCCGTGTGCGTAGGCTCGCCACAACCGGAAGCCGCACTTGTATATCCAATCCAGCCGGTCAGATGGTATCACGCCATAGAACGGACTCGTCAATTTCGGCGAGCGAAGTTCTTCCTGTCAGCGCCATTGCCATTTCGAACTCTCTCCGAAGGATGTCCACTACCTGCTTGACGCCGTCAGACCCGTTCACGGCGAGTCCGAAAAGATATGGCCGTCCAATTTGTACTGCATCCGCTCCTAGCGCCAGCGCCTTCAATACGTCGGTGCCACGGCGCACACCTCCGTCCATCATGACCGGAATGCGACCGGCGACTGTGGCCACGACCCGCGGCAATGTATCTATAGTCGCCGGCGAGGTGTCGAGATTACGCGCCCCGTGGTTTGACACAATCAGTCCGTCAACTCCCGCCTTGACAGCGATTTCAGCATCCTCGGCTACCGTAATCCCTTTCAGTACAACCGGTATTTGCACAAAAGAACGCAACCACTCGATGTCCTTCCACGTGAGCGCAGCATCTAATACGGGTGAATAGATGTCCCCCACTCCCGATCCTATCCATCCGGTACCGTGCTGAAGCTCCAGGCCCCTCAAGTTTACAGGTTCCATGCCTGTCGGAAACTTCAACTGTGCACGAGCTTCGCGGTTTCGTGCCCCAAATACCGGAGTATCCACCGTCACGCAAATAGTTTGATAACCCGCTGCTTCTGCTCGCTGTACGAGAGCACGCGTGAATCCACGGTCCGGTTGCACATAGAGCTGGAACCAAAGCGGCCGTGTGGCCTCGGCAGCAATTGCTTCAATCGTGACATTCGCCAAGGAGCTAACCACGAGCGTGATTTCGGCGGCATTGGCTCCGCGCACGGTCGCCAATTCACCCTCAGTTTGGATGAGGCAGTGGAACGCAGTCGGTGCCAGCACAATTGGAAACTCCAGTTGCTGTCCAAATAGTGTCAGACGCGTATCAATTTTAGAAACATCCACAAGAACGCGCTGCTCCAACCTGATTCGGTCGAATGCCTGTCGATTAGCCTGTAGGGTGATCTCATCCGCTGCTCCTCCGACGACGTATTCGTAGGCCATATGTTGGAGACACTTGCGAGCAAGAATCTCGTAATCTGCAAGACAGACGGCCCGATCCATGCGGTCAGGGTCGGGTCTACTTCCAGATTGTTCTGGAGTACTCTTACGCGAAGCTTCCTCTGGTGGGTCGTTCATTTTGGTTCAAGCGAATCCGGAGCCCGAGCGATATACTTCCGATCCTGCGGCACCTGGTCATTCTGTTCACATGACATCTCCTCGAAGCAACGCGGCGGCCACGTCTGAGTGTGTGCCGTCATTCGGAGCTTTTCACCAGGTCCATCAGCCTCCGGATGTCGTCCGGCGCGAAGCCGGAGTAGTGGTTGTTGACGTAAGCGAACAGCGCAAAGCGGTCATGGTCTAAAGAGCGAATCAGTTCGGACCAGGAGGCTAACTCACGTGAGCGATCTATGACGCTGCGCTCGAAACTGACTTCGCCAAGTTCATCAGCCAGTTTCTGCTCGGTCTTTTGACGGTGTCCGATTAGTCGAATGAAGGTGAAGTCCGCTGTGATGAGTTCCTTCCCGCGCTCCAGGTACTCAGAAGCATAAGGCATGTATGGATGGTCAACCAGAGCAAGCGCCATATTCCGTTCCGAGAGTGCCGTCAATAACTCCGGCGCAAGCCACTTCTTGTTCCGTACCTCCACCGCAACCCGCACCCCTTCCGGTACATGATCCAGGACAGGACAAAGGCGATCCAAAAACTCGGACAGTTCCAATTCTCCTTTGCGGAAGTAGCGGAACTGGAACAGGAGCGGACCGAGTTTCGTGCCGAGTCTGGACATGACTTCTATGAATACTCCGAGTTCCCTTTCGCAGTCAACAAGCATCTTTTCGTGAGTGATGACCTTCGGGACCTTCGCGGCAAACGTGAAATTGGGAGGGGTTTTGGTTCTCCATCCGTCAACAGTCGTTCGAGACGGGATCGCGTAAAATGTCGCGTCTATCTCTACTGTATCGAATTTTGTCGCGTAGTGCCGGAGGTAGTCACGCTGCGGTGTTTCAGGCGGGTAGAAGGCTCTCTCCCATCCTTGAGCAGTCCACGACGACGTTCCCAATCGAAGCATGTGTAAATGGGAGCCTACCCTGCCTCCGAAATCAGATCCCCGGCGCCATCCCCCCGGCCGGGGTCCGCTACGAGGGAGACGTGCCGACTATTCCGATATGTTTTCCTGTGTTAGTTGCGGACCCTCCTTTTGACCCCCCGGGGTAGAGGTCCCCTACTGTGGAGTCCCCCCACGGCCTCGATCCCTCGCGGGAAACAGGCCTGGAGTGTCGCTGGAACCGCCGAAATCATACTTGCACACGCACGCCTACGGACTCAGCTGCATACCGTAATTAGGCAGCCTATGTGCTAACGGCGTACTCCAGATTGACAATGCCCGTCTTGTAAATCCGGTGCCCAGTCAATTGTAGCGTGGTCTGCTTCGAAGGAGGCGGCAGTTGCGAGATCCCCCTGCCTAACAAGACCGGAATAACCGCGACTTCCACAGCATCCACCAGGCGAGCCTCAAGAAGGCTACGAAACAGATT
Organism: Armatimonadota bacterium; assembly: GCA_022567555.1. GTDB lineage: Bacteria > Armatimonadota > Fimbriimonadia > Fimbriimonadales > ATM1 > JADFGT01. The sequence goes on along the minus strand of JADFGT010000004.1, from coordinate 49,224 downwards.
GCCTCCACCAAACAGCCAAATGTCCTTGCCCGACGCTGCACGCATCGCGGCCACCGTCTGCTCGGTGTTCTCTCCAACGACGGTGACGTCCGGATAGTCCGGTTGGCGTAGAGTGGTGGAGAACACAAAGGTCTTCATTCCTGGCATCGTCGCGCGCCCGGTCCGTACCATGAGCTCGAAAGTCCTGCGGCCTACGAGAATCGTGTCGAACTGTGCATAGATGTCACCGAAGTCAATTTCTGGATCCGTGATGATCCAGTCGGCCTCCCCGTGCGGCCCGGCGATGTACCCGTCGAGACTCATCGCCACTAAATATCGAATTCGTCGCACCGATTCCTCCTTTGCGCAACGCGCACTCAGTCTGCATAAATTCTGATTGTCCTGTATTGTGTCCGAATGATAGCAGAATGGAGACGAAAGCGAAGAGGAGGATAAAATTCCGAGATTGGTGTGTTATCCTGGGGGGGTCCATCCACGGCCTCGATCTCTCGCGGGAGAGGAGTCCCGCTTCCCTCAATACGGACCGACGAATAGGGGTCCCAGTCTTGTATTAGATTTCTAAAAACGACCCTCGATTGTGTTAGTAAACAAGGAGTCCCATTTCTGAAATATATGCATACGCGCGGGAGGCGCCTCTCCCTGATCTCTCAGGTAAGCACAAACACGGCGTTTGTGCAGGCTGAAGGCCTCAAACTGGCCCTCAAACGGTCAGGGTGGTGTTCTGGAAAGTGGGTAACTCAATAAAACGCAGGGAAAGGCCGCCTGTAGCGGTGCAGAAGGGGTATTGCGGCCGGCGTCCTGCAGGGGTTGAAAGGTCTACCCGGGGAGACGGTCTTTCGAGGCCCCCACACCATCCCCCACGGGGGACGGGGGATCTCTCAAAGGATAGCGACTTGGAGGCCGATTCGGGGTTTCCGCACACGTAGGGGATTCGCCGGTCATGCGCCGACGGAGGCCGCCGTTTCGCGCACACGTAGACCGGGAAAACCGGGAAGTCTTACGGCCGTAGATTCGTACCTGGTTTACGGTCCCTCATACGGCTGTTTCCGCGGCCGTGACTTTGATGCTGAAACACGGACGGAAACCCTCGGCTTAGCGGCCGCTACTTTGGTGCTGAAATACGGTGAGAATTAGAGGCGGTGTTAGGACAGACCGAGGGGTTTGCAGGAGGGGTCTTACGTCGGAAACAGGAGGTTACACCGGTATGGCACCCTACGACCCACGGACCGGCCTCGTGCGCGGGAGAACCCGGCCGCACTCTGTCCTCCGAGCAGGATTCCGGTCCCCTGTGATGGAAGATAGACGAGGCTCCCGATACGCCGAACGGGAGCCTCTAGCCCTGTGGGTCACCATGGAACCGGAAGCGCCATGAACGGTAGAGATATGCCGCCAGAACTCCGACAGAGCCACCTGGAGGCGATAGACCACGCACTAAAGTACGTCCCCATGTACAAGTTTGGCAGAATCCTTGCCAAAGATGATAAAGAGGACGTGCACGGCATTGCAATTCTGCGCGCGCTCAAGAACCCGTTTGACGAACGCAAGGGGATGCTCACTACCTGGGCCAGCATGACGGTCAAGTACGCGTGCCAAGAGTTCTTTCAGCAAGAGCACGAGATCCGCGCGAAGATTCTTGCCGGACTGGACTTTGCGCTGCAAGAGCGCCGCAAGATCGCGGCCAAACGCCGATACGTTTGGCTTTACGAAGGCGAGCGACCCATAGGCGGATTGCCCCGAAAGATTGGTTGGTGGCAATTTGAGGTGAAATACCCTATTCTCAGAGAATTCATCCGGATAGATACGATGATGTATCTTGTAAGGCGCCGGAGGGGTTACGGCTTTTTCATCACATTCGGAGGCGGTGACCCGCAAGATTTCGATGAGCACTTGTTTGACGTTTGTGAACGATTTACACAAGCGATTGCCAACGCCATGCTTTGGTATTTTGAAAGCAAGGCGTGGCGGGAATTGAGTGAATCGCAGAAAGCCGTTGTCAAAGAGATAAGGTGGGACCGAACGAGACTGACGATTCAGAGGCGGCTACGCCTCGACCGGGACGAACTCCTCAAGAAGTTTCACGAACTGAAGGGAAAGGGATTTCTCGTGTGCGAACGGGACAGCGACCGTCTATATGCGCTGAGCGAGAATCGGGAACCTTGGGAGGCCTGGGACACCCAGCAGGACAGGTACTACGTCGTCTTCGTTCCATTGTTTCGCAGTTGGAACAAGAAGTATTCCTGGCGCGCACTGGCCGCCGCAATTGACCTTAGAGAGAGAGGCCAGGACCCCAACGACGAGACCGCTATCTTTCGACTGGTATGCGATAAGGCTCAGGCAGACTTGCATGAGGACGCGAAGCGACGCCTGCGCATAGTAGTCCACCGCGAGCCGCGCTTAGCCAAGGGATTGACCGATGACGAGGTAGAGGTGATGCTCGCCAAGGTTAAGGCGAAGGACCTCATCTTCCGAGCCTTCGATGAGCCGATGCCGGTGAGGGACGCGCTGGTTGAACTGGCAAGGCGATAGGTCTCACTTCCGGACACAGGGGAGGCCGTTGACGTGAAAACGTCACCCCGTCCCCCGCAAATACCCCCAAAACCCCCGATTTCTCGCAAATCCCCACTGATGTAGTTGTGAAGGGGTGGCGATAAGCCGCTCCTATCTCACTGCGGCACCTGCCGGGACTTGAGGGGTGGCGTGCCGCCAGAAAGGTGATTCACAATTGGATAAGTCTTACACAGCGTCCGGGAGCCGAACACGTAAGCGGGTGTTTGGGGAGGAAACTCCCTGGTCGGCGTGGACAAGAAACCACCCGCTGCTCGACTCTCGGGACTTTTCAATCTACATTTCGGACATTGACGCCTGCGTATTTCGCTTCGGCGACGCGACCCTTTTCCCTGTGGAAGTCAAGACCCGCAGCGGAAGAGTAAACCGGTTTCAGCAGGAACTGTTACATTTGCTGGATCAGGCGCTCCGGCGTGTGGACGGGGAGCAATTCGACACTCTACGTGGCAAGCGTCCGATCCGGTTTCCAGGCGTCTTCACGCTTCGCCTGAGTGGAACGTCTCCAGATAACTCTGACGAAATGTGGTTCGGCCGAGTTGGATACGAACCCTGTGCGATTTCGCAAGATGAATTGGTCCGCGTACTCGGCGGAGCAGGACAGGCGATAGACCCGAGTCATTGGTTCGAGACTCAGAGACGGCTTAGGGGTGAGAAGCCGTGAGGACTACCACCAAGACCGACCAGATTGTAGAACTGACGTTGCTTGCGAACCGAGGCTGGAGACTCGTTCCTATGAAGCCTGGAACGAAGCATCCGTACACGAAACTACTCACGAACGGCAGCTGGACCGCAAGGCGCGACAAGCCGACAAACGAGCGTGAAATAAGGGACTGGTTCGCCAGGGACCCGAACTGCGGAGTCGCGGTAATCACGGGAAAGGCATCGGGGAATCTTATCGCAGTGGACGTGGATTACTCGGAGAATTTCTCTCTTCCAGTTCCTCCGTCACCGCAGGTTATTACACCTCGGGGGTTCCGCTCGTTCTATCAGGTCACCGGCTCGGAGCGAGTCCGGGTCAAGAAGTTCGATTGGGGGGACTTGCTGTACGGTCAATTGGCGATCCTCCCGCCGAGTATCCATCCGAATGGGGAACGATACACCTGGAGCGACTTCCTAACACCTTTGCAGGTGGAGATTGATGATCTGCCGCATGCTTATTTACCCGATGTGGGGACCGGTAGCAGTGATACATGGACACGGAAGCAAGTAAGAGAATATTCATTACTCGCTTCCCGTTCCGGAGTATGCGAGACAGGAACCATCACAGGCGACGCACTGCGCTCCCTCTACAGCACAGAGGAAATCGTGTGGAAGGTCGCGCCTGTTCTCGGAATCAAAGAACGCAGGCTCGGTCATGCCTTCTGCTGTGTCCTCCCCGGTCATCAGGAAAAGAACCCATCGGGGAGTCTCTATCGCGGCGACAACGGCGTGATCGTGTACCACGACTTTCACCGACGAGAAGGAGTGGAGTTCTACACGCTCGCGGAGGTGAGAGCGGCGCAAGCGTATGGACACACAGTCCGATTACGCGACCGAAGGCCTGAATTGGCCGTGTGGGGGATTCGGCTGCTGGTGGAGGCACGCGTCCTACCGCTTGCTCCCGTGCCGGAGGTCCAACTTCCTGGGGATGCGCCGTGGTCCGCGCAAATGGTGTGTGAGGGGTTCCGATTCCTGCTCGGCTGCAAGTGGATACACACTCCCGGCGACCCCTCGCCGTTCTCGTGGCGGTTTGCTTCCGTGTGGTGCGGTGTGTCTCAAAAGCAAGCAGGCAAGGGGATTCAGTGGCTCATTAGGAATCGAGTCTTGATACCCGCCGGGAAGCATCTTAGGACGACTCTCTTTCACATTGCGGGGTCCGCAGACGGCCAGTGCTCATGGTCGGCGTGAACAGGGGTCCACGCTGACGTATAGGCGACTCTAAATGACCCCGAGAATGCCGTTCCTGCTCCTCTGTAGACGACAGAGACGGACGTTTCGGATGGATTCCACACAGAACACATGGACACACACAAACGTGAGGGTTTTCTTGAAGATATGAAGCGGTGTACAAAGTGCGGCAGGGAGTTGCCGCTCACGGAATTCTACCCTGATATATGCGCTCCAAGCGGCTACCGCTCTGCCTGTATGGGGTGCTGGAGAAAGGCGTCACGAGAGTACAACCTGAGGAATCGGGACAGAGTACGGGAACGCAGGCGTGGTCGGCGCAGCCGAGAGTATCACCGATGGTATATGCGCGATTGGCGTGCGCGGCAGCGCCTGGGAAATGTTGAGAGACCTGGATAATCAGAGTGGTTCGACTGGTCGGCTCTCCCAGGCACACACGTGCGAATATCGCCTGCGTCACTGCGGCCTCTGAAATTTGAGGAGGCGGCTTCGGAGTCGCCAAAGGCAAATCCCAGACCCAGGCAGGCCGCGAAGCAAAAGGAGACAACGGTCGAGTAGTTTCCCAACGGGTCAGAGTGGGTACTTTCAGCGCGGTTTACCACAGTTTGAATACAACATGTAATAATCCACGATATTCCGGTTACCAAGTACGGTACTCCCTTCGCGGGGAACCGTACTACGTTTGGAAGAAGGCTATGCCGCGTATTCCTAATTGGGCGCTTGACTGCTCTATCTACCTCTATCCCTCTGAGGCAGATGCTCACAGTGGGGAGAAAGCGGGCGGTACAGGCTTCATTGCGTCCACGCGGTCTGCAGTGCATGAGGGCTGGTACCACACATATGCTGTTACGGCAGGCCATGTCGTGAATAGGAACTTAGGCAATTCGCCAGTCATAAGATGTAATGCAACCGACCGTGGGACAATCATACAGGGGTATGCGTGCGATGACTGGCACCAACATCCCGACGGAGATGACGTGGCCGTTCTCCCCTTGGAGGGGATGAGCGATGCCAAGATGAAGTTTGTTCACGTGGGGACAGAGCACTTCATCACGGGTAAGCGCATTGAGGATATGGGCGTAGGGGCAGGAGACGACGTGTTTATGGTTGGCCGTTTCATTGGACATGATGGCAAGCAAGCGAACCTGCCGTCTGCGCGGTTTGGCAACATTAGCATGATGCCTGATGAACCGCTTACAACCCCACTCGGAATCGAGCAGGAGAGTTTTCTGGTTGAAATGCGCTCTCTTTCAGGCTATAGCGGTTCCCCGGTGTTTGTCTATTTCTGGCCGATGGAGCGGGAGATGTTTGAGTACGACCCCGTGCACTATCCGATGGGACCGTGGCTCTTGGGGGTGGACTGGTGCCACATCCAAACTTACGATCCGGTTCTGGAAAAGAACGGCAAAACAGCGGTGCAGGAGGGCTATGTTGTGCAATCTAATACGGGAATGGCGGGGGTGGTTCCGGCATGGAGATTGCAGGAGTTCCTTGATTCGAGTTGTTTCAACGATTTTCGTCAGCGAGACGACGAAGACATTGCAAAGGCAATTACGGGTGGCGCAACCTTCGGTTAGTTCCGTTGTGTGTCTTGCTTATGCTTGAGCCGCTTCCCCTCGGCTCCCTGCACGGCCTGAATTGCCAACCTCAGAACGTACCAGACGGCCTGGTCAATCCGTGCCAACCAGGGGTAGGACAGTAGTCGTCCGGTCTCCTTCCGTCGAAGCCGGAAATATCACCGATGGTATATGCGCGAGTGGCGTGTGCGCACGCGGTCATCGTCGGTGGGGAGTCATCATGGGAAACCAGCGGAGAAGAGGGGGACCGCTCCCGAGGGATGAAGTGACGATCGGCTCGCAAACGATCGAGCATTGGCCGGTCTGCCGATGAAGAACGCGAAGATTAATGTGTTTTCGTATTTCTACGCTGGCTACGCCAGAACTCCCTCTACGTAGGTATCGCACATTGATATACAAGTCACCGTGATCTCTGCGGTTACGTTCAAAGAACCGGTCGAGGTCCCGCCAGTTATTTATGGTCGTGTACATGGTACTTCCCAACCTGCCTACCCCCGTAATCCTGTCGCCAGTACGCAATTGCGAAGTAGACGGAGCGTAGCCTACGTAACACTCCCTTTTGAAGAGCGGGTCTGGCAATACGCCATCGCCTAATGTGCCGAATAGAAAAGCAAAAACCGGAGGACTTAGCCTTCTTCGGAAGCTGTTCCAGTCGAACCAGTCTCTGTCCCCGAAGCGATCGTAGAAAGCGCTGTAAGCGGCGTTGAGGCGCCTGGTCGACTCTTGCATTCGTTGGTTCGCGGCGTCCCGTGACTTTTTCGTTCCCCAGTGCGCCTCCACTGACGCATAACTCTCGGTTTCCGCATGCTCAAGCGCAATGACCCTAAGAGCCTTCGTAGACTCAAAAAACGCCTCAATCTGGTCTGCGTCCCATAAGGGAGATCCACTGATTTCCGTCAAGAATGGATCCGATCGTAGCAGAACATTTGTCAGTTCGTCATAGTACCCGAAAGATCTGTTCGTTACCGTACTGGGAGATATCTCTTGTCTATGTCCGTCTTTTTGCCACCAGATAAGCCACCTCAAAAACACGTCGCCGATCTCGCCGAAGAAATCAGCGAACGACTCGCTCGCACGTACTTTTAATGCTGCGTCTGACTTGCTCTTGGCAGGCTCTCGCGGCGAGGGTGGAGTTACCTCTTCGGATGCTCGCTTTGCGGTCTGAACAAAGATTTCTAAAGGGACAGGCTCCTCAGTCAACAAGCTCGCCAGAAAGGTACTACTGACTGCCATGTTCAACGACTCCCCGGCAGCAAAACTGAAGCTCACGAAGCCAATCACCTGACCCTTGCTATTGATGACTGGACTTCCGGAACTTCCTGCACTAATGGCGGCCGTGAACTGAATGAGCTCAATCCCCGCTACCTTTCGTTTCGCGCTCACAATGCCGGACGTAAGGGACTGGTCAAGCACACCGAGTGGTGAGCCAATGACGAAAACATCATCGCCTGTGGAGACGGCGCTGTACGTGCCGATGGGAAGCGGCCGACGGGATGACTTCGCCGATAGCTTCAGGATTGCCGCATCAGCTTCCTTATCGAAGTACACGGCTTCGACTTCCATAATAGACTTATCCGCGTCGGTAACCACGATCTTGGCGGCATTCTCAATCACATGGTAGCAGGTCGCAACAAGACCGCCGTTCTTGATGAAGAATCCCGAGCCGATAACTTTGTCAGTTTCGACCTTGACGATGGAGTCCTTTGAGGCTTCAAAGACCTGCTTCGCAGACAGATCTTCCTGTGCGGCGACTCGGATGCACACCGCAGCCACTAAAAGCGCTACCCCGACCGACCTGGCATTGATGTGGCGCACCTTGCTACCCTCCTTCCTGCCTTTACGTCCCTGTGCTTGTCTCTCCCTGTGGAACTTCAGTATATCACAGGTACGGCTCACGTGGGTCAGTCAGTCTCGAATCGGAGCCAACCCTTCGGAACACCCGTGCCGCCACCGAACCGAAACGAGAGCGCCTACCTCAGAACGTACCAGATGGCCTGGTCAATTCGCGCGTGCCAGGGGTAAATCAGAATCGGTCCGGACTCCTTCCAGCGGAGAAGCGCTCTTACGGTACCGGTCCCCGGCTGCACGAAACGGCTGGGGTCCAGAGATACCGTGACCTCTACTACCGAATCGCCGAGAGTGCCGGGACGTGTGTCCATCTGTTCCCACTGATTCGTTTGGAAGTTGAACAGGTCAATGCTCTGTCCGATGTTCGGAATGGAAATCCCGGCCTCCAGGACGAATCTCAGGTCAGTGATGTTCTCGAACGGGGACACACCTTCCACCCGAACCTGCACCGGGGATTCCTGTGTGGTCAATACAAACCACGGTCTGACGAACAGATACATGTCATCACTCACGAGTATCTCTTGAAGGCCACCGGCGATCACCAGACCGCGTAGAACTGCAAGCGAATCCACGAGAATCTCTGCGGCGACCGGTCCTACGTCCGGTTCTGACTCACCCTCGCCGAAAGTCATTCTCGTGAGTTCGGAGCCGTCAACGTTCATCATGTGTAAGTTGGAGCCGTCCCCTTGGAAGATAATCTTCTCGCCGTCGCGGGTGAAGGTAGATTGGTGTCCGATGGGTCCGAAAGTCAGCCTGTGCTGATTGCTACCATCAGAGTTCATAATCCATATTTGAGTGGTGCCAGAACGATCTGAGGAGAAGGAAATTAGGGTTCCGTCAGGGGAGAATGCGGGCTCGCGGTCATTGCTTGGGTCGGATGTAAGGCGAGTCTCACCTGTACCGTCAGCATTGATTACATATATGTCACCGTCGTGAGTGAATGCGATTCGGTTAGAGTCGCCACTCCAACTTGGCTCAATCTCCGCTCGGTCGAATCTCGTAATCCTGGTGACGTTGCCACCAGTCGGGTTCATCGTATAGATATCAAAGGAAGCCGTACCGCCGCTGCCATGGAAAAACGCAATTCTTGAACCGTCGGGACTCCATTCGGGGTCATCGGCGTCTCCCATGTTCGTAAGCCTTATCTGATCGGTACCATCCGCATTCATTGCGTAAATATCGATTGTGCGGGTGTTAGGATCCCAAGTCGTGAACGCAATCCTGGTGCCGTCAGAGTTGAAGGAAGGGTTGGCGTCAGGACCGAAAGTCACTTGCGTTCTCCCGGTCGTGTCAAGCCTCATAGTCCATATCCCACCGTTGCCTGCGAACGCAATCCTCGTCAGGTTTCCGCCTTCCCAAACCCCTCCACCGTGGGTAGCAGAAATGGCCGAGAGTGCTGCTGCCATACAGAGTGCGGTCATGCTTTGCCTCCATTCGTAGGCACAGGACCAGGCAGGAGCCTAACCCTGCCGCCAACGTAATCAGGAGTACATTCTACCCCTTCGCCTGGAAACCTCCTCTATGGAGCGGGGACAGGACGGATCGGCACCCTACAGGCTGACTTCGTCTCTGTTTTCGGGTCCCGCACCGATGGAAAAGGGTTACCCGACTTCGGGGAACCCCTTGTAGGAAGCGTGCCTGAGTGCGAGTCAGGACGCTACGGCAAACCTCTCACCGCCGGATACTCGTCCCTGTTGCTCGCGTCATTGGTCAAGTTCATCGGATTGCTCCCGTCGGCTCGCATGATCCAGATGTCGTTATCGTCGCCTGGCGCGATCCTCTCCCAGACTATCATTCTCCCATCCGGTGTGTAGACAGGATCGAAGTTATTGTCACCATTGCTGGTGATTTGAGTCTTGTTGCTTCCGTTGGCGTTCATGACGTAGATCTCATTGTTGCCAAGATTGCGCTCGAACACGATCTTGGTTCCGCTCGGTGACCAAGAGGGATGATCGTTGTTATCTGTATTGGTCAACTGGGTGACGTTGTTGCCGTCGGCGTCCATCACGTAGATGTCACTGTTCCTCACGAAGGCGATCTTGCTTCCGTCTGGACTGTACGACGGATCGTGGTCAGAGAACCCACTCGTCAATTGAGTCGGGTTCGACCCGTCCGCATCCATCTTCCAGATCTCGCTACTCCTATTCCACACAATCTCCTGGGCATTCGGGCTGAACGACGGCTGTCCATTAAACACTCCGTTGCTGGTCAGTTGCGTCACGTTGGTGCCGTTCGCGTCCATTATGAAGATTTCAGTGACCTTTCCATCCGGACTATAAGTGCCGTCCTCCAAAGTAGGACCACCGGAGGGAGAGGCACCGCCAGTCGGAACGTCCCTGACGAAAGCAATCTTCGACCCACCGGGGCTCACGGCGGGGTCTATGTCAAAAACGCTGTTGGCGGTCAGTTGCGTAACGTTCGAACCGTTGGCGTCCATACGGTATATCTCATAGTCACCGTCGCGGTTCGACTGGAACCAGATATTCGTCACACCCGCTCCGTCCCCTCCAGAGAAGCATCCGCCTTGCAGGAACGGGGCAGCGAGCATGGCGAGTCCTACCTTCGCCAAACCTTTCAATAACCGCTCCTTCGATACAAGTTGAATTGCCATGATATTCTATATTCCCCTCTTGCGGACCGGTCATTCAATCAGTCCAGATGGCTCCCTTCGACTTCCGGTCCCGGTTCTCCTGCTTGTCTCCAGTCGAGACTCTGCCTGCTCACTCGGGTGATCCGGAACGGGTGTTGTTCACGATCAAGAGTGATCGAGAACCTCCCCTCGCGCCGAGCCGGCACGTGGTCCCCTGCGGCTCCGCGTGCAACCATCCGATCAGGCGTTCCGCCGGTCAAACATCCGATCTACCGGCGAGTGCTTCTCGTGCGCTCTCTGAATGTCGGCCTGGGTCTGCGCCAGGTACTGCCTCAGAATCTGCATATCCGAGTGACCCATCAGGATTTGCAGACTGAACGGGTCCATGCCGTTTCGGAGACAGTTCAGAGCGAAGGTCCGGCGGAACTTGTGCGGGTTGCACGGGGATACGCCGACCCTCTTGCCGAGTTTCGTCAGGACCTCGTGCAAACCGTCGGTCGTTAGGGGACCTCGGACACCGATCCATAGGGGTTCGCCTTCCTCACCCCCACGAATCCTCAGGTACCGCAGGAGCGCCTTTCGCGCCTGAGCGCCGAGCCTGACCTGCCTCTGCTTTCTACCCTTGCCTGTGACCGTGACCATGCCGGTTGACAGGTCCACGTCTCCGACGCGAAGGGAGATGAGTTCCGACGCTCTGAGGCCTGTGTCCAATAGGTCGAGCACCAGCGCGCGGTTCCGTATCGAGAGTGGGTCCTTGCGGCTGGTGCCTGAGAGCAGTTTCTTGATCTCGGCGGGTGTGAACGCCGCTATGATCTTCCTCTCTACCTTCGGCATTCGTACATTGTCGAACGGATTGGACGGCAGGTAGTCCTCTCGTACGCACCAATTAGTGAAGGCTTTCAGGCGGAACAGATAGCCTTGGACGGTCCGGTCCGCGAGACCCTTTCCCCTTGCGTGAAGGATGTATTGGCGGACCTCGTTAGGTCCGAAGTTTCGCAGGTCGTCTACGCCTATGGACTCCAGGAACCGCGAGAGGCTGAGGAAGGCGTAGCGGGTCGTTTCCAGCGTCGCTTTCGTGCAGCCTGCGGCATCCTGGGAGATCAGGTAGGCGGTGCTTGCGTCGGGGAGGCTGACAGCCTCCGGAATTGCGGTACATAAGCGGCCAAGTTTCACTTTCGGTTCTCCTTTGCGGTTCCGCGAAGTGTGGAAAACCGGCCGTTTTAGGTTCAAATTGGGGTTCACTGGTGGGCGGTACTGGACTTGAACCAGCGACCCCTACAGTGTCATTGTAGTGCTCTGCCAACTGAGCTAACCGCCCGTGCGGCAAAAATTCTACCTCACCTCCCTCGCGACCGAGACCAGGCCGCCCCGAACGCCAGTCTTCCTGCGACCTTGCCCTGTCAGCCCTGGAGACGGGGAGTACGAGCAGCCTGCCGGGGGCCTCGAACTCGAAACGGCAACGCCTCTCCCCAGCCCTCCCCCTTTCGCTTCGCGAAACGAGGAGGGAGTTCCAGGCTCCCTCTCCCCACCGCTCCGTCTCCCCCGGCTCCCTCTCCCCCCGCGTGAGAGCGTCCGAGGCGCACCGCCAGGCGGCCCGGCCCGAACCCCGCGCGGGTAGAATCCGCCAACCGGTTCCCCAATATGGCGGATGACAGCAGAGTCCCGATCCCTACCCTAACGCGCCTCGCCACCTATTACAAGATTCTCGGCGAGGCCCAGGTTCGTGGGGTCCACAACCTGAACAGCGCCCAGATCGAGGCGGAGTGCGGCATCTCCGCCGCCCAGTTCCGAAAAGACCTCAGCCACTTCGGCGAGATGGGCAAGCCCGGCGTCGGCTATGAAGTCGCCAAACTGAGGGCCCGAATCGCCACCATCCTCCACCTGGACCGAACGCAGCGCTTCGCCCTCATCGGCGCGGGCCGTCTCGGCCAGGCCCTGGCAGCCTATCCCGGCCTGAACGACTACAGTTTCGAACTGACCGCCCTATTCGATACTGACAAGAAGAAGATCGGGCGTCGCGTGAACGGCATAGAGATCGAAGACGCCGACGGTATTCCGAACCGGATGAGGGAACTTAATCTCAAGATCGCCGTTCTAACGGTGCCCGGCTCAGAGGCCCAAAAGGCTTCCGACGCCGCGATCAAAGGCGGCGCGCGATGGATACTCAACTTCACGCCCGCGCACGTCCGGGTGCCTGAGAACTGCATGGTCCGCGACATCGTGTTCACCCAGGAGTTCGCGGTCTTGGCGCATTACATCGAGGAGTAGGGCAATAAGGACCCACGACTGCGACTTCTTGGTCATCGGCAGCGGAATCGCCGGACTCACCTTCGCCCTGCGGTGCGCTGAGCACGGTAGCGTGCTCGTGGTCACGAAGTCTGAACTGTCGGACACGAACACTGCTCAAGCCCAGGGCGGCATCGCGGTGGCCGTGGGCGAGGATGACTCCTGGTCCCTCCACGAAGAGGACACGATCGAGGCGGGAGGGGGGCTCTGCGATCCCGAGGCGGTGCGCTTCTTGATGCAGAACGCGCGCCTGAGGATGGAGTGGCTAATCGGCGTCGGCGCACAGTTTGACCCGCCCGGCGAGCGGAGCCTGGCGGGACTGAGCCTCGGCCGCGAGGCTGGCCACAGCCGCAGCCGGATAGTCCATCGCTCCGACCAATCCGGCATGGAGATCGAGCGCGCCCTCGCCGCAGCCGTGCGCGCGCAGCCTCGCATCACGACATGGGAATACGCGTTCTGCGAGGCGCTTTGCCTGCGCGACGGCAGGTGCACCGGCGCCGTCATGCGCCCAAAAGAGGCAGCGGCCATTGAAGTGCGAAGCCGCGCCACGCTGCTCGCGGCGGGAAGTTGCTGCCGAGCCTATCGGTTCACAACCAACCCGCCCATCGCCACAGGCGACGGTGTTGGGTTGGCCTCCTCGGCGGGGGCGAGCATCGAGAACATGGAGTTCATCCAGTTCCATCCCACAACGCTCTATCACCGCCGCTTACGGAGTTTCCTTATCACCGAGGCCGTGCGCGGCGAGGGCGCCATCCTACGCACCATTCACGGCCGTCGCTTCATGTATGACTATGACCAGCGCGGCGAACTGGCTCCGCGCGACGTGGTTGCACGTGCAATTCACGCCGAGACTCTCAGGGAGGGCGTCCCGTTCGTCCACTTGGACATGACTCACTTGCCCGCCGAGCATGTGAAGCGCAAGTTCCCGATGATTTTGGGAACGCTGGCCGAGCTGGGCATAGACATCATCCGCGAACCGATCCCAGTCGTGCCGGCCGCGCACTACCAATGCGGCGGCGTCACGACCGACTTGCACGGCCGCACTTCGATCGCAGGTCTTTACGCGGCCGGCGAGGTCGCAAATACGGGCGTGCACGGAGCGAACCGCCTGGCCAGCAACAGCCTGCTTGAGGCGCTCGGTTTCGCCTGGTCGGCGTCCGAGCACGCCTCGGCGAACCCCGGCAGCATCGAACCCGGCGAACCGGCCGTGTCGAAGGTTCCCGTCGTGGGCCCGATTGACCGCGAGGGCGTCGTGCGCCGCCTCCGGCGCATCATGTGGGAAAAGGTCGGCATCGTGCGCCGCCACCGCGCGCTGCGCCACGCGGACGAGGAGATCCAAGAGATGATCGAAACGGTGAAACCCACCGACGCGTTTTACGTTCGCGGCGCCGAAGCGGCCAACCTATTGGAGTGCGGACGCCTCATCGTTAAGGCCGCGAGGGAGCGCACGTTCAACGTGGGGCTTCACTATAACCAGGACCTGGGGCCCCCATCGGAATGGGCGCCGAGGAAGACGGCCGGGACAGTCTAAGCCGCCAAACGCCCGGCCTGTCAGGCCGCAGCAAGAAACGGAACTCACCGGCGTCCTCCCGAATCTGTACGTCGCTTAGGTTAAGGCTGTCCGCCGCTGCCAGAGGGGCATCGCTGCGAAACCGGACCTCGATTGGATCTGTGTTAAGAGCCAGCCCTTCGATCAGGACGCTGTTGCCTTCGGCCCTCGCCTTCACTCCCGCACTAAGGGTCCGAACCGGCGACTGAAGCGCCGTCCACCAACCCGGCGGCCGAAGCGACAGGCGCGACGGGTGAGGATAGATCCAAGCCCGCAAGATGTGGAACGGATGCAGAAGAGGCCCGCCGGAGGCCGCAACCGCAGTCTCAGCCATCGCCCCCAGCACGCGGTCTTCCGGAGAATTGCTGAGCGCGGCGGCCACGGCCAGAATCGCCGCCGCTTCGAGACGCTCTCTCTCATCTTGACCCGCCGGAAGCCAGGTCACCCAGTCAATGCTCCCCAAGAGGCCGTCCTGGGAAGATACCGGCTCCCCGAGCGCAGCAGCGACCGCCAGAGCGTGCGCAGCCGCCAGACGCGAGCCCCTGCCCGAACGATCGAACATGATGGGACTGCCGGTCACCGGCTCCCGGTCTCGCCTGCGCTCCTCTCCGAAGGCCTGAACGGCCGTGGCCAGGCTGTTGGTCAGAAGTTCGTCGGCGAGCCCTGAGAGCCGCAGCATCGCCGCGTCCGCGACCGATTCCGCGTCAATGTGCGAGACCGTGGCGGGCAGCGCAGGAGGAGACGACGGAGGACGGACAACCGCAGCGCCGGGCGGCAACCTCCGCGCCAGAAACCGAACGTTCAACTCGGTCCCTTCGCACTCCCACAGGTCGCCGGACTCGCTCGCACCGGCGCGGCGCAAGCCCGAAAGCAGTTTCACGTTGCCGGAGCGGCGCCGGGCTATCAGCGGGGCGGGCACCAGCGCCCCCGGCCGGTCGAAACGCCACACTGCCGTCAGCCCGTTCGAATCCTCCTCAACCGAGAACCCAACGAGTTTCGGCGCTGGCGCCGTGAGACGCTCCAAGTGCGGGGTTATTCTCTCCACGAGGCGTCCGAGCTCGGACGCGCTCGTCGCGGCAATCTCCGTCATCCCGAACGGCGCGCGCACTCGCACCCAACCCGAATAGCCCTCTTGAGCCTCCAGAACGAACCCTCGTTCGGTCCTTCGCGCGATCAGGCTCGCCGGCCTCGTCGGGAAGACAAGTAGGATCGGCGGATGCGGCGTCGGCCAAGACAGCAATGCCCACCGGCTGGGCGCGGAGGGCACGCCCGGGCCCACGCTTCCTTCAGCCCACGTGATGAAGGGCGGCACGATGCCGCTTGCCTCAAAACGCAGACCGTCCCGGAACTCGAGCGAGAATCCCAACGAGGTCGTTTCAAACGCTATGCGCAGCGGAGCGCGCGGCTCCGGGCGCATGCTCAGTGTCTTCATGTAGCGCGTGAGGCGCCGCGCGTTGAATCCCGTGCGCTCCGGCCCAAATCGAATCTCTACTGCCGAAGGCGCGTTGGCCCGGAACGCTGCCGGACCGACCTCAAAGGTGGCGAGGACGTGTTGGTGTGTGAATGCGAACTGGCCGAACCCGCCGGCAACCGAGCCGGCGGCCAGGACGCTAACGGAAAGGAGCATTCACAAGTTCAAAGCCGAAGCGGCCTGTGCTTCTGGAGTAGGTGAGCCTGATCTCGCGCATTCCGACAAGGTAGCCGAGAATCATCGTCTCGTCGGTGACCGTGCTGCCGATGAACCGGTCGTAGGAGATGAGAGTGCCGATCCGCCAGAGGCCGCTCACGTTCAGGTATCCGTCCGCGTAGAATGTCGTGCTGTCCAGGTCCAGACCCTTCGCGCCGAAGAGGCTCAGCGATACGTCGCCCGCGTCAAAATACAGTTCTGCGTTGACCCGATGCTTGCCGGTCAGCGACGAGGTGAACGGATCCTGCGCGTAGTCATAAGAAAAGCGGAAAGAACCGTTGCGGCCGAACGGAGTCGCCACGGTCAGTGTGCCGAGGATCCCGGGGCCGGAACCGGTGTTCGTCCCCCACAACTTAGACACGGTCACTGCTCCACTCAGGTTTGCGCCCTCCCATAGCGGCTGGGGCAGAAGCACCAAGCGGCTGCGCAGGCCGAATCCCTCTTGGCTCGTGCGCGTCGTCCCCAAGACAGCCCTCGATGTGTTAGCCGTTACCCCGACGGTATAGTTCAGCGGCAGGTTTCCCAATCGCTTCATGTTAGTTTCCGCCGAAAGGTCCAGGCGTTGGCTCTCGAAAGTGTTGCCGCGCAGCGACCGCATGCTGCTGCCCGTCAGATTCACGCTGAACCCGTCGAAACCGCGCGATGCGTTCAGGGCGCCGTACATCGTGCGGAAACTGGGAAAATCGAGGAATGCGTGCATCGTGGTTCGGCTGTCGAACCGTTGTGTGTGACGCCAACTGAGGCCCATGTCTTTACGGCCGATGCCGGCGAGAACCACCGATCCGTCGATGCTGTCGCCGCGCGAATACTTGTTTTCCCAATCCAGGAAGACGCCGCCGCTTGCGGTTGCTCCCCGGCCGTAGCTCTGGCCGGACCTGAGGCGAAATACGCTTGTTTGGCTGGGCGAGAGTTTCACATAATACGGATAGTCAATCACCAAGCCGCCGTTTGCGTAACTAACCACGTTGTCGCCGAGCGAGCCGGGCTCCGTGTTCGCCCGCATCGAGTAGAGCGGCATACTCATCACCTTTACGTCGCCGACGTAAAGCCGGGCGCGGTGGAACTGAATCTCCCGGTTCGGGAAAGCGATGATGCGATCGCCGTGCACGCTTGTCGAGGCGAGGCCGACGTCTTCGAACTCGAACTCGTTCTCGGCCATCTTGCGCCCGACCTCGCCGGGCTCGGCGGCCGTTAGGCCGTAAAACCCCGGGCGGCCGTCCGCGGTCGTAATCGCAGTTCCCTGCCTGCGGTTCAGACTGTACTTCAGGCGCGGGCATTCCAGGCTCTTGTCACCGACGGTAAGTTTCGCGTTTATGGCTACGACCCAAAGCGTCGAGAGGTTAACCTGCATGTCGTCGGACTCAATGCGGATGTCCCGATACTTCACCCATGCGCCCCGGTCGCTGCCCGTCGCGGAGACAAGCCGCAGGTCCGGGTGATAGGCCAAGTATTCGGGACCGACAATTTCCAGATGCTGCCTGGCAGAGGCCAGCACCGAACGGTCCTTCACAAACTCGATATCCAGCGTACTCGTTGCGACTCCGGGCACACTGACCGATACTTTGGCGACTCCGGGAATGCTCGGCGCCACGAGAACCGCACGGGCGACACCTGCAATGGTGCTGACGTCCACTTCCCGAAAAGTCCCCAGGTTTGTGCTGAATCGAACGACGGTGCCGTCCGCCGCCTTCGACCCGCTGCTTGTCCGGACCTCCGCGGTGATGGTGATTGTGCTTCGCCCGTCGGCGACCGAGATCGCAGGATAGGCCGCGAGACGTATAGAGCCCACGGCCCAGGCCGGCGTCGCCCAACCCACTGTGAGCAATAGAGTGAGTGCGCCTGCCCAGCGCTTCATCGGTATCTGCCGCCCGCCGGCGGCTCCTTCTCCTTCGGCCGCGCAGTCAACACCGCGATAACTTGGGGCACCACAATTTCGATGTACTTCGCTACCGCGGCAGTCGCGGCGGCCGCTTCGGTTTCTCCCGACCCCACGGCGGACAGCACTACATTACCGAGCAATTTCCGAGACTTTACGTCGAAGATAAGAATGGAAGCGACCAGACGGCTCTGCTTCTTCTCTCCATCGAACTGAATGGACTCGACGACGCCCGCCACAGCCAGGTCCGCCCGCATCAACGCGCTGAGCGAGAGCGCTGTATATCGGCCCCGGCTCTTTCCCGTGAACGGGGGCCACAGCACACCCGCAGAGATCGAGCCCTCGGCGAGCGCACGCTTGACCGCCGGATGCGACCGAGAGAAGAGGCTCACGCGAAACCGTTTGTCATTAGCAAGCGCTTGCCGGAAAAGCCGGGTCATTTCGGCGTCGGTCTTGTAACCCTCAGGCGAGAACGCGTTGTCGCCCAGACCGAACTGGAACATCAGCAGAGAACGAGGTTCTGCCTGCGGCTGCGCGAATGCGGCCGCGGTACAAACGACCAGGGCCAGAGCCATGAGGCTCCGGCCCGGGCCTCTGAGCCGAATGTGGAGCAAGCGTCCTGTCAACGGCTTCTCCTGTTGCGACGGCGTTAGCGGACCACGATGACGGGCCGAGTGACGCGGACCCGCTCACCTTCCGGCGTCTCGGCAATGATCTCGACAATGTAGTTGCCGGGCGCAACCGCTCGGCCGGAGTTCGTGCGCTTCGACCAACTGACCGTGTTCACACCGGCGTTCTCAGACCGGCCGCGAGTGATGGTGTACACCTCACGGCCTGCCGTGTTTAGAATCCGGACCGAAACCTCGGCGCCGGCCGAGAGCGCGTATTGGATCGTGACCGGTCCGGTTCTGTCGCGCGTGGACGACGAGATGAGCACGCTGCCGATTACCGGCCTTGAGACCGCGCCGGCCTCGATCGACACCTCGAACTTGCGCACGCCGGCTGCGTCCATCGTGAATGTGTACGCCGAGTTCATGCGCAGGTCTCGCGACTGGCCGCTCTGCAGGTCCATGATCCTCACGCGTGTGTTCCTCGGCAGCTGCCTTATGTTAGGCCAGGAGATCGAGTAGGTTCCCGCCTCATACGCCACGAACTCCATGTCGAAAGTGTGACGCCCGCCGCTTACGCGGATGTCTTGCGCCCAGCGCATCTCTTCGCCGGCCGGGTTGTTCTTCACGAACGCCAGCCGGAACTTAGAGTCGGGCACAACCGGAGGCTCAGGAACGGAGAGCGTTTCGGCCTCGCCTCTGGTGGGCGCGACCCCTATGTAGTTGCTGAGATCGCCCTGGCCCTCGCCGCGCGCCACCAACTGCAATCGCCACTGGTTGTCCTGTCCCGACCACGGGTTCTGTTCAGACCGGGGCGACCCGGGCAGATTCGGTGCGTATACAGGCGGCCAGATCAGTCGAATGTTGTCCGGACTGTTCACGTAGATCCAGTAGCCAACTCCCGGGAGGAGCAATTGTTGCGGGTCCGACGAGAACTCGTAACTCCCGATGATCGTGTTGTAACTGAAGAGCACACTGCGAATCCACCCAAGTTGCGTCAACTCAATCCATGTGAACACATTGGTCGGGTCGCGCGCACTCATTCCGAGCATATGAATCAGCTGGACCGGATACGGATACGGGTTGGAGATCAGGTTCCAGCCTCGGCGGAGGATGAAGTGGAACTCGCCGGGCACCTCGTCACCGAACGAGGAAGCGCCGTTCAGGACGTGCGCCGGGAAGTCGCTGGTGGCAACGATCCACTGCCCACGGCCGCGCTCGGCCTCGATCGCGGCTGCGTAACTCTGGGCTGTTACGTCCCAGTTGAACGCAACGAAGTCGGCCGGCGAACCCAGCCCCAGAATGTCGGTAAGCGTCGTGCTGGTGAACTGCCACGGGAAGCCGATCAATTGCGGGCCGACGAAAAAGTCCTTGACCGGCGTCGCCGCCACCATCACATTATCGCTCAGCGCCTTGCTGACACCGGGCTGCCCGGCGGAGCAAGTCACCCTATATCGGAGGTCTCCGGTCTCCAACCCGTTGGCCACGACCTGCCACTGCACGCTTCGTACGCCCGTCGGGGGGATCTCGGCGATGCTCTTCGTGGCCGACTCGCCCGGCGCAAAGTCCAAGCCCTGCGGCAGAGCGAGCGACAATTCCACGTTGCGCATCGTCAGTTCCTGCGATGTGCCGAATTGGCCGTACTGATTGTCCACCCAAGCGGTGATGAAGAACGGGTTTGGATCCAGTTGGTTCAGTCCCTTCGGGTCGAAAGTGATCAGTTGCGGGTCCTCGGACGTGAGGGCGAACGCGCCGTCCGTGCCCAAGTCCACGTCGTTGTTCGCCCACGCGGGTTCCAGGTAGTAGACAATCGTTCGGGACTGGCCGGGTGCGACCTGCACCGGCTCGAAGAAGAGAGCAAACGTCGTGTCGAATGTGGCCGCGTCGGGCAGTATCACGGATTCCCAGAGCGGGCTTGCGACGAATAACCAGTCGCCGATAACAAGACGGTCGGCGCGCTCCTGGTCCGGGTGCAAAGGGTCCGGCTCGGTGAGCACCCTCAAACTCGGATATGGATCCGACTGCCGGAAAAGGAATTCCACACGATCCGGGAAGTTGACCGGGTCCTCCGACCGTACGAAGTTTGTATGTATTCGCAGCGGGCGGCCCGAGGGCATCAATGTGTAGTTGTTCTCTCCGAAGCCGGAGAACCCCCGGCTGTTGTTCAGCATGCCCAGCCAAGAAGTGTGACGCAGACCGACCTGAACCTGGTCTTCGTTGGTGTTCGTGAGCGTCCACTCAAACCGAATGGATGCGCCGACACTACGTACGACCAACTGAGCCTCCACACCGCCTGCAACTTCCTGCATGGCGAGGATCCTTCGGAACGAGGCTTGCGGTCCGATAAACAGATTCCAGCCGCCGTCGCCAAACTTTGAGTCGTCCACGGACCCGTCGCCTGCAACGACGCGTATCGTCGCGTAACTCCAGTTGTTGCCCGCGAACGGGGCGCCGGTGGTGATGGCACACAAAGTGTCATCAGGGCTGTGCATGCTTCCGGTGGAGCCCATCCGCAGCATGATGTAGCCAATTACCGGCTGGGCAGTGTTTCCGGGCGGCGCTCCGCACGGGCTGTTCGGACCCCAAGTGGCCGTCCCGCTGAAGCCGATCCCAACGACCATCATCGAGTTGCCTACCGTCGCCACAGCCCAGTCCGGGGACAGCGGCGCGGTGTTCATCGGGTCGAAGCATTTGTCCCACCACGGCTGCGCCGCGGCCGTCGCGGCCAGCCCCATGACACATGCTGCAGCGGCGGTCAGTTTCATGCAATTTCGCGCTTCGATTCTCATCGTTCTATTCTCCTCACTTAGCGAATCACGGTGATCGGCGTGGTCGTTCTCGCCCGCTCGCCCTCGGCCGTTTCAGCCGTTATCTGGACCATGTAAACACCGGGCGCAACAGACACGCCGCGCTCGTCACGGCCGTCCCACACAACCGCGTTCGATCCCGCGGAGCGGCTCGCCGACTCCAGGTCGGCCACGAGGCGGCCGTCGGTCCTTAGGATGCGAATGGAGACGTCGGCGGCCACGTTCAGGCTGTACTGGATTGAGTACCCGCCTCCTCCCCGGCTGTTTCCGGCCACGCGCACCGCGCCGATCACCAGCCTGCCTACGGCTTCGGGCTGCACCGTGATGGTGAATGTGCGCGGCGTCATGTTCTCACTGGAGCGGAAGGTATACGTTCCGTTCGTGCGCATCGTCAGCACGCGCGCAGTGGCCTCGTCCCTCAGGGTCATCCGCATTCTTCTCGTCGGCGTCACAACGTCGTTCCAGCGGATTATCACATCGGCGTTCGGCTGGTTCGGCCTGACGGTGAAACTCCAGGTCTCGCGCCCGGAGGACAGCGCCCTCAGGTCCTGTGCCAGCGGGGGCATCTCACCCTCCCTGTTGAACCAAAGGGAGATGCCGCCCGGCGAAGCCGGCGGGTCCGCCACCAGATCAAACGACTCATTGAGGTCCATCGTTACGCCGAAATAGTTCGCCGGATCTTGCGCTTCCCCTGAGGAGGCCGTAAGCTGCATGAGCCAGCCGTCGCCCCGCACCCTCGGGTCTGCGGGGCCGCGGCTGCGAAACTGCGCCGGGATCGGAGTAAGTTGGAGCCAGCACTCCTGGAAAGTAAAGACCCAGTGCGACTCGAACGGATACAGTTGGCCGTCGGGCGGGCTCCGCCACGTATACGCCTTCGCTCCGCCGAGCAGCAGTTCGTATCGGAACACTTGCGCCAGAAGAATATGGGCAGCCACCGCTTCGTCAATCGTCAGAATCCGCAGTGTTGGAATCTCGACGATCATCGCGGTGTTCCAGTCCACGAAGAACTCGTATGGGTTTCCGAACTGGTTCCAGCCCGGCTCCAGTTTGATTCTGTAATACTTCACGCCCTCTTCCGGACCCAGTTCGAGGTCCATCCTGGAGTCACTCACGGAGTTCAGCCACCAGCCTACGCCCCACGGCCCCTGTTGAGGTGTGTCAATCGGCGTGCCGCCGACCTGGGTCCGCTTGATTATTTCGGCGGAATTCGGAGTGAATCCGGCATCTTGCGTGTTGGGACCGGCCGCGCTGTACTGCGCGTAACTTCCGATCGGGTTGCCCATCGGGTCAACCGCCGGCACATACCGGAACATCGTGAAGCCCGGATCGAAGAAACTCTCCGGTTTGCGTCCGCCCGGCGGCGAGGAAGAGCCTGCGAGGCTATATGGGATCGTGATCATGTTCAGCCCAGCCGCGATGACGAAATACTCGACCTCGACGGTCTGCTCGTCCGAATAGACCGTGACCTCCGGGAGCACCTCGGTGCCCTCCACCTTGATCCGCCACCCGCCCTCGGCGCCTCCCGACCCGTCAACTAAGCGGACCTCGCCTTCGATCCAAGAGATTCTCGGATTAGCCGGGTCCGGAAGAAGCGTATAGTTGGCGGGGGGGACAACTGCAGTGAAACCGCCGTCGGTTCTCTCAATGGTGACCACCGGCGCGGGGCTGTCCGTTCGGATATCAATCAGGCGGAACTTGAAACGAACTGTCTCATACTGGAACTCTGCCCCCTCCTCCGGCTCAATCCCCCTGATACCCGCAGAAGCGGCTGCCACGGCGGCCGCCACATCAATTTCGCCCCAACCGGTATCCACGTTCGGCACCGGGTCGCCGGGCTTCACGACGGCCGTCTCCTTGAAGGCGTCGAGGATCTCGGAGCGCACTATGCCGGCGGACGCGGCGAGCGCGAACGCTCCGACCGCCGTGGGACAGGCATAGGACGTGCCGCCGCCGCCCGTGTAGCCGCCCCCATAGTTGATCGAAACGACGGGCGCTGTTGAGTCAGCGGACGGGGCCGCCAGGTCAACCTTGCGGGACCGGTCCGGCAGGCCGAAACTGCTATAGCTCGTGAAAAACCCTTTTTCGAGCGCGGGCGAAACGTAGCGCGTGGCCCCGATAGAAACCACCTGCGGCAAACTGGCGGGATAGCCCGCGGGGAAGAACGGCCGGCTATTTCCGGCGGCCGCGATCGGCCACGTTCCCTGGTTGGCGATTACCTGGAGCAGCTCGTCTTCGATCGGATGGAGCCCCCCCCCCCATAACTCATGTTGATCGCCACGATCGGCGTATTGGCCGGGTCGTTGTTCCAGTTAATGACGAATTGGAGGCCGTCGAAGATCAGGGCAAACTCAAGGCCCCCTTGGTCGTTCATGATGCGGATCGGCAACACTTTCACGCCCTCCCAGGTGACGCCCGCCATGCCTATGCCGTTGTTGGTGCCCGCTACGATCGCGCTCGCTACCATCGTACCGTGCGAGAAGTAGCCTACGGGGAACGGCGGCGTCACGTCCTGGTTCTGGTTGAATGTGTTCCAGCCAGGCAGGAGTCGGATCTGGCCCGCCGCGTCAAAGAAGTCCTCGTGGGCTACGACAATCGGCAGTTCTGGACTGGCGTCAAAGTCCGTGTCCAGAACGGCCACAATTACGTCCGGCTCGCCCAGAGTTACAGCCCATGCCCCGTCGGCACCCGGCAGTCCGATCTGAAACAGGTTCCACTGCTCAGCGGTCCCTGTGCCGAAGAGCGGGTCGTCCGGTGTCTGATATGCCTCGGCAAGGTAGTTCAGCATTGCCACGCGTACAAGCGGGTCCTGCCGCAGTTCGTCCAGCGTCGCCTGGGTGACCACCGGCTCCTCCGGCAGGTCCGGGTTCGGCAAGGCGAGAAGGAAGAGGCCGGGCGTACTCATGGCCCGCTTCACAAGGATGCCATGGGCCTGCGCCAGCGCCTCCGCCTGGCCCATGGTCGTACTGGCGTCCAACTTGACGATAAACTGGCCCTTCATGCGTGGGAAGCCGGTCTCATCGCCCAAAGCCGCCGTTGCGAATCCCGCGCACGTGACGATCGCTATCGCGAAGAATCTCAGCAACCTCATTCTCATCTCCTTCTCTCCTTGCTTGCCTTTCAACGTGTGGCCTTTTTGCGGAACGACGCGTAGGCCACTGATTAGTCACTGGGCGGCGGAGGCGGTCCGACGACACGATTGAACTGGAACGGCCTGCTGAACACGAATCGCTCGCCCGACACATCCTTGACCGGACCCGGCACATCTCCGCTGTTCCTGGCGCCGACCCGCCAGTACAGGCGCAGGACGCCGGGGAAGATTCCTGAAATGTCAACAGGGTCGGTGGACACCAAGCCGCCGAGCACCGTCTCCACCGTAACCACGTTCTTGATTACCGAGCGGGACGAGAACGTCGGCGTAGTAGAAAGCTGTACCAGGTACAGGTCCGCTCCGGGGACCCCCTGCCAAGAGAACTGGGTGATGTTGTTTACGTCAGTCGCGCCGTTCACCGGCAGAATTAAGGGAGTCTGCTCCACAGGCGTCGCCTGGCCCCTTGCCGTCTTGCGGGAGGACGTGAAGAAGCAGTCTGTCACCTCTTCACCTTCTGCGCCAGGCAGGCTCAGCGAGCTCACCCGGTAGATCAGGGACAACTGATACATATAAGACGTGCCCGGAACGATGCCAGGCGCCGTCCAGGGGGGGTCTGGGCCTGGGTCCTCTGTGCAGGTCGTTCCTCCCGGCAGCAAGGCTGGGTTGCGCCAGACTCGAGTGCGCGCCCCCACCCGGTCCAAAACTTGGGTGAACGATCCGTCAACCACCTCGACGGCCGTCGGCTGATAGTCGGTACGCCAGATATGCCACTCAAACCGGTTCCAGGCTCCCTGGTTGAAGATGCCGGGCTTCCACCGGGCGCTGACAACCGGCGAAATGCCGTCTTCCGCAAGTCCTGCCTCAGTCGTCAAATTGCCCGGCGAATTGCCACCGCCCGAATCCACAAGGATCAACGCCAGGAGACCGACCACGAGGATGGCAATGATCGCCTGCGACGTATTCCCACGCCGCACCGTGCGAGTCTTGCCGCCGCGGGAGCCCGTGAAAATGACTTCCGGCAGTTCGTCAAAGATCGGCCGCGCGCGGTCGCCCGGCGCCACACCCTTGATGCGCTCCACCACGACGGCCTCCGCCCAGTCCGGCGAGGTCTTGGAGATGCGTATGATCCCCACCTGCTCGCGGCCCCGCGTGACGACCATTCGCATGCCGACCTTCACGCCGTGCCGGTCGCCCATGTTCAGTTTCACGAACTTGCTGGGCGTGGCCAGAACTGTTGCGACGCCGATCTGCTGCCGCCTGAGTTCCATCACGGCCTTCTGGGCAGCAAAGTCGATCGCCTCGTTTAAAAGCGCCTCATCGCTGATGTCGCCCGGGCGCTCGGAAGACTGGCCGAGCATGGCCGTGCCCATCACGGGCAGGCCGGATGCCATGTCAATTCCTCGAACGACGAGAACCACGTCGGCGGACTTACCGTTGCCGCCCCTGTTGATCCGGGCCTTCTGGACTTCACCGACAATGACTGTCCGCACCTGAAGGAATTGACCGAGCCGGAGAATGCTCAGTTTATTGGTCACCGGCGGGGTCAACCCCATCTCCTGATACGCGCGATCCACAGTCTCTCGGCTCACCAGATCAACCTCGCCGGTGCCGATGAGATGGGTGACGACCGCGTCTGCGGCGGTTCCGCCCAGGGCCGCTCCGCCAAGCTCTGTCTTATTGATGAAATCAATCACGGCCCATTGCGACCTGCGGCTGGCGATCTGGGCCGATGCATTCGGCGGCGCCAACGCGAACAACAAAAAGTTCCAGACCATGGCAAGGATAATCGTCCTACCAGTGAGCCTGGCGACCGCTGAGTCTTTGAACCTCGTCACTATTGCGGGTCCTCCTTCTGTCTGATGTCTCTTAGTCCTCTCTCCAGAAAACCGGACGTTCGGCAATCACTTCCGATACGCCGGCGGCTTGGGCATCAACCAACCTGATGCCCTCGCAACGGGGGCTCGGGCCCCTCCCGCCTCAACCATGCGGGGCGACCCGGCTTCCCAGGTCCCTCCGGTCTGGTCGCGGCCTGCCACGGGCGCCAATCGGGCCAACCCGGGCAGCCTCTCACTTCCGAGTGCCGGCCGAACGGTCCGGTTCGAAATGCTGCGCGAGTATAGCACAGCACCATAGTTCAGGCACATTGCCGCCCACGCACCTCGGCAACCAGTCGAGTCACCAGTAGTAGGACCGAAGCGACCGGCCGGTTGGTTCGGACAATCCGGTCTGCAAACGGCAGTTTTGCCTCGGTGGGCAGTTGGGTGGCCAGAAGGGCCCTGGCCTGCGCCTCGTCGCCCCTCAACCGCTCCTTCAGTCTCCGCATCCTTTCTTTGGCCCCGGCATCCACGACCCATACGCGGTCGAACCGGTTTTGGCATGCGGTCTCTATCAGGAGGGGCACCTCGGCGAAGCAGGGACCGCTTCCCTCCAGTTCCATGCGCTCCAGAAGCAGCCTGAGAACGGGAGCGTGGAGGAGGGCGTTCAAACGCCGGCGGAAATGGGGTTCGAGAAGCGTTTGCTCGCGAACCCAGGCGCGATTGACGCGCCCGCCGGAAACAGCTTGGCCGCCGAGCTCCCGTCCGAGGCCTGCAACAAACGTCGGGTTCGCGTATAGGTCACGGACGAAAGAATCGGCGGCCACAACCGGCAGTCCCAAGCGGGCAAGCATCCGGAGCACCGTGCTCTTGCCGTCGCAGATGCCTCCGGTCACGGCGATACGCATCGTTTCTTCAAGGGGACAGCCGGGCGTTCCGCCGCTCCCGCCTCCGAACCTACTCTTCGCCTTTCGATTCGGCCGGGACGCCCTCTGCGTCATCCGCCGGCTTTTCTTCCGACTTCTCTGATTTCTCCGCCTCCACCTCGGCCTTCGGCTCCTGCGGCTGCTCGCCGGCTGATTCTTCCGCCTCTTCCTCCGTTGCGGCGATCAGCCCTTTCAATGCACCCAAGCGCTCTCCGATAGTGGCGCCCCGCGCGACTTCAGCCTCGCCCACGTGGGTCCGTTCACGCCCTCGGCGCCGGCGCCCTTCACCCTGCCGAGGCTCGCGCTCCTCGAACGGCAGCACCGCACGCATAGAAAGCACCATCCGGCGCTCGTCCGGCCGGAGTTCGATTATCTGCACCTCTACCTCGTCACCCGCACTCACAACGTCCGACGGCTTGCCGATCCTCCGGTGCGCCATCTCGCTCACGGGGATAAACGCTTCCGCCCCTTCCGGCAACTTCACGAACGCGCCTGCTTGCACCAATCGCGAGATGGGCACGGTCAGCCGTTGGGCCACCGAATAGTTGTCCCGAATTGCAACCCAGGGGTCAGGGAGCACTTGCCGGCGGCCGAGGCTTATGCGGCCCTTCGCGGGGTCCAGCCGGAGCACCATCACCTTGATGCGTTCGCCCTCTCTGATCACCTCTTTCGGATGCTCTACGCGCGACCAACTCAGTTCGCTTACGTGTAGGAGCCCATCCACTCCTCCGAGGTCCACGAACGCTCCGTAATCCACAAGCCGCCGCACGGTGCCTTCCAGGACGTCGCCGGGCTTGGCCGTCTCGAAGATCTCCCGCTTTCGTTGCTCGCGAAGCCCTTGCTCGGCCAGCCGGTTCGAGAGAACCACCTTTCTGCGCTCGCGGTCCACGTCTATGACCTTGAGATGCAGGCTCTGGCCGACGAACCGGTCCAGATTCCGCAGCCGGCCGGAACCGACGTGCGAAGCGGGCACGAAGCCCCGGACGCCTACGTCGACCTCCAATCCGCCCCTTACACGCTCCGTCACCAGCGCTTGGAGCGTCTCCTTCTGCTCATGGGCACGAAGGATGCGGTCCCAAGCCTCTTCGAAATCCGCCCGCTTCTTGCTGACAATCGGGTTACCTTCACGGCCTCGGGCTTCGATTACAACAACCTTGATCTCGTCGCCCACCTTGACAACGTCACTCGCGGATTCCACAAGCCCCGATGACAACTCGTCCAGGGGGATCACGCCCTCGGCCTTCGTGCCGAGGTCTACAAACGCCTTATCCTTGTCCACCTGAATAACGGTGGCCGTGAGGAGTTCGCCCTTTGAAAGCGGGCGGAATGTCGAATCGTACGCCGTCCCGGTGACCTCGCCCGAGAACGCATTGAGTGCCGCCTCGAACTCGGCGGAGTCGTCCATCCCCGACCCCTTTTTCTTCGGCCTCGTCTCCTGTTGGGACGCTCCTGGACCTGCCGGCTTGATCGGTTTCGGGCCTGTGGCGGCCTCGGCGTCGTCCGCGGGCGGAACCGGACCTTCAGTCCCGCTCGGCACGTGGACGGCGGGCGGCGGCGCCTCCGCGTGAGGGTCCGGCGCACCGACGCGCTCGGCGGAGGTCGCTCCGCCGGTCTCCACTTGGGTGGAACTCGGCTTCTCCTCGGCCCCCGCAGAGAATGCGGCTTCTCCGCCGGCCTCGGACCCCGGTTCCACGGGACGAGGTTGATCGTCAGACATTCCGATTTCCGTCTCGAGGGGACCTTCTCTCTTCGATCCCGGATGCAACGGTACAGTATTGCACAGATTGGGCGGATCAGAGAGCAGACACCGGACCAACGAAGTGACGATTCAGCACTTTCTAACGGCGAAGCGTGACGGTCGCCGTCACAGCCCGGGCGACCTGAGATGGTTTGTGCGCGAACTCGTGGCCGGGCGCGTTGCGGACTATCAAGCGGCCGCTTGGCTGACGGCCGCGTTCCTCAACGGCCTCGACGAAGACGAAACTACGGAACTTACGCTCGCGATGGCCGAATCCAGCGAGCAGCCCGACTTGGGGTCTCTGCCGCGGCCTTTGGTGGACAAGCACAGCACCGGGGGAGTCGGAGACTCCGTCAGCATCATCCTGTTGCCGCTGCTCGCGGCCTGCGGGTTGACCGTGGTGAAAATGTCCGGGCGGGGGCTCGGTTTCACGGGCGGGACGCTTGACAAACTTGGCGCCATACCCGGCTTCCGCACCGGCCTCTCGCCCGAAGAGATGACGGAGATTGCGCGCTCAGTCGGCTGCGCCCTCGCTGGACAGAGCGCAAATCTTGCGCCCGCCGACAAGATTCTGTATGCCCTGCGCGATGCCACCGAAACCGTGGACAGCGTGCCGCTCATAGCCGCGAGCGTGATGAGCAAGAAGTTGGCGGCCGGAGCGGACGTCATCGTGCTGGATGTGAAGTGCGGGAGCGGAGCGTTCACGCCGGACCCGGAGCGAGCCCGGGAGTTGGCGAGCGCCATGGTCGCCATAGGCGAACGGGCCGGCCGAAGAATGAAGGCCCTCATCACCGATATGAGCCAGCCCTTGGCGCCCGCCGTCGGAAACGCGCTCGAGGTGCGCGCCGCGATCAACGAGCTGAAAACGGGCTGCAAGGGGAGGCTCGGCCGCGTGACGCGGGCGCTGGCGCAAGCAGCCGCGGAAGCGGCCGGGACGGAGTTCGACGTCGGACGGGCGATTGACTCAGGACTCGCGCTCGAAAAGATGCGCGAATGGATCGCGGCGCAGGGCGGCGACGCGCGCGTCGTGGACGAACCGGACGCGCTCCTGCCGCGCGCACCCGTCATTAAGAAAGTAGGGTCGCCGGCAGACGGCTTTGTCGGGTCCTTTCAAACGGCCGCGATAGGAGAAACGGCGCGCGGCCTCGGCGCAGGCCGGAGAAGGAAAGAGGACGAGATCGATCCGGCGGTCGGACTGGAAGTGCATTTGCAGATCGGCGACCGCGTGTCCGCGGGCCGGCCGGTTTTCACGATTCACGCCCAAACGGAGAGCGCCGCATCGAACGCCGCCGCGGAACTGCCCGCGCTCGTTTCAATCTCTGATAACGCTGTGTCGCCGCCGGAGATCATCCTCGAAGGCGGTTGATCGTCCCACGGCATCGTACGGGATATTCTGCCTCCACTGCAAGCCATGCCGCCGTCGCTGCACAACCGACAGCCCCCGTCCGAACATCACTTCCGACGTCTTCGCACATCCAGGCGCAAACGACATACAACAAAGCATTAACTACAAACCCCCTACTCCAAACTCGTCTTATCCAGCGAAAGCCAGACCCGCATCGCCATCGCGATTGCGCCGACAAACGCACCGAAGCCGACGGCGCGCTGCACCGCGTCGTTCGCAATCAGCAACGCCCAGTTCCGGGCGTGCGCCGCCTGTGCGTCTATGGCCGCGCCGACCTGCACGGCGTCGGGCGAAATCAGCGAACCAACGAACTGGCCCATCGGCACCTGAGTGAGCACAACGAGCGCCGCCATAGCCGTAAGCACAGCCGCGTCGAACGTGCGGATTCGAAATGCGCGGTAAGCGGCCGACACAAGATAAGCAGCCAGAAGGCCGAACATGGTCGCGCCGAGCGGGAACTGGAGGCGCATGAAGAACAACTGGTTCATCTGCCACCAGAAACCCGATTCAGCGCCCGAGATGCGGTGTCCGAACTGCACGACCACCATTACAAGGAGCATCACCCAAACAACACCCCTGTCAAAG
>JADFGT010000004.1:0-18381 GCA_022567555.1 Armatimonadota bacterium | reverse complement strand
CCAAAACCACGCCGCGGTAAAACCGCCCGACCCCCCCCTTCGCAAGCCGGCGGCCATGAACGTACAGCAGGCTGATGAGGCCCAGGCCGAAGCCGAACGTCATCACAACCGGCACGAAATTGGAAGCCGCGCCCGCGATGCCGTCAAAGCGAGTGGAAAAGGCCGCGCCTCCGAGCGCGACCACAGATCCGTCAGGCTGAGAGTTGGGGACCAACCTCACCTCTTCGAGCGAAGGTCCTTCAAAGACGGCAGTGCGCAGCCGGGCATCCGTTTCTCCCGCCCCCCCCGTAACAAGCGCTCGCCAGACTCCGCCGTCCACCGATACACGCACGTCCACGATTTCTTGGAGAAACGGCGCGGTAAAGAGCGGTTCTCCCATCGCAATTCCTCCGGGAACGCCCTCGGTCGAGCCGCCGGCCCAGCGGCGATCCGTCAGTTGACCATCTGCCGGCACGCCGATGGAAACAAACGGCGGCCGGGCGCCCACCCGGCTCACTATCAGGACCCGTCCGTCCGGCAGAGGCGCGAAACCCAGCACGGACTCAGGCTCGGGAAGCGTCAGGAACACGCCGTTGTCGGTCCAGTTCTCCAGGTCGGGGCTGAAGGCGGAGCGCACTACGCCGCCGGACACGATGTAGAAAAGCAGGAACCCTGCGTCCGCCTCGGCCGCCGTGTAGGAAGTCAGTCCCGTGGGCGCGACGTCTGAAGGCGGCTCGAAGACGGCGTCTTTCCGAGGAGTCCAGCGGTTACCGTCGGAGCTCTCGGCCAGGCAGACCCGGCGGCGACCGTCCTTTCCGACGCCCAGGTAAAGCGCCGCGAAGCCGTCCGCCGTCTCAAAAACGGTGGGGCGTTTTGCGCCGTAATAGTCGTCGTTCCGGAAGGGCGAGAGGCCGAACATGCGCTCGCGGCGTTCTGTGGCGTCCAGGTCCATCATCACCAGATAGCCCCCCCTGTTGTGCTCACGAAGCGGGCCGGGGGCGGGGCGTGAACCTGTCGTGTAATACAGCCGCTTGCCGAAAAGGTCGGGCGCATACATTCCGTGGCGGTCAATGCCGCCGCCGATTTCCTTTGGCAGAAAGAATGCGAGAATCCAGATGAGCCCGAAGGCGAAAGTGAAGGTCCAGATGAGGGCGCGCCTGAATCGCTTCACCGTCCGAGCAGCCCCTCCAGCGGGTTAAGCGCGCCCGGCCAGAGCGCGGCCCCGATCGCTCCTAATACCAAGAGCAAAATAAGGATAAGTTTCGCCAGGTCCTGGCCGGCCAATGTCCCCACTTGAACAGGTTCGCGTGTGAGGTATGCGCTCGCGGCGTATAACTCCTCGCCAATCAGCGTGTAGTCGCAAGCGCATATGAAGAACGGAATCTGGAAGAAATCGGCGGTGGCGGCTACCTGAATGGCGCCGACTCGCCGGCCCGTTTCGGCGATGAGTAGTGATTCGAAGCCGAACGGCCCGAAATAGAAGCCCGCAGCCACCTTTTCGCGGATCAAGATGCCTATGACACCCGCGGCGTATGCGTTCTGGTCTTTCGAGAGAAATCGAACGTCGTCCGGGTCGAACTCCTCTTCCCGGCCCTCCGCCCGATATGCGTCGCGAACGATGTCGGCCGCGGCCGGCAGCACGACCGGCTCGAAGATCGGGACGATAATTCGTACCATCATCCGCACACAGCGCCGGGCGATCCAGCCAAGCACGGCCAGCCCGGCGAGCGTCTGCATGTTGTCGAGACCGGCCGTGCCCGGACTGAAGAGCACCGGCCTGCCCATCTCGGTCGCCCGGCCCACGGACTCCTCGATGGCGTCGATTCCGGGGATGCGCCGGATGAAATACGTCTTCCCCCGCCGGGCGCCGAACATGCGCTGCAGGATGACCGCGCACATCGCCAGCGCGATAAGCCGGATGGCCCACGGGACGTCCACGAACTGCGCTTCGACACGCCCGCACCGTGTCCTGCCGTCAGGCGGGCCCGTAATTTCCGGCTTCAGCGGCCGAACAGCGACAGACGGTCCGGGCGACTGCTCATACGCCGAACCGCTAACCGTTCGGCGAGCGCATCTCGTGCCGATTGAACCAAACTGAATGCCGTGCCGGTTTACGATTACATCTGCGAGTCATGCGGGCGGCGGTTCACCGCCCTGATCGGCGTGACCGCCGAGCCGGACGATGAAGGCTGTCCCGGTTGCGGTTCCGGCCGCACACGGCGGCTGATCGGCCGCATCGCGCGCGTTCGCAGCGAGGACCAGAGGTTGGAGGACGCGGCCGACCGGTTGGAGGGGATGCCGGAACCGGACTCATACTCGGAGATACGCAAGACGATGCGCGAGGTCGGCTCCGCGCTCGACGACGGCGTCGCGGACGAGATGGAGGAGACTTTCGAAGCGGAGATGGAAGAGAGCGGGGAGTGAAAAGCGGCGGCGGTACTGCGCCGACATTTCGACCAGATCAGTCGCGGATTCGCCAGGCCCGGGCGCGGTCACCTGTGCGGCCGCCAGAACCAGTCCCATTCGTCTACCTCTTCCCCTCCGTCCAAACGCGTGCCAATCACGTACGCATCTATCAGCGCAAAAACAGGGATCAATAGCGACCCATACAGTGAATCAAAAATGCAGAAGATCCCCGGAATCGGCAATGGCTGGATCACCAATAAGGCGTAAGCACCCAGGATCACCGCACCTTTGAGCGTCTGGCCGAGCAGGATCTGTCCGAGTCCCGGGACGAGGAGGCTGACGACGCCGGCAATCGGACCGCGGTGGTTGCTGATTAAGGGCTGGACCGGTTTCGCCGGTCTCGCCCGTTTCGCAGGCTTCGACGATGTTCCGGGGACAGGGCGCACGCCCGGAGCGCGAGCCGCAGCCGCCGGACCGGGCGGGCCGACGGGCGGCGCGACGGGAAGTGGCGCCAGATAGGGGCGAAGTTCCTCCAGTTGCACTGCCTGGAGGCGGTCTCCGGTGTCCTCGCGGATCAGCCACGTGTTCTTCGCGATGCGCCCCTGCCGCGCCCACTCCTGGAGCCGTGGGATGTCCGCCGGGCCGTACCTTTTGCCGTCGCCGCCGACTACATAAAACAGCTCCCGCCCTCCTCTTGTGCCGCCGAATACGGAACAAAGCACTCAGGATGTGTAAAATGGACAATATGGAAAACCCCTACCAGATTGCAAAGGCGCAACTGGACGACGCAGCGAAGCATTTGAACCTGGACGAAGACGTTCACACTTTTCTCCGAGAACCGATGGCGGAACTCACTGTCCGCATCCCCGTTAGGATGGATGACGGCTCCGTTCGCATTTTTACCGGTTTTCGCGTCCAGTATAACTGGGCGCGCGGGCCGTGCAAAGGCGGGCTGAGGTTCCACCCGGACGAGACGATTGACACGGTGCGTGCGCTGGCCGCGTGGATGACGTGGAAGACCGCCATTGTTGACCTGCCTCTCGGCGGCGGCAAGGGCGGCGTCATCTGCAACCCCAAGCAGATGAGCGAGGGCGAACTTGAGCGTCTGAGCCGTGGCTACATGCGCAGGGTCGCGAACTTCATCGGACCGCAAACCGACGTGCCTGCCCCGGACGTTTACACAAACCCGCAGGTGATGGCCTGGATGATGGACGAGTATGAAGCGATGGCCGGCCGCCACGTGCCCGGCATCATCACCGGCAAACCGCTGGACCTCGGCGGGTCCGCAGGCCGGCTCGACGCGACCGCGCGGGGGGGCATGCTGACGCTCCGCGAGACCGCGGCAACGCTGGAGATGGACCTCCGCTCGTGCACGGCGGCGATCCAGGGCTACGGCAACGCCGGATCGTTCGCACACATTCTCATCGCCGAGCTTTTCGGCACGACTGTAGTCGCCGTCAGCGACTCGCGAGGCGCCATCTACAGCGCAAAAGGCTTGGATCCAACGGAGGTTGCGGAGCACAAGCGGCGCACCGGGTCGGTGGTCGGCTTCCCGAACAGTAAGTCAATCAGCAACGCGGACCTCCTGGAACTCGACGCGGACATATTGGTTCCGTCGGCGCTGGAAAACGTGCTGACCGCAGATAACGCCGGAAAGGTAAGGGCACGAGTAATCGTCGAACTTGCGAACGGTCCTACGACGCCTGATGCGGACCGCATCCTTCTTGAGAACGATGTGTTCGTCATACCCGACTTCCTTTGCAACGCCGGAGGAGTCACGGTCAGTTACTTTGAGCAGGTGCAAAACGCATCGAACGACCGGTGGGAGCTCGAGGACGTACACCGGCGGCTGAACGAAGTGATGACCGAAGCGTTCCGGTCCGTCTACGAAACCTACCGTGACCGGCAGGTCACGATGCGGACGGCCGCATACCTTGTCGCGGTGGAGCGTGTGGCCGAGGCGTGCAGGAAACGCGGCTGGATCGGATCGCGGACGGCTGCCGGAGACAAGGCAAAAGGTCGCGAGGCTCAGACGCCGCGCCAGGCCGCCAGGACCGCTTCGACAACTTGACCGACTGACAGACTGTTCGTCTCGATAATCACGGCGCCTTCGGCGACCGTGAGCGGGCTGTCGGCGCGCGTGCTGTCGCGTTCGTCGCGGCGGTTCGTCTGTTCGCGAATGTCTTGTAGGTCAGCGTCTTGACCCCTCTCCTTGAATTCGCGCCAGCGGCGGCGCGCGCGCTCCGCCTCTGAGGCGGACAGGAACACCTTCAGCCGCGCGTCCGGGCAAACGACAGTGGTGGTATCGCGGCCTTCCATGACGACCCGGCCCTGCTCGGCCATCCGCTTCTGCCGAGCGACCAACACGCGGCGCACAGGAGAGAATGCGCTAAGCGCGCTCGCGAGTTCTCCTATCTCCATTGTGCGTATCTCGTCCGTGACGTCTTCGCCGTTCAGCAGCACACGTTGCGGCTCTCCCGGTCCGAAACGGATCTCCGAGCCTTCCGCCAGGCGAGCGGCCTCCTCTCCGTCGTCCGGTCCAAGACCGCTCCGCTTGGCCATCAACGCCACCGCGCGGTACATCGCTCCCGTGTCCAAATAGAGAAACCCGAGGCGCTTGGCCACCTCCCTCGCGACGGTGCTTTTCCCGGAGCCCGCCGGACCGTCAATGGCGACTACCTCTTCAAACATGGCTCAACCGCCTCAGTTCCCCCTCGAAACCGGGGAAACTCGTACGGATCGCATCGGCCCCTTCGATGACCGTTTCCCCCTCGGCAACCAGCCCCGCGACCGCGAAAGCCATGGCGATGCGATGGTCGTTCGCGGCTATGATTCGCGCTCCGTGAAGCGGCGTAGGGCCTGTTATCGCCATTCCGTCCTCGAACGTCTCGACCCGCGCGCCCATCGCTCGGAGCCCTTCAGCGGTTCGCTCGATCCGGTCGCTCTCTTTCAGGCGCAGTTCGCCGGCGTCCCGGATTGTCGTGGTCCCTTCGCATTGGGTGGCCAGTACGGCGAGAACCGGAACTTCGTCAATCAGGCGGGGCACGAGCGCGCCTTCGATGTGGAAAGGCTTCAGTGGCCCTGTGGGCGCCTCAATGACGAGGTCGGCCACCGGCTCCCCCTGTTCGTCCGGAAGTCGCCCAACGTGCAACTGCGCGCCGACGGACCTGAGCACTTCGACAATTCCCGTTCGAGTTGGATTCAGACCTACCTGCCGAACGTGCACCGGCCCTCCGACCAGCGCCCCCGCCACAAGAAAGAACGCCGCCGAAGAGATGTCTCCCGGAACCGCCATCTCTATCCGCTTCGGACGGCCCGGGTCCACGGAGGCCGCTGTCCCGTCGCACGAGACCGCACACCCCGCCGCCGCAAGCATCCGCTCCGTGTGGTCCCGGCTCTGTGCCGGCTCTATGACCGTTGTTCGGCCTTCGGCGAAGAGGCCGGCCAGCAGAACGGCCGACTTGACCTGCGCGCTGGCGACCGGCGACCGGTATTCGATGCCGCGAAGCGGCGCCGGGCGGATTCTTACCGGCGGCGTGTCGCCCTCGATGTCGGCGCCCATCCTGCGAAGCGGCTCCACTATACGCCGCATCGGCCGCCGGCTGAGCGATTCGTCCCCCGCCAATTCGGCCTCGACCCCGACGCCCGCCAGCACACCCACCGCGAGCCGCATCGTGGTGCCGGAATTGCCGCACCAAAGAGGAGCGGAACCGGCCTTCCACTCGCAGGGCCGAATCCGGACGGCCGCCCCATCCGCCTCCACCGGCACGCCGAGGTCGCGAAGGATCTGCAGGGTGTCTTCGCAGTCCTGGGACTTCAGCGGGTCGCGCACGAGCCCCCCCTGCTCCGCAATGCCGCTCAGGAGATAAGCGCGGTGTGTGAGGCTCTTGTCGCTGGGCGGCCGAATCTCGCCCCAGAACCGTTCGGTCCGGCCTACCGTTAGCGTTCCCACCCTGCCTTCGCTATGCGGGAGTTCTCGAAGAACTCGACGAGCGCCTGATGCTGGTCCGCGTCTACCGCTCGCTTGAGTTCGGTCAAGAGATACTCCAGATCCTCCAACGCGGAGACTACCTGCGCGCGGTTCGTGCGGAAGATGCCGGCCCACAGTTCCGGGTCCGAACCGGCGACGCGGGTGAGGTCGTGCCAACTGGGACCGGCGGCCTCCGGATGGACAAGGTTTGAACCCAGTTGCGCAAGCAGGCCGGCCAAAGCGTGAGGCAGGTGCGAGAGAACGGCGGCGTGCCGGTCATGCTCTTCGGGGCTGAGAACGATGGGATTCGCCCCGAGCGACGCGACGAGAGACTTTATCGCTTCGAGCGCTCCCCTGTCTGTCTTCTCGATGGGTGTGAGAATCCACGCACGGCCTTCAAACAGATCCGGGCGCGCGTTGTCCGGGCCGCCCTTTTCGGCGCCGGCCATCGGGTGGCCGCCCACGAAGCGAGGTCCGAAGCTCAGAGGATATGTTTCGGTCCAGTGTACGATGTGCGCCTTCACACTGCTGGTGTCGGTGACTATGCAGTTGACCTTGCAGAAAACGTCCGCATCTACAAGGCAGGGCACCACGCTGTTCGGCGGCACGGCGATAACGAGGATGTCGGCGTCGGCCAGCCGGTTCAGGGTTTCGAAGGTGCGGTCCACACAACCGCGCGACAGAGCAGTTCGGCGGGCTTCCTCGGACGTGTCGAACCCGATTACGCGCGACGCGACCCCCGCCTCGCGCAGACGCAGGCCGACGGAGCCCCCAATGAGTCCGAGGCCGACGATCCCAACTGTTCCGTAGTTGACTCTCCGCATGGCGATGGCGGCACAGGCGCTGCAAGAGGATTGTTCCGCATCCGGCGAGATCCCTAACGGACACACGCGCGCGTTGCCGGGAAACGTGCCGGGCGGCTCCGTCCGGAGACTTGTGTTGCGGCCCTGAGAACCTTAGTTTACGACCTTGCTCTTGGAACGAACGTACTTGGCGCTCTTCACGAGCCAGCCCTTGAAAGCCCTCTCGTCATCCAAGACCGCCACCGGCATCACGACGTATTCGGAAAGCACGGGCGCCTCGGGCGAGGTCCTGAACGGTCCCGCGCCCTCCAACTCAAGGGCCTTCTCGCGGTCCTCGGGCGAGAGTTTCAGGCTCACGATGTCGTCCATTAGGATGGCGAACATCTTCTGCCCCGTATAAACGCCCATACCCCCAAACATCTTGCGGGCACGAGGATCGAGCCCCTCGGACGCCTTCATAACCTGTTCGTATCGAGATGGTCGGTATGCCATGTCGTCCCTTCGCCGTTGCAGGAACCGGGGCCTATCGGCGGCCGTGCCGGGCCTGGTTTGGCCTTCCGTGACCGAGTGTGCGCCTCCATCCCTGGGCCGGGGTCCCCCCCGTGCGGCTTGACCCTTGGCTCGGCATTCCGCGATGCGGCCCTGTCCCGCTGCAGATTTGATTTGCAGGGCGGGTGTTGAACCGTCTGCGGCGTCATTGTACCTGAAAGAGCCCCGCCGAAGCCGGCAAGAGGTTTGGCGGGAGCGTGTGGGAATCGAACCCACCTGACCCGGCTTGCGAGTCACGCTGGTTTTGAAGACCAGAGGGCACACCAGCACCCATCCGCCCCCGTGTTCCATTAAACTACCCCGAGCGCATACCCTTTGCCTCCATCCCGTTCGCCTGTGGGCGCTCCCCCGGTGCGACACGCAACTGGTGGATGGGCGTCTAAAGGGATGAGGAGGCAAGAATAGCCGGAGAGTTTTGGGCTGCTGCGTGCGGAAACCAGGTGCGATGTCTTCAGGACCCGGAACTGGACCCGCTGGGGTTTAAGGTGGACCCCGCATCGCGGGAGTTTGCCGGCTCGTCCAAGATGCTCTGGAGCAACAGTCCGGAGTCCATTGACCAGAACGTATTGGCCAAGCCCGTCCTGGCCATGGCCGACGTTTCGCTCGGGGAGTTCCTGGTGGCCTGCCACCACAAGAACGCGACCGACAGCCGCCAGTACTTACGGGTCGTCATCAAGAACGAGTCCCCGACGAACTACGCGTACGTCACGGTGCACCAGAACGCCCACGGATACTTCGAAGTCGGACCGCCCGGCACGGGGCACGGCGTTGCCATCGCGGGCCGGGACGCGGCGTTCAAGTTCTTCGCAAACATCAACAGGACTGTGAACGGCTTTCCTCCTCCGTGGACCGTCCCGATCGCGCCGAACGGCGCGTTGGTTATCTGGCTGGGCAAGGAGGACCTGTTCTCGCCCTTCCCCTATTTGGAGGGACAGCCCGGATTGCACGGCGTCGCCACCGCGATGGTCCGGTGCGTGGCGTTCGCCCCGGTCAAGGTGTTCGTGGTGGCCGGTATGGGCGGGGACTTCGACTTGGCCGACCCTAAGTATTGGTCGAAGAGAACGGTAACGGATCCCAACACGGGCGAAACGAGGCCACGCGGGTCTCTTCCCGACTATCGGATCATCAATGACTATCGCCAGGCCGACGAAAGCGACATTGTCGAGATCCGCGTTCCCAACGATTTCGCGCGAAGGAAGTATCTGATCCTGTTGGACGACAGCGTTGCGGCATGGAAAACGTTGAACGACGAGATGGCGGGGGCGTTGGGGCAGAGCCCAAACGTAGAGTTCCGAGGCGAGTACCACGTCGTACAGGAGATTCTGTTTCGGGCTCGAAACTTCGAGCCGAACAACTCGTTTGATGTGGGAGTGATTGTCAACCCGAGAGGCGGCGATCTGGGCGGCGCGGCGCTGGTCGAGGCGGGACCGGTGGTGTACGCGATAGCCCCAGCGTGCGAGAATCCAGATCCAGACCCGTGCAAACACAACCTCGGCATCCTGAGGATTCCGCCGCCAGAGTGCAAGGACGCAGACAATAATCCGATCCCACGCCAGGGTATGAACCTCCTGCCCTTCCCCGCCGGCTGCGGCAGCACCCCGCCCTGCACACACGAACTCTCGTTCAAGTACATCCTCGGGGGAGGCGGAAACGCGCCGGTCGCGTTCGTTGCCGTCCCGTGCAGTCCGTTGATCGCACCGCCCGAGTAAACGCCATGCTGAGCCTCTCACTCCTGCTCTTTGCCCTGTGCACTCACGGATCGCCGGTGGCACACTTGCAGCCTCGCACCTATGACGACAAGCAGCCCGCGGTGTCGGTCAACGGCGACGTAGTTTTTGTTTCAACGCGAACGGGGAATGCGTATCTGTATATGACCGACGTGCGGGGGCGCCCGCCGCAGAGGGTCACAAGTTCAGTAAGAGCGGAACTCTGGCCCGCGTTTGACCCGTCGGGTCGTCGAATTGCTTTCACTATTCAAGGCAGGGGTCTTTACCTGCTTGACATCGGCGCG
Source organism: Armatimonadota bacterium (assembly GCA_022567555.1). Taxonomy (GTDB): domain Bacteria; phylum Armatimonadota; class Fimbriimonadia; order Fimbriimonadales; family ATM1; genus JADFGT01. The sequence goes on along the minus strand of JADFGT010000004.1, from coordinate 8,663 downwards.
AATACCATTAAGCAAGCACGTACCGACATTGCGATGGCTTCTTTCCACCCTAGCGGCAAGAAGGTAGTGGGCAAGGGGGCCAAATCGAACGTTGGCGGAGTCGCGGTAGCGCACTTGGATGGCAGCGCATTCGGATTGCGCACCGATCCGGTCCGTGAGGCGAGGGAGTCAGGGATTATTCACCAGCAGTGGTCCGATCATGACCCTGTTTTCAGTCCTGACGGGCGAAAGATCGTCTGGGCGTCTCGGTGGCGGGCGTGGAAGATCTCCGAAGTGACCGGCCGTAAGGCTACGATGGAAGGGCCCCTCCTCTTCGTGATGGACGCGAGCGGAAAGAACAAGAGGCAGCTGTCGGACGTTCCCGGTAGGGAACCTTCCTTCCGCCCCGACGGAAGGAAGATCGTTTTCAGCGGATACTATGGGGGCATAGAGAGCGGTTGGCCGGTCGGCAAGAGGGACATATTCATAATGCACGCCAACGGCACTAACGCGAAGCGCCTCACGCGCCACCCCGCGCGCGACGAGGACCCCGTCTTCACGCCGAACGGCAAGCGAATCATCTTCGTCTCCGACCGAGGGGGCAACGGGATGCGGCTGTACATAATGAACGTTGACGGCAGCAACGTCCGCCCGCTCCTGCAGCAAGAAGGGCGCAAGTAAGAAGCACGGCTTGCAAGCAAGCCGAGGGACCCGCTCTCCGCGTAATCACTTCAGCACATCCTTCCCCACGACGTTGCCCTCCTGGTCCATTTCGTAGACATAGGGCACGCCGGTCCCCAGGTTGAGGTCCAGCATCTCCTCCGGCTTCAGTTTGTCCAGTTTCATCACGATGGCGCGGTTGCTGTTACCGTGGGCGGAGACGAGGACGTTCTTGCCAAGCCTTATGTCACCGAGAATCGCCCGCTCGAAAAACGGGAGCGTGCGGGCGGCGGTGTCTTTCAGCGCCTCGCCGCCCGGAGGCGGAACCTCATAGCTCCGCCTCCAGAGGTGGACGATCTCCGGGCTGTATCTCTTTCGCATCTCCTCCTTGTTCAATCCCTGCAGGTCACCGTACATGCGCTCGTTCAGGGCGGCGTCGCGGATGACCGGCAGGTCCACGCCCATCTCCTTCAGCATTATCGTGAGGGTGTCCTCGGCGCGGCGCAACACGCTCGTATAGGCAACCTGGAACTCGTACTCTTTCAGAAGTTGACCGGCGCGGCGGGCCTCCTCGACGCCCTTTTCGCTGAGAGGGACGTCCACCCAGCCGGTGAAGCGGTCTTGGGCGTTCCAGATGGATTCGCCGTGGCGGACAAGAACGAGAAGCGGCATAGCGAGAGATTACCGGCTTTCGGTTTTCAGTTTTCGGTTTTTTAGCGGCGGGTGTAGCGGCGACACGTCATCTGCCGGGGCCGCCCAATCGCCGCATCCGAGTGTCGCCCGGTCTCCGAGGGGATGTGCGACTCTCGACCACGGTAGTGACGAACCAGCGGGGCGGGCGACTCTCGGTCGCGGCCGCCGGAGGTAACGGACAATCGGCCGAGTCGCCCCTACACAAATCGCGAAGCATCGGGCGATCGGCGAGTCGCCACTACACGATCCGCTTGAACCCCGGCTGACGGAGGAGGGTGCGGGCGCGGCGGAGTTGGCGGGCCATCGCCCTCGGTCCCGTGCCGCCGAAAGACTCCCGCGAACGCACGGTCTCTTCGAGGTCGAGGACCTTCAGGAGTTCGGCGGGGATCTCCGGAACCAGTTTGCGGAGGCGCTCAGGTGTGAGGTCTTCGAACGTCCAGCCTTTCTTGATGCACTTCTTGACCAGATTGCCCACGACTTCGTGTGCCTTTCGGAACGGCATGCCTTTCATGGCCAGCGCGTCAGCAAGAGATGTCGCGGTCGAGAATTTGGCGCCGGCCATCTCTCTCATGCGTTCGGTATTGAACTTCAATGTCCGCAACATTCCGGAGCAGATCATCAGCGATTCCTCGCACAACCACATAGCGTCAAACAGGGGGGGCTTGTCCTCCTGCATATCCCTGTTGTAACCGAGCGGCAGACCTTTCATCATCGTCTGATAGGCGACCCAATGGCCGATGACGCGGCCTGTGCGACCGCGAATCAACTCGGCGAAGTCAGGGTTTCTCTTTTGCGGCATGATGCTGCTGCCTGTCGAATAGCCGTCATCGAGCGTCACGAACCCGTATTCTGCGGTTGACCACAGAATGATGTCGTTACAAAGGCGGGACAAGTGCTGCATCAGCATCGCGCACGCATGGAGCGCGTCGCCGACGAAGTCGCGGTCGCTGACCGCGTCGAGCGCGTTCGGTATCGGCGCTTTGAACCCGAGTTCGGCCGCAGTTGATTCACGGTCTATTGGAAACGCGGTCCCAGCGAGGGCAGCGGAACCGAGAGGGCTGAGGTCCGCCATCTCTTGCACCCGCTCAAATCGCCATCCGTCCCGCTGCAGCATCCAGAAGTAGGCGAGAAGGTAGTAACCGAGCGTTATGGGCTGCGCCGGCTGCTGGTGTGTATAGCCGGGCATGAGAGCGCCCTGATGTTGCTCGGAGAGATTCAGGAGTTCTTCTTGGAACAACTGCACCTGCGCGATGAGGTTACAGCAGCTCCCCACGAGCCACATGCGCGTCGTCGTTGCAACCAGGTCGTTGCGGCTTCTCGCCGTATGAAGTTTCCATGCCGCCTCGCCCGCCGTTTCGAGCAAGAGTGTTTCAATCGCTGCATGAATATCCTCTGCGCCCTCCGGCATAGCCAACTTTCCAGAGTACGCGTCTGGCCACATTTTTTCGAGGGCATTCAGAAGCCTCTTGCTTTCGCCGGACGAAATGATGCCCTGCTTCGCGAGCATCTTCACGTGCGCCTCGCACGCGAATATCTCGTAAACCGTCAACGGCTCGTCCGATGCAAGCGATTCTCCGAAAGCCCAGGCCCCTGCGTGCGTCTTCTTGTCAAATGCGCCGCCCCACAGTTTGTCGCGGGTCGCTTTCCGGTTCTTCTTGCTGCTCACAGTGCTGATTTTAGCCGCGCCCGCGGCGGGTCTGGGTGCGGCCGGCCTCGAAGCCGGCGCCACCTTAGCCGGTCATTCAGTTGCGCGCCTTCAGCCGGGCGTACAGCAGGCTCGACATGCCGTGCGTTTTCACCATCCCGTCCATCGCGCTCTGGTCGAACGCGGCGTCGTCGAAACTCACGTCCGCCTCCGAATAGAGCGCCCACGGGCTTTCGCGCGAGAACACCGTCGCGGAGCCCTTGAAAAGGCGCAGCTTTACCATGCCCGTAACGCGCTGTTGCACCGACCGGCAAAACGCGCTCAGGTCTTCATAAAGCGGGTCTCCCCAAAGGCCCTTATAAACAAGGTCCGCCCATTCTTTGTCAACAAGGTCTTTGAAACGCCGCTCGTGTGGAGCGCAGATCAGAGCCTCTAACGCTTTGTGAGCGGCAATGAGAAGGACCGCACCCGGGCACTCATAGTTTTCGCGCGCCTTCAGCCCGATCATGCGGTCCTCCATCATGTCTATTCGTCCGACGCCGTGCTTCCCGGCCAGTTCGTTTGCACTCATAATCAGATCCAACATCGGCATATTCTTGCCACACACAGAGACAGGCTTTCCGCACTGAAACATAATCTCAACCGTTTCCGGATCATCTGGAGTGTCTTGCAGCGATTTCGTCCATTCAAAGATCTCTTCCGGCGGCTCATATGACGGGTCCTCCAATCGCCCCCCCTCTATCGAGCGTCCCCAAAGATTCTCGTCAATGCTCCAGATCTTCTCTCTTGACTGACCGATGGGAGCGCCCACTTTTTCCGCGTATTCAATCTCCGCCGTTCGCGTCCAGTTCTTTTCGCGAATCGGCGCCCGAACTTGCGCGTCGGGCGCGTGCAGCCGCAGGCCGAACTCGATGCGGAACTGGTCGTTTCCCTTGCCGGTGCAGCCATGGATCACGACGTCGAAAGGCCCTGCTTCTTTGTAGGTTTCAGCCGCTTTCTTGGCTATTAGCGGCCGGACGATGGCCGTCGAGAGCGGATAGCCGAAGTAGTCGGCGTTGAAGGCGATCGCCGGAACGCAGTATTCATTCGCGAACTCCGCTTTGGCGTCAACTATGTGATGCACTGCGCCCAGTTTCGCGGCTCGCGCTGCCGCCTGTTCGATGTCCGACGCCGGCTGGCCCACGTCCACCGTAACGGTGTGAATCTCGTCGAAACCCTCTTCCTTTAGTAGAGGGATACACACCGTCGTGTCAAGGCCTCCGCTATAAACAACGAGCGCCTTCTTCAATTGAGAACTCCATCAAGTATCAGTTTCATAAGCGCCTTCTGGGTATGCAGGCGGTTTTCCGCTTGATCGAAAACGACCGATTGATTACCGTCAATCACCTCGCCGGTCACTTCCTGGTCGCGCCGCGCCGGAAGGCAGTGCAAGAACACCGCGTTCTCATCGGCTTTCGCCATCAGGTCTGCGTTCACTTGATACTTCGCGAACCGCTTCAGCCGCTCTTGCTTCTCGTCCTCCTGGCCCATGCTGATCCATACGTCGGTGTAAACCGCGTGCGCACCGCTGACGGCCTCGGCCGGATCGTAGCAGTGTGTGACGGACCCGAGCGCGTAGCATTCGTCCACGGCCTCATAGCCGGGCGGCGTGCAAATGACGACCTCATGGCCCAGTTTCGCCGCCGTCACCGCAAAACTGTTTGCGACGTTGTTTCCGTCCCCGATCCAAGCCAGATTCAGAGGCCCAGCGCCCAGATGCTCTTCGACCGTCATCAGGTCAGCGAGCGCCTGGCATGGGTGCTCGAGGTCGGTGAGCGCGTTGATGACCGGGACCGAGGAATGTTTCGCCAGTTCGACCAGCGACTGATGGCTCTTCAGTCGGGCGACGATCATCGTGGACCAGCGCGAAATGTTGTTAGCCACGTCATACACCGACTCGCGCTCCCCCATATCAATGTCCGCCTTCGTCAGATAGATGGCGTGTCCGCCCAACTCCATGATCGCCGTCTCGAACGTGAAACGCGTCCTGAGGGACTGCTTTTCAAAGATCATTGCGAGGATGCGGTTCTCGACCGGCTGAATCGGCTGGGCCAACCGGTTGCGCTGCCTCTTCAGGATCTTGGCAAGATCGAGAATGAGGCGGATCTCGCCCGGCTCTAAGTCCTTCGATGCAAGCAGATGCCTCGGCTCGGCGGCCGGAATACTGGCATCCGGAAAGAGCGCCTGCTGGCCTGCGAGCGTGTTCTGTGTCAGGTCATACATTGCTGTGACTCCGGTTCTTGTCTGAGCCGCCGGCTGCTTGTCCGGCTTGGACGTTTCAATCTCAGACGGGCATGGCGCGGCACTGCGCAATACTGCTGATTCAGGATGAGCGGGGTTTCGCCGGGTGTTGAGGGACTTCGGTGTCCAGCGGGCCGGACGGGGGCGAATCCCCTACGATCGGCCTCGTCGGACCCGGGTGCGCGGCGACGCGGAGCCTGAGCGGCGGGCGCCGCTCGGCATGTGGCTCACGTGGTCTGCGCGCATGTGATTCATGAATACGAGGGCGCATTATACCCCAAACGCCTGCCGGATGCAAGCGGTTAGATGCGAACCCCCGCTCGAACCTGCCGGCGGCATCCCGACTGGCAGCCCCGGCGGGCGAACCGGAACACACGGAAAATGGGGGTAAGGTCACGCCGGAGGTGACCTGAAGTGCCAGAGCCCGGCACTCAAGAGAGACCGGTGGCAGATGAATCAATCGCGGCAAGAAAGCGCCTGATAGTTGCGCTCGACGTCGGCACAGGCGCCCAGGCCCTGGAATTGGCGAACGACCTCGAAGGCCTGGTCTCCTTTTTCAAGGTCGGGATGCCGCTGCTCCTCACCGACGGAATGGGGATCGTTCATGCCCTCGAGGGCGCCGACAAGGACGTCTTCCTCGACCTGAAGACCGACGACATCGGAAACACAGTCCGCCGGACGGTTTCCGTTCTGACCAACGCCGGTGTGACCTTCCTCACCCTTCGCGACAACGCCTCGGGCGCGCGCGCGGCGAAGGAGGCCAGGGGCGATTTCCCCAATCCGAAGCTGCTGGGCGTTCCTCTGCTGTCGAGCAGCGACGTGGGCGGCGTTGAGGAGTATGTTCTGCCGCGCGCAGCGACGCTGCTCGATGCAGGGTGCGACGGCCTCATCGCTTCCGGCTCCGGCCTGATACGCGCCCTTCGAAAAGAGTTCGGACCGGACCCGCTGATAGTCAGCCCCGGAATCCGGCCCGCCGGCTCCGCCACCGACGACCACAAGCGAACGGCCACCCCGGGCGAAGCGATACTCGCGGGCGCGGACTACTTGGTGGTCGGCAGGCCAATTTACGAGGCGCCCGACGACCCGCGTTCCGCCGCAGAAAGGATCGTCGCCGAGATCGAGGCGGCGGCCGACTCGGGTTAGGGCGCGCCGCCTGTCTGGGTTATCCTTGCGCCGTGGCCCCGCCCTCCGAACCGAGCCTGCCCTCCCGCCGCGAGGCGCTTGAACTGCTCCCTCGACCGGGGCGCGAGCACCCGTTCGGAAGGACCGACGCCGGGCGCATCGAGGACCTTGCCGCGCGGCTGGCTGGGGAGGTGCTCTCTGGCATGTCCGATGCCGAAGCGCTGCGCCTCGCGGTCTCCTTGTGCGACCTGACGTCGCTGAAGGGCTCCGAGACGCCGTCCGAAATCGAGGCGCTCTGCGCGCGGGCTCTGGCGCCTTGCGTGGGTGTGCCGGACGCCGAAACCGCGGCGTGTCCTCCGGTGGCCGCGGTCTGCGTGTATCCGAATATGGTTAGCACCGTCGCGACGGCGTTGCGTGGCACATCGGTTCGCGTCATCGCGGCGAGCGGCTTTCCGTCCGGGGGGGGACCGCTGGACGTTCGCGTGCGCGAGGTACGCACGGCAGTCGAATCGGGAGCGGACGAAGTTGACCTAGTGACGAACCGCTCCGCCTTTCTAGCCGGCGATTACAAGACCGTTTACGCGGAGATCGTGGCTCTCAAAGAGGCGTGCGGGGGGGCGCGTATGAAGGTGATTCTGGAGACCGGTGAACTCCCATCATATGACGCGATAAGAAACGCCGCCTTCATCGCAATGCTTGCCGGCGCGGACTTCATAAAGACGAGCACCGGCAAAACCAACACAAGCGCCACGCCGCCCGCAGTGCTCACGATGGCCGACGCGATTAGGGATTTCCAATACCGGTTCGGCAGTCGCGTGGGGATCAAACCTGCGGGCGGAATCCGAACCGCGAAAGACGCAATGGCCTATTTGTCGCTGGTCAACGAGACCCTCGGACCCGACTGCCTCACACCCGACCGCTTCCGCCTCGGCGCCTCGGGACTGCTGGATGACCTTGTCTCGGAACTGGTAAAGCATGGCGCAGGCAAACGTGTGAGATGATCTTTCCACAACTTATACACATCCTCCCCCCGCCCCGTCCGCGTACGTAAATCGCAGGTTTTTCCACAATAGTCGGCCTTTTCTCTCCCTCAGGGCCTCTCGCGGCCGGGGCCGGCCCGAGGCTTGACCGTCGAGTAGAATGGCCGCGTGCTCCTGAAGAAGGACGCAGACTTTAAACTAAGCCCCGAGTTCGAGCCTCGAGGCGACCAGGCGGAGGCGATTCAGGCGCTTGTAGATGGCCTGGAATCGGGCTACCGGTTCCAGACGCTTTTGGGCGCCACAGGCACCGGCAAAACGTACACGATGGCCAGCGTGATAACCGCCGCAAAGCGGCCCGCGCTCATCATCGCGCACAACAAAACCCTCGCCGCCCAACTGTGCCAGGAGTTCCGCGCGTTCTTCCCCGAAAACTCGGTGCAGTATTTCATCTCCTATTACGATTACTATCAGCCGGAGGCGTACGTCCCGCAGACCGACCTTTACATCGAGAAGGACGCGAGCATCAACGAGGAGATTGACCGCCTGCGCCACGCGGCGACGCAGGCGGTGCTGGAGCGCCGCGACGTGGTCGTTGTGGCGAGCGTGTCATGCATATACGGCCTGGGCGACCCGGAGACATATCGGGACCGGGTCCTGACGTTTGAGAAAGGGCAAAAGATGCTGCGCGACGACACGCTGCGCGCGCTCGTGCAAATGCAGTTCACCCGCAACGACATGGTTCTGCAGAGGGGCGCCTTCCGGGTTCGCGGCGACATCCTGGAGGTGCAGCCCAAAGACGAGGAGATCACGACGCGAATCGAGTTCTTCGGCGACGAGATCGAACGAATCCGCCTGATTGACCCGCTGACGCAGGAAGTCCTTGACGAACCCACTCGGGTGAGCGTGTTCCCTGCCACGCACTATGTAACGCCGTGGGAACGTCTCGATGAAGTCATTGAACAGATCAGGCGAGAAATGGAAGATCGCTGCGCCCTCTTCAAGTCCCAAGGGAAACTTCTGGAGGAGCAGCGCCTGCGGCAGCGCACGGACTTCGACATCGAGATGCTGCGCGAAGTCGGCTATTGCAGCGGCATCGAAAACTACTCGCGCTTCTTTGATCAGCGCGAGCCGGGAACGTCACCCTACACGCTCCTTGACTTTCTCCCGAGCGACACAATCATATTTCTTGATGAAAGCCACCAGACGATTCCGCAACTTCACGGGATGTACAACGGGGACATCTCAAGAAAACAGACGCTCGTTGATTATGGATTCCGACTGCCGAGCGCGCTTGACAACCGGCC
>JADFGT010000050.1 GCA_022567555.1 Armatimonadota bacterium | reverse complement strand
GCTGTACCGATGATGCCCTCCCCGTGTACGAGCGGAGGGTTCGATCAGTCCGGTCTTGGCCCAGTATTGGAGCTGCCGCCGCGAAAGGTTCAGCAATTCAACGACCTCGCGGGTCTTGAATCGCTCACTCGCCTGCACACGCGGCGATCGGGCACCTGCGCGCCCTGATCTTGCTTGCTCTGCTACTGCTGGTTGTACCACCGCATTCTCCGAATCTTCGCGACGTCGTCTCTCGCGGCCTGCTGCCCGGCCCTCCTGGATCAGGGGGAACGAGCGGCTGATTGTGCCTTCCCACGTCGGCCGGGCACAGGAACGGAGCGAAGTGGCCCACGTAGGGCAGCAGCGTCTGCACCCAGGTCCGGTCATCGCCCTCCATCCCGTACCGGACGTCCGTGTAGTTCACGGGCGGCACCCGGTCGTCATAGTCCGTCTGGTACATCCTCAGTGCCAGGCCGATCTGCTTGAAATTCTGGACGCAGTGGCTCTGTTTCGTGGATTCAATCGCCTGCCTGAACACCGGGAACAGCATGGCGGCAAGGACCGTCAGAACCGCCATCGAAACCAGCAGCTCCGTCAGGGTAAAGCCGTTGCGCCTGTGTATCAACACCCGCCTGTTACTACGCATTATAACAACTCCATGCCTGCCCGGACGCGGCGGATTTACCAGATTCTGCCGCCCGGCCTGAGTTTTGTCGTTCGCCGCCGAAGCAAGAACCTCCTCCTGCGGGCCCATCTAAGGCCGAAGAGCCGCCACGAACACCCCCGCCTCCCCAACCGATTCGAACCCGAGGCCGCCATACCAGGCGGCCAGCGAAGGCTCACATTGCAGGACCAGGTGCAGCCCCCGGCGGCGCACTGCCGACGCCAGCTGCAGCACCACCTTCGACCCGATGCCGCGGCCCCGCTCTGCCGGCCGGACACAGACGTTATACAGGCCCGCGACCTCTCCCGTGAGCGTCAGGGTGGCCGCCGACAGCACACCCGCATCGTCCTCTATGACATAGAACTCGTGCGGCACCCCGACGGCCGACCTGACAGCCTCGACCAGCCGGTCGCGCGTGCCGCCCGGCGTGCTCCAAAAAAAGTTGTCAATGATAAACCTGATAGCGCGGTCCAGCGCCGGGCCTTCGGCACGCCTTGCCACCTCTTCGGCCTTTGTAGGCGCCTGCTCCAACACCATGCCCGTCAATCGGTGCACGTCGGCCAGGTTGCGCTCGCGGAGCATGTCGCGAAGGTGCGGCGGCTCATCTTCGGGCAGGACATAGATGCGAAGCACCGGGTTCTCGCGCGCCTCGTGGGCAAGTTCGTCCGCGTCTCGCGGCGAGAGGTCCAGCCGAACGGCGAGGTTCGCTATTGGATGCTCGAAGGAACTTGTGCACAGCCAGTAGGCAGGCGAACGCACTATGTGCGTGTCAGGAATCCCGCCCGCGAGTGCAAGATAGGTCTCGCTCACGTTGTGGCGCAGGGCTTGCGCGCCGGTCAAAGAACCACGCTCCAGAAAATGCCCCAAGTCAGCCGCCGCATTGTGGCCGCCACGCCAAAACTGAAGCCGTCCGAGATGCGGCGCCCTCCGAAGAGAAGCGGCCCTTCCGGCGTCAGCATTCCGCTCACGAACGTCCGCCCCATCCTATCGGACCGCCAGAGGTCCACACCGGCGGCAATCGTCAGTTCGTAGTCCGGATTGAAGTGGAGTCCCAGCCGCAGGGTCGGCGCCCCCAACGACTCCGGCGCTTCAAAGGGCCGGCCTGCAAACCGTGCGTCGAAAAACGCGGCCGCGGTTCGGTATATCCTTCGCTCCACGAACAGCGCGCCGTAATGCCCCGTTTCCAGCCATATCGTCTCCGGTCTGCTGTACGCTGCCACCAGCTTGCGGGTGTCCTCAACGGGAACCACGTCGTCATATCGCGCGCCGACCAGCAGCAGGTCCTCTTTGCGTTCCGGCCGCGCGTACCTCAGCGGCTCGACGGGCTCAAGTTCCTCCCGCAGCCGCTCCTCCGTGTAGCCGGACCGGCGGAGAGCCAGCCGCGCCTCGATCGTGACCGTGCTGTTCCAAATGATGTGAGCCAGGTCGCCGCCCGCCAATAGAAGCGCACCGACGCTAAAGCGGTCCTCGACCCCGAAAACCAGCGCCCCCACTACACCGCCCAGGCTGATTCCGGCCAGGCCGATCCTTGACGAATCGAACTCGGTGCCGGCCTCGATCCAGTCCAGAAGGCGGCGAACATCCATGACAGCCTGCGTCATCGACTCGCGAAGGTGCCGCGTGTCAGGCTGGATTGCCAGCGCGCCGCTCTTCACTCCGGGCGGCGACCGGCGCAAGTGATACGGCAACGTAACTATGGCGGTCGCGATCCCCCGTTCGTTCAGTGCTTGTGCGAATCTCTCCGCAACGTTCAGGTCTGTCGCCCCCCAATAGTGCAGCAGAACGACGATCGGCATCGGCTCCACCACGTCCCTCGGACGGATAAGAAGGACCTCGACCGTGTTGTTCTCCACAACGTCCGTCGTAATGGCGCTCGGGAAGCGCAGAACGCTGACCACCCGCTCCCGCGCGCTCGGCCTCGGAAACTCTCGATACTCCTGAGTGGGCGGAGGCCGCTCGGTGACGGAAGGAATCTGCCCAGGGGAGAGGGAATAGCCGCATATGAGTGCAAGAAGGCTAATCGCCTTGCTCGCCGTTCTGACCCTCGCGAGCGCGTCAACAGCAGATTTCTTCGACGAGGCGCTCGCGCTTGCCGGGCTCACGCGCGCGACCGCACGCTTTGACAGCACGATCATTCGCTTCTACAGTTTCGACGAGTTCACGATGCCGTCCTTTCGGTCCATCGAAGCGGACCCTTACCTCGGACCCCGCTTCCTTGGGTTTCTGAGAAACGACATCAAGGCCAACATCGTCAAGCCGAACGTGCTGCTCATGTCCACGCGACGCTGGACGGGCGAGCCCACCCGGCGCACACTCCTGGCGGACCCGGTCCCGGGGTGGCTCACTGAGGCGAAGAAGCCTGACAGCCTGCGCACGGCGCTCGACCGTCTGGGCGCCCGGGCGCCCGACCTTTCGGGTGTGCCCGAACAAGTGCAACAGGCCGCCGCGCTGGTCCTGTTCCGGGTGAGCGACTCTTACGTATATCGAGACCTGGCCTTCCGCAAGATTCCCGACCTCAAAGCCGCGTTCGACCTGCTTGCCTCCGGCAATGATGACTTGGAAGCGACCGACAAGCGTCTTCAGCTCCTGCGGGCCGCCGACCTGAAATACCTCTTCGCCGGAGCGCACGACGTTCTGTTGGGCGCGCAGGAGGCGGCGAAGTTGGCAAAAACTGTCAATCCCGCCGCGCGGTTCGAGGTCTCCATCTCAACGAAATGGGGCGCGGTTTTGCTTCGGGGAGCGGGCGGCCACACAACTCCAGTCGGCGAGTACCTGCTGATCATTGACACCGGCGGTGATGACACGTACATGGGCGGCGGATTCAACTACTCGGTGGACAACTGGGCATCCGTGTTGATTGACACCACCGGCAATGACCGCTATCTGGCCGCGCCGAAGATGGCGGACACTCCGCTCGCGCAATGGGAGGGCCGCAAGAGCGCGCGCAGAGTGCCGGCACACGGCGGAGCGCTCTTCGGCGTAGCGTTCGTTGCGGACCTGGCGGGTGACGACCTGTATCGCGCCGACCGGCCGTGCCAGGGGAGCGGCGTCTTCGGCGTAGGAGCCATCTTAGACACCGAGGGCGACGACACCTACGACGCGTACGTGGACTCCCAGGGGTTCGGCTACTGCGGGGTCGGCCTGCTTAGCGACGCGGAAGGAAGCGACAGCTATGACGGTTTCAACCAGGTTCAGGGCTGCGGATTGACGCGCGGCGCCGGCATCCTGGCCGACGGCAAGGGAAACGACCGGTACACCGGCAACGACGAGCAGATTGACTTCGCCTCGCCGCAGTCCGCCGAACACAACGTCACGATGGGCCAGGGAGCGGGCTACGGCCACCGCGCAGACTTTTCCGACGGGCACAGTCTGGGGGGCGGCCTGGGAGTGCTGTTCGACGGCGAGGGGAACGACCGATACTCCTGCGCTGTCTTAGGCCAGGGCGTCGGCTATTGGCAGGGGATCGGGGCGCTGTTCGACGACGCAGGCGACGACACCTATTTCGGGATGTGGTACGTTCAGGGCGCGTGCGCGCACTACGCCGACGGGTATCTGGAGGACTCGGCGGGCGACGACAAATACACCGCGACGATGAACATGGCCCAGGGCGCCGGGCACGATTTCAGCATCGGCTATCTGCTGGACCGCGCGGGTGATGACACCTACTTAGCACCGAACCTCTCCTTGGGCGCCGGCAACGCGAACGGGATGGGGATCTTCATTGAATATGGGGGCAACGACACGTATACGTCGAGCGGAACCACCCTCGGAAAGGCGAACCCGGCGGCCGCCGGAAGCCCGAGGGAAATCGCCCTCTGCCTCGGCCTTTTCTTCGACCTCTCGGGGAGGGACACGTACCCCGAATCGGCCGATTGGGCAGCGAACGGCAAGCAAACAGTAAACTGGACGCAAAAATTAGAGGACCCTTCGCAGAGCCGTCTGGGTATCTTTTACGACAAGGAATGAGCCAGCGACGCGCACCTACCTCGTCATGGTCGTTTCGGATTGCCACTATTGCGGGCATCCCGATACGTTTTCACTTCACATTTCTGCTGTTTATGGCGTGGCTGGCGTTCATGGCCAACCGGTCGGAGGAGTGGGCCGCGATCGCCGCCCTCATTCCCGCGCTCTTCCTGTGCGTTGTGCTCCACGAACTGGGACACGCTCTCACGGGACGGCGATTCGGCATCCGCACACGCGACATCACGCTATATCCGATTGGCGGCGTCGCGATGCTGACCGACAGGCCGAAGCCGGCCCATGAGTTCTGGATCGCTCTGGCGGGCCCAGCCGTCAACGTGGTCATCGCAATCGTGCTCGGCTCGGTCTTCTTCGCCATGAACGACCGGCTTCCCAGCCTTATGTTCAGCGTTGAGAAGTTCTCATTCCTCGAGGGTCTTTTTGCCGCGAACATGATGCTCGTGATTTTCAATATGATCCCGGCCTTTCCCATGGACGGTGGGCGTGTATTGCGCGCTCTGCTCGGTATGCGCATGCCGTTGGCCCGCGCGACCAAGATCGCCGGGACGATCGGGCAAATCCTCGCTATACTCTTCGGTTTCGTCGGCCTCCTGACGGGGCACATATTTTTGATGGTCATCGCGTTGTTCGTTTTCCTGGGCGCGCAGCAGGAGGTCATGGCGACTGTCGGCATCTCTTTGGTGACCGGGTACCGAGTGGCGGACGCGATGATGACGCGATTCCGCGTAGTGGCGCACATGGACACGTTGGGGGCTGTGGCCAAGATTCTCTTAGAAGGCGCGCAACAGGATTTCCCCGTTGTGTTCGGCGAGGAGGTGCAAGGGCTCCTGACGCGCGAGGACATCGTTCGCGGAATGGCGGCCGAAGGAAAAGACGCCTACGTCGCAGGCTGTATGCGACGGGATTTCAAACGCCTCACGCCCGACGATCCGCTGGAGCAGGCGCTAAACTCTTTTACGCAACATGACCGTTCGCCCGTGCTCGTGATGCATGGAGATCAGCTCGTGGGCATATTGACGACCGAGAACTTGGCGGAGTTTATGATGCTCGAGCAAGCGCGCTCAAGAACCTAAACCGTCTTTCCCATCCAAACGAGAACTTCGTGCAAGTCAATGTCGGAGTTGGAATAAGCCGCCGTGTTGAGACCCCAAAACTCCAACCCCATTCCCTGATAGAAGAGGATGGCCGGATCGTTGCACGTCTGCGTCTCCAATATGATCCCCCGCGCCCTGAAGTGGCGCGCCGCCTGCTCCACCTCCTGCATCAGCGCCCTGCCGACTCCCTGCCGCCGGTAGCCCTGCCGGACATAAAAGTGCCAGATGCGGACCAGCCGCCAATGGTCTTCATACGCCGATTCAACATATCCGACCGGCTCATCGTCGATGAGCGCCACATATCCGCGCGGGCTGTCCACGTGCGGCTCGAACGGGCGCCAGGGGTACTCCTTGCGAATCGCGGGTGACGCCGGACGCCGTATCAGCGCCCAGGTGAACCCGCCCGCGGTTTGACGAGACTCAACATCGTAATAGAATTGTGATTCGAAGGAGTACCTGATTAGATCCGGAAGGTCTCCCGCCAGGGGCTCGTCCGGTGAGAGCATTCGCAGCGTGTACCGGTCCGTTTGCATCCTTCCTATATGACGGCGCGGGGGGCGCAGCCGCTTCTGCGGCCGTGCCGGGGGAACTCCGCGACGCTCATTCGGTAATCTCCCGTTCGAAATGAAGAACCGCACACGCACCCTCTCCCGTGGAGTTGCCGCCTTCGCCCTCAGCATCGCCGCTCTCTCCGCGTTCGCCCAGATCGGTGAGCCTAAGTCAGATCCTATCGTCGGTGCGCGCCGCCCGGCCGTCAGTCCCAACGGCGAAAAGATCGCTTTCCAATATAGAGGTGACATATGGGTCGTCCCCACCGATGGCGGCGTGGCTACCCGAATCACCAGCCACGTGGAATATGACACCAATCCGATATGGAGTCCGGACGGCGAATGGATCGCATTCAGCAGCGACCGGAACGGCAACTACGACGTGTTCGCCATCCCCGCCGGCGGCGGCGCAACCCGCCAGATAACATACAGCGGGAACAGCGAGACAGCGACCGACTGGTCCCCGGACGGCCGCTACATCGTCTTCACCGGGCGGCGCGACACGCCCTGGACCGGGATATTCGTGGTGGATGTGCGCACACTGCGTTTCAAGATGATTGCGGAGGACTATCAACGTTTCCGCAATCCGCGTTTCTCCCCGGACGGAAAATCGATCGTTGTCGAGCGCTATGGCTTCACTTGGACCCGCCCGCGGTATTTCGGGTCCGCCGCCGCCCAGATAGTGACTGTTGACGTGGAAACAGGCAAGGCCACAACGATAAAAAGCGACGAAAAACAACACCTTTGGCCGATGTTCGACGCGAACGGTAGCGGCATATACTGCGTTACGTATGGCGAAAAAACCCCGAACTCGACGCCGCTGAGAGCGCACCCGGTACGTTGGGTGGACACTCCGGACAGGACACCGAACCTGTGGCACTTCGACCTGCAGGGACAGGGCACCCGGATAACCGACTTTGTGGCCGAACAGGTGCGCCACCCATCAATCAGCCGGACCGGCGCCATCGCGTTCGAGAAGGAAGGAATCATTTTTCTTCTGAAAGATGGCCACTTGCGGCGTGTCAGTATCAATGTTTACGACGATCCGAAGACAAACGCAAAGGAGCGCAAAGTCCTAACGGACGGCGCGGCGGAAGCGATCATCTCACCCGACGAGGAATCTTTCGCGTTTGTGGCCGGCGCCGAGATCTGGACGGTCCCCATAGAAAAACCGAAGGGGCGCAACAAAGACGACGCCAAGCGGCTGACGAATTACGCCGGACTGGACGCAGAGATAGTCTGGTCAAAAGACGGAAAGAGAATATTCTTCATAAGCGACCGGGAGTTCAATCAGCGCCTCTTCGCCCTGGACATTGAAACGGATGAGATCACGCCGGTCTGGACGCGCGACGACGACGTGACCGGGCCGAAACTCTCGCCGGACGGCGCCACTCTCGCATTCTGGGCGGCGGGCGACGACGGCGGACTTTATCTGTGGCAGACAGACGCTTCAGCCGAACCGAAAAAACTGTTTCACCAGCCGGGAACCCACTTCTTCGGAACCAGCGCCGGGGAGTTCGCTTGGTCGCCCGACAACCGCTGGATCGCGCTGACGGGCCGCCGACCCGGCGGTACGACAAACGCCTGGATCGTGTCGGTCGAGACGGGCGACGCCGTGCAAGTAACGAAAAGAAACGTCAGGCATTCGGGCTTGGCTTGGTCGCCCGACGGCAAGTTCTTGTACTTCTACCGCTCCGGCGCCTCGAGCGGCTTCTACATCTTGCCGCTGCAAGCGGAAGAGGAAGCGCCAGGCGAAATCGAACTGAAGTATGAGAAACCGGAAGAGGACGATGAAGAGGACCTTGCCGTCGAGATAGACTTCACCGACATACACCTTCGTTCGCGGCGTCTCTTTTCTCAGTCCGTATCCAAAAACGTGGTTACCGACCCGACCAACGGAAAGATCTATTTCATTTCTGGGAGCAACCTTTGGACGGCCGGCTACGACGGAAAGAACGTAAAGAAGATTGTAGACGGCGTTTCCAGTTTCTCCATCAGCAAAGACGCAAAGACCGCATTCCTGTTGAAGGGAGGTCTACCCGCGAAAGCGGTTCTTAGCGGCAACTACAAGGTGACTACCGTCGCCTTCCGCGCCGAACTCGTTCAAGACTCGAACGAGGTCCGAAAGGCGGCGTTCACCCAATTCTGGCGCATGTACAACCGAGGATTTTATGACGGCAACTTCCACGGACGCAATTGGGACGCGCTCCGCACCAGATATGAGCCTCAGATCGCTGGCGTCGGCCATCGCCGCGAGTTCGCCGAACTCCTGAACATGATGGTCGGCGAATTGGAGGCGTCGCACTCCGAAGTCAGCCCCGCCTCCGGCGGCGTAAGAGCTCCAACCGTCGCCCATCCCGGTTTCATGTTCGACTACTCTTACGAAGGTCCGGGCATTCGCGTGAAGGCGCTATTTGAAAAGGCGCCCGGAACTTACAAAAAGACACAGATAAAGCCGGGCGACTATGTGATGGCGATCAATGGCGTGGACGTTACGCTCGACGAACACTTATGGGCCGTATTGAACGACCAGACGGGGCGCGACCTCGTCTTTACGGTAAACGACGAACCGACTGAAGAGGGCGCTCGCGAGGTGAAGTACGGCGCGCTGACGTCGAGCACATTCAGCAGCCTGCGATACAACCAATGGGTGAAGGAGAACCGCGAGCGGGTCGAGGCGGCTTCCGAAGGAAAGATCGGCTACGTGCATATCCGAGGCATGGGCGGGGGAGACCGTGTGCGGTTCGAAGAGGAATTCTATGAGTATAAGCAGGGCAAGGACGCGATGATAATAGACGTGCGTTTCAACGGCGGCGGAAACATCAGCGACACACTGCTTGACTGGCTTGAACGAAGACCGCATGGCTATTACAAGGTCCGCGACGGCTGGCTGGAGACCGCTCCTACCGATAACGTTTGGGACAAGCCCACAGTCGTGCTGCACAACGAGCATAGTTATTCCAACGCAGAGATGTTCCCCTATGCGATGAAAGAGCGCCGCCTTGCCACGCTGATCGGCATGCCGACGCCGGGATATGTCATCTGGACGTGGGGGAGCCGCCTGGTGGACGGCACACGCATTCGCATGCCGATGAGCGCCGTTTACCGATTGGACGGCACGCCGATGGAGGACGTCGGCCAACAGCCCGACATTCGGGTCCCGTGGCCGAACGAAGAGTACATGGCCGGCAAAGACCCGCAACTGGACAGGGCCATTCAGGAACTGATGAAGCGCGCCGGTGAATGACGTTCGGATAGACTCAATCTATGCGCGTCCTCGCCGTAGACCTCGGCGCGTCGTCGAGCAGGCTGCTTGCTGTGAGTCTGGACGACAGGTTGACGCTGCATGAAGCGCACCGCTTTCCTACTCCCGCGATAGCGGAGAAAGGGTACGCCGGATGGGACATCGGATCGCTCGTCAGCGAACTCGTTGATGCGTTCTCCCGACTGAACCGCAGACAGCCGGTTTGCTCGATCGGCATTGACTCCTGGGGCGTTGACTTCGGCCTGCTGGACGAAGAGGGTGAACTGATTGCGAACCCAATCCGCTATCGCGACCCCTCGCATCTTGCCGGCGCGGAAGAGTTGAAACTGCGCTTGGACCCGGTTCGCCATTACGAATTGACGGGCATCCAGCCGCTCCCGTTCAACACTGCGGCGCAACTGCTCGCACGGCGGATGCGCAACGACCCGGATCTGGAGCGGGCACACACTTTCGCAATGATCCCAGACCTGGTCGGGCGCGCCTGGTGCGGGAGGGGCATCCCGGCGTGCGAACGAACGCAAGCCTCCACGACCCAACTTCTCGGACTGGACGGCGCGTGGTGCATGGAAGCGTGCGCCGCCGCGAATGTGCCGCAAGCCTTGCTTCCCGTGCCGGCGGACGCCGGAACGCAGGCGGGCGCCGAGCCCAGCACGAACGTGCCGATAATCCGCGTGGGCAGCCACGACACCGCTTCCGCCGTGCTCGCCTGCCCCGGCGAAGGCGGCGATTGGGCCTACATCAGTTCAGGAACCTGGTCGCTCGCCGGTGTGGAATTGGAGACACCCGTGACCGCGAAAGGCGCTCTCGACGCGGGTTTCACCAACGAACGAGGAGTCGGCGCAACGATACGGTTCCTGAAAAACCTGATGGGCCTCTGGCTCTTGCAGCGGACCCAAGGAGACAGAAGCGTTGGAGAGTGCGTTCGCTTGGCCCGGGAAGCGCCGCCGTTCGGCGCCCGCTTCGACGCGAACCACCCCGACCTTCTGAATCCGCCTGACATGGCCGAAGCGATCCGCCGTCTCGCAGACGGTCCGGTTCAAACGTATGCCCAACTATACAGGGCCATATTCGAGAACCTCGCGGCGGCTTACGCCCGAGCGATCCGCGACCTTGAACGGCTGACGAGCCGCAAGATCGAACGAATCCACGTTATGGGGGGGGGCAGCCGAAACGACCTGCTCAACCGGATGACCGCCGATGCGACCGGGTTGCCGGTCCTCGCGGGACCGTCGGAGGCGACCGCTCTCGGCAATGCGCTCGTTCAGTTCGCCTATCACGGCGCGCTGAAGGACCCTCGCACGGACGGCCGCGCCCTGGTTCATGCCTCGTTTCCGCCCAAGGAGTTTCGGCCGAATCAGGTTGATGATTGGGCACAGTGGCTGTATGGAAATGGATGACAGAACTCACCGGACAAAGCCGCACAGAATCCAGGCGCTGACACGTCCGAATCAGAACTGGGCATCGCTCTGATACGACATGATACGCGAGGGCTCAGGCTTAGTGAATGAACGGCAGACCGTGGTGGTATACGGAGGATACGGCTTCTTCGGCCGGTGCATTGTAGACGATTTGCTCGAGCATACAAGTGCGCGCATTGTCGTCGCAGGTCGAAATCCACCCAAAAGAAATCCATGGGAGAACCGTGTAACGCTTGCACGCAGCGATGTCACCGATCTCTCCTCTGTCGAGAAGACGCTTTCGTGTGCCGATGTGGTAGTGCACTGCGCCGGACCGTATCAGTCCCTCCCGCTGAATCCGTTGCGCGCGGCGATCACGTGCCGTGTCCATTACGTGGACCTTGCCGAAGACCGGCTGTTTGCCCGTAAGGTGCGAGAATTGGATGACGAGGCTCGACGGGCCCGAATAGCCGTCATGACCGGAATGTCCACCGTGCCTGGGCTCTCGGCGCAATTGACCCAGGCGATTCGTTCCCACTTCGATCGGCTTCATTCGGTGCGAACGTTCATTGCTCCGGGTTCGAAGGGAGGACGCGGAAACGCGACGTTCGTATCGCTTCTCTCCGGCGTCGGCCGGCCGGTGCGACCCCTGTGCGACGGACAAGAACTTGAGCTATGCGGGTGGTCCCAGCCGGAATGGGTCGAGTTCCCTCCCCCAATCGGTAGGCGTCTACAGTATCTGGCGATTGACGTTGCCGATTACGACCTGTTTCCCGACTATTTCGGCGTAGACGGCGTGGAGTTCAAATCAGGCTCCGAATTCGCCTGGCTAAACCGATCACTGTCGCTCCTAGCCCGTCTGCGTTTGCGCACCGGCTTCCCTCCGCTGGAAAGGCTTGCCCACTTGTTTCGCACCACGATCCGATTTCCCGGTATGTTTGGCTCCGACTCAGGCGGCGTCTTGGTGGAGGTAATGGGAAGAAGGGCAGGTGAACTGGTCAGGCACGAGGTATGCATAACGTCTGCGGATGGCGGAGAACGCATCCCAACGGTACTTGCCACAATTGCCGTTCTGGCGCTACTTCGCGGCGAGGTTAAGGAACTGGGTCTTGTGCCGCATCATACATGGCTCAGAAAGGACCGGTTTGAAGAAGAACTCATAAAGCGCGGACTGCGCATATGGTGGAAGTCAAATCAATCCTCCGGCTGGCAAGACCACTTTATCACCGCTTAGGGCGGCTTGAAAAACACTTAATCGCGCAATCGGTAGATTCAATGGGACCGACACTTGATGGAGACAACACGATCGTCACTGGCCATGAACATTGCGTTCATCGCGGCATGCGTCCGAACCTCAAACCCATAACCACCGCCCACGGACAAATCAACGTCATCAGGAGTGCGGTTGAGACGATCATTCCCGTAACGCTCCCGAATATCGTTGAGGCGGTCAGCAAAATACCGCTGACCCAAATGGCCCACGTCCAAATCAACAGCGATCCGCGCAGGCATGAGAATCGGATGGTCAGAATTATTCCCGCTAAGGTATATAGCCCGTTTGCTACGCCGCCCGTTAGGAATGTCCCGATTGGCTGAATGCGATCCAGTTCTATGGGAAGCCAGCCGATGTATAGCGATTCAGCAAGCAAGTCGCTCGCCAGGCCAATGCCCGCGACGATGCAAGCCGCAATTCCCCAAAATGAGGAACGTATTCGCGCTCCCCACCAGGCAAAAAACATCAACAGCGATAAACCTGCGGCGTTCCACAGAATCCATCCGCCGCGCCACAGAAAGGGGTTCTCCAAAATGTACTCAGCGCGAACAGCCGGGTCAGAAACGATTTCCATTCCACCGCGCAGAATGAACAGCATCGCCGAGGCCGCGGCCGCGTTGACGAGCGCAAATATGTACGGAGCGGACGACCGCACTCTTTCCCCAAACTTAGTCCCCTCTAAGAGAAAAATGCCGAACGGCAGCCACCAAATTATATCGTTGAATAGGACAAGCGCGTAAGTCCGCCAGGGCCACTCGCAGGAAGAGACGACAAGGACCCAGCCGATTGGGCCCAACACTTTGCCTGCGAACCCTATCGCAACGATCGGCTGAGCGCGGTCCAATCGGCTGGCTCCATATGCGTAGAGCAAGCCGTACAGGCCGACGACCATGCCGAGACACTGCCAGATGGCCTCATACTTCGGCGGTTCCATCCGAAAGAGATCAAAGAACGATCCAGGCCACAACACGGCCCACATCCCAAAAGCGACGTTGTAGGCGGCCGCCAGCCCAAAAACCGTCTTATAGAGGCGCGCTCGGTACTCCCCCATCTCGGGCTCATCGTATCGGGTTACTCTCATTCATTTCAACCCTGACTATTGACTATGGCGCGATAGGATCGAAGTCACGCACCCTGCTCACCGAGGCCGGCGTAGAGAGAGAACCAGCGGAACTGGTCGTACCGTCTACCGACCGGGAAAACACTCAGGAAAGGGAGAACGACAATGAGGGCAGCGACGAAGACGCTGGCGTTTGCCGGCGCATCTGTATTCAGCCTACTTGCCATCGGTGTTCTGAACGGCTGCGGCGGCCCCGACGGGGGGTCCGTGGGCGCGAATGACGCCACAGCCTCGGCGGAACGGGCCGCGCATGACCGCCACCTCCGGCCCGACGAACCGCTGGCGGCCGCCGCCTACCGGGACTTCCAACGCCTCAGCGCCGACGGCGCGATTCCGGACAACGCGCTCTGGATAGCCAAACAGCAGCGCGACCTGCTGATTGACGGCCAGGGCGACGGCGGCGGCATCTCGGCGGCGAGTTGGACATGGCTCGGCCCCGGCAACATCGGCGGACGCATTCGGGCCATCGTCTTTCACCCGAGCCAACCGCAGATAATCTGGATAGGGTCCGCGAGCGGCGGCATTTGGAAAACGGTGTACGGCGGAGCGTTCTGGTTCCCGCTCGACGATTTCATGGCCACGCTCTCCGTCGCACACATGGTCATGGACCCCACGAATCCCGACGTGATCTACGCAGGCACGGGCGAGGGGTTTTTCAACAATTTGGAAGGCTCCTCGAACACGGCGGCCGTCCGAGGCGCAGGTGTATTTAAAACTACCGACGGCGGCGAAACGTGGGACCAGATCCCCAGCACTTCCGGTGCTGAATGGTACGCCGTAAACCGCCTGGCCATCAGTCCATCGAACAACCAAGTCATGCTGGCCGCAACCGCCGACGGCATCTTCCGAAGCACGGACGCCGGCGATACCTGGTCGCAGATGACAACCGACCGAACGCTCGACGTGAAGTTCCATCCAACCAACGGCAGCCTCGCAGTCGCGGGGCACGCCGACGGCACGGCGCTCTACTCAACAAACGGTGGAGTCAACTGGTTCGCCGCGATCGGCCTCACAGGAACGCGCGTGGAACTCGCCTATGCGCGCAGCAATCCGAACATCGTTTACGCCGCGGTTAGCTCCTCGGGCCGCATAAAAATATACCGCTCAACAAACGGCGGACAGAACTACTTCTTGCGCACGAGCGGAAGCGGCATCAGGACCTACTCACTGTATAACAGCGTCATCTGGGTGGACCCGACGCGCCCCGACGTTCTTATCCTCGGAGGCGTATGGCTGTATCGGAGCATAGACGGCGGTGTCACGCTGAGCCGGAATTTCGGCGCCGTCCACGCCGATATGCACGCGATTGTCGAGCATCCGTCATACAACGGAGCAGGAAACCGCATCGTCTTTTTCGGGAACGACGGAGGCATTCACCGCACGGACGACGTCTATGCGACGAGCGCCGTCTCTTTGAACAACAACCTGGGAATCACGCAGTTTTACGGCGCGGCCGTCAACCCCACATCCGGCGTCGTCGTCGGCGGCACACAGGACAACTTCACGTTGCGCTTCGGCGGAGACCCGCAGGCCTGGACGATTCTGCACGGTGGCGACGGCGGGTTCTCGGCGTCCGATCCCACCGACCCGAACTACTTCTATGGAGAAGCGCAGCGCGCGCACATCTTCCGAAGTTCCGATGGTGGTCTTACATCATCCGACATTTTCTCAGGACTCGGAGACGCCCAATCTTCCAGGATCAACTTTATTCCCTACTTAATGCTCGACCCGAACGAGCCGAATCGAATGCTGGTTGCAGCGCTGCGACTCTGGCGGACCGACGACGTAAAAACCGGAACTCCGCCCACATGGCAGATTATCAAGGAGTCAATACAACCGTTCGTCCCCGGAGGGAAACCGGACCCGCCCGTATCCCATTTCAACGACAACTCCCCCTGGCACATCGCAACGATTGAGGTGGCCGAAGGCGACTCCGACCTGATCTATGTCGGCTATAACAACGGCGAGGTCTGGAAGTCAATCGACGGGACATCCGAGACCCCCTCATGGACGCGCCTCGATGACAACACGCCCGGCCTACCCGGCCGCTGGGTCTCACGCATCGTGGTGGACCCTAATAATCATGACCGGGTCTATGTTTCGTTCATGGGCTGGGAGCCGGACAACGTTTGGCGCACAACGAACGGCGGAACGACTTGGGAGCAGATCACCGGCACAGTCGGCGCCGAACTGCCGAGCGCTCCCGCCAGCGCCCTAAACATACATCGAACCGTTCCGGGCCGCATATATGTCGGCACCGACATCGGCATTTTTACATCGAACGACGACGGCCTCACATGGACCGCGAACACGGAAGGCCCGGGAACGGTTCCGGTCGAGGAACTGATCTGGAAAAACGACAACAGACTGATGGCGGTCACGCATGGGCGCGGCATCTTCCTGGCGACGGTGAGCCCCACCGAAGAGCCCGTCTCGCCGGATTCCTATTTCGTCGAGAGGGGATTGAAACTGAGCGGGTCGCTTGATGACCTCATCTGGAGCGACGACAACCGCATGAACGTCAGGCCGTGGTTCGTCTTGACAACTATTGAAGCGCCGGTGCGCGTGCGTGTGCAGGGCGTGTCGCCGATTACGTCCCCGGCGGAACTTCGCTTCAGGCTCGAGGCGTCGGTCTCGATCCCGAACATCAGCCAGCGGATCGAACTGTTCGACTATTCGGGCGGGCAGTTTGAAACGGTGGACGTGCGGGCGGCGACGACCTCTGACGTTCCGACCGTGGTTGTCATCACCTCCGACCCGGCTCGCTTCATTGACCCGGCGACCGGAGAGGTGAAGGCGCGCGTCAGTTTCAAAGAGTCCGGCCCGATCCTCTCGTACCCGTGGGTCGCGAAGATAGACCAGATTCTCTGGACGATCGCGCCGTAGGGCCCATCCGGTCTCAAGGGCACCCGGCGCACTACGTCGTGAGGGAGACGGATAGAGCAATATCGGGCCCGCCTCCTTATAACTTATCTTTGGGTTGATGGCTCGTGGCGACAACCTCGAAATATCGGGTCGCGACTTCCCGTTGCAATTTCTCAATCCGACCGCGCTCGTCCTTCTTCGACTTGCCGATTGCCAAGAAGTGCTCCCGGGCGCGCCGCTCAACCGGGTCGAGCCAGGGCTCGTCAGGGATGATCAGCGGCAGCAAGGTTCTTATCCCTCCTTTCTTGATTGGCAGCTCGGCCATTTCGAGGCGCCCCATGATGCCGATCAGACACTCCAGCCTGGTACTCAGGTCCACCGACGTTGGGACCTCCGGCAAGTAGTCGGCGATCCTGGCAACCAGATCAAGATTGACTGCATCAATGGAGTAGGAGCCTGTCAGCCCTTCCAACCAGCCCCACTCCTGCCGGGGATTCGGCTGAGTACACATCCACCTGGCCGCGAGGAGCCACAGCAGGTCTCGATGAGTGGGAAAGAGGGCCGCTTCGAAGCCGTGGTCCGCCCATCCTCTCACAGGATCGAGCAGAACTTCGAACACCCAGCGCTCGACCGGCGTCCACTCTTGTTTGATTGACGGGTGCAGTCGCCTCAGGGAGGCGTGACACTTGAATGGGTCCAAGCGGCCCTGGATCATGAGATCCAGTGCTCGAACGACTTCTCTGCCTTCGGACGGCGCTTTTGGTTCCATGACCTCGTTTCCTGAGCTACTTGACTGGCGCCGATTCGGCTGTAAGTTGTATGAGACGCGCCAGGACTTTCTCGGCGAGTGTACCGACCACTTGCGCGTGATCAAACGAATCCCGCATACGCATATGTTGAATACGGCCAAAGACACTTTTCGCCTCCGCCTCGATGGGGTCCAATCTGGACGAGTCAGGAATCATGCGAAGAAGTCCGCGTCTCGCTTCCTTGCTATCGTCCGGCTGAAGGATGTTCAGCACACCGAAAAGGTAGCGGAGCCGGGACGTCACTGGCGTTCCGCGAGGCAGATCTGGTAGGTGCGGGGCAAGGAGCTGCGCGAGATCGAACCGGTCGAACTGAAAGGGGGCCTGAACCTCCAGGCTATCGAGCCACGCCCAATCGCCAATCCTATCCTGGGCGCTAATCATCCATCGTGTTGCGTACAGCCAATTCACCTCACGATAGGTAGCGTACCAGTACTCGAAACCTGTGTCGCACCATTCATGAAACAGGCGCTCAACAACCCATCTCTCGACAGTTGACCATCGCTGCTTGATATCGTCACTCAGATCCGCAAGGGCGTAATAGCACTCCTCCAACCTTGCTTGTCCGTGGAGCATCAGGTCGAGCGCCACTATGATTTCGGGACTTGGTCTGCTCACAGTTACTTACCCATGATCCCTACTGAGGTCCCTTCTTTTTTTATCCCTCAACATTCTCAATGTTGAGGGTACCATCCGGCGGTCGGAGAACGAAATCCTCAGCAAAAGAGTTTGCTGAGGATTCCAAATATCAATCCCCGCCTCCTCATAACTTGTCTTTGCGTTGATGGCTCGTGGCGACAACCTCGAAATATCGGGTCGCGACTTCCCGTTGCAATTTCTCAATCCGACCGCGCTCGTCCTTCTTCGACTTCCCGATTGCCAAGAAATGCTCCCGGGCGCGCCGCTCAACCGGGTCGAGCCAGGGCTTGTCAGCGATGACCATGGTTAGAAATAATCGAACCGGCGCGTTCACGTGCTCGACCGAGTCCTCGACTTGGCTGAGAATGCCCAGCAGGCAGCGCAGCCTTACCTGCAGAGGCACCTCTGTCGGAACGTCCGGACAGCGCTTCGCGATCTTGCCTACCAGGTCCAGCCCGTCCGCACTCAAAGAAGGTTCGGTAATCCCGTCCAACCAGCCCCAGTCAGCGTGCGGGTCTCCGGTTTCGCAGAGCCACCTGACTGCCCAGAGGTTTCTTAGGTCTTCGTCAGACACGAAGCAGCCGGCAAGGAAACCATTTTCACCCCAACTGCCCAGTGCATCGAGCAGTTCCTTCCATACCCACTTCTCGACCGGCGTCCACTCCGATCTGATTTCACGACCCAAACGCTTAATCGCACGCCAACACGTTGTCCCCGTGACGTCTCCTTGGATCATCAAGTCTAACGCTGCTGTAATGACGCTCTTGGATGAGTTCCTGTGCAATTCGTTCATCAGTGTCTACCTCCACGCGCGTTCATTCTACGGGAGCGACACCAGCCGCTCGATTCCTTCCCCCAACCCCTGCGATGCCTCACCAGCCATTCTACACCGCCTTCATTTTCCCCGTCTTCGGCTGCTGAGGCTTACAACCCAATCTGAACTCGACGGGGCACCGCACCGCGCAAGCGGCTTCCGGCCCCCATCCCGGCAACAATCCCGCCCGGGCGGGTGAACCCGGAACCCGCGTGTGCGTATAGACTTTCAACGCGGAAGGACTCGTCCGCGGGCCGTCTTGTCATACTGAGCGAGGAACAGCACCGCCGCCGCAGAACAGGATGCCGGAGAAGAGGAATATGGGATACCAGGCCATGACCGAGCGGGAAAGAATCGCCCACATCCTGAGAAGGTTCGGGCTCGGCGCCAGCCGCGCCGAACTGGACTTCTACGAGAAACTGGGCGTGGAAGGCGCGCTGGACCGCCTCATCAACTATGAGAAGCATGACGAGGGGTTCGACGTCAGCGTCTGGGAGTTCGCCAACCGTAACAACGACCGCATAAACCTCGCGCCGCCCCACGTGGTCCAATGGTGGACGCTGCGGATGCTGGTCACCGAGCGGCCGCTCCAAGAGAAACTGACGCTTTTTTGGCACGACCACTTCGCAATAAGCGGTTCAAAGGTGGGCGCCGGGCCCATGATCCATCTTTATCTTGAGACGCTTCGAAAAAACGCGAACGGCAACTTCCACACGATGCTGAAAGATATCAGCCGCGACCCCGCGATGATATTGTGGCTGGACAGCAATACAAACGTCAGGGGAAAGCCGAACGAGAACTTCGCGCGGGAGGTCATGGAGTTGTTCACGTTGGGCGTGGACGGCGGCTACACCGAAAAGGATATTCAGGAGGCCGCGCGGGCGTTCACAGGATGGGCCTTTAGGCGCGCCGGCCCCCCCCGCCGCAGACGCCGGCAGCCGACCCTTGAAGAACAACTGGAAGCGATTAAGAAGGGCGAGCCGTTCGTCGAGTTCTTCTTCCGGGCAGCCCTGCACGACAACGGCACGAAAACGGTACTGGGCAACACAGGCCGGTTCGGCGGCGACGACATCTTGGGCATCCTGGTTGCCAGGGAGGAAACGGCGCGATATGTCACAACCAAACTGTGGGAATGGTTCGCCTATCCGGAACCGGAGAAGAAGGTTCAAGATAAACTGGTCCGGACCTATCTGGACAATGGCTTCGAAATAAAACCGATTTTGAGAACCATTGCCGAGTCGGACGAGTTCTGGAGCGAGAAATGCGTCCGCAAGCAGGTGAAGAACCCCGTTGATTTCACGGTCGCGCTCTGCCGCCAGTTTGGGCTCGGACCGCAGATACTTCAGTTTCGTCGCGCTGACGCCGGCCCGACCACCCAGCTGCCGCGCGAAGTCCGCGGCCTGCCCGGCGCAGTCGCGCAGATGCTGAACAAACAGGGCATGTCCCTCCTCTATCCGCCGGACGTGGCCGGCTGGGATTGGGGCACAGCCTGGATCTCTTCGGCCACGATGGTGGAGCGGATTCAGTTGAGCCAGACTCTGTTCAACCAGAGGCGCGGCGGCGTAGCCCCGATCGTTTCGCAAGCCATTCAGAGCGAGTTTTCTCCGGGCGGTTCCGAGGAAGTCGTGGACGCCGTCCTTGACCTTGTTGACGCGAAACTAACCGGTGACCGCAAGAGCGTTCTCGTCAAAGCGTGCGAAGGCGCAGGCGGCGTGCAGGCGCTAAGCAATCCGCGAAGCGCCGGGCGGCTCTTGGGCCAGATAACCAAGGTGCTGTTCGCGGCGCCGGAGTTCCATTTCTGTTGATGCAGCAAGTGAGGTAACACAATGTCGGACTTATTCAGTCGAAGAGATTTCTTGCACGGCGGCGCGATCATCGCCGTCGGCCTGGTCACGCCACCGTGGCTTGCGAAGATAGCGAAGGCGGACATCCTGAAACAGGCCGGGGGGGGCAAGGTTTCGCCGGACAACATCCTCGTGGTCTGCCAGTTCAGCGGCGGAAACGACGGCCTGAACACCATCGTGCCGTATGCCGACTCGAACTACTATCGCTTGCGCTCGGCCCTTGCGCTGAAAGAGGACACCGTTCTGAAGGTGAACGAGAACGTCGGCTTCCACCCGGCGATGGAAGGCTTCAAAGCGCTATTCGACCAGGGCCGCGCCGCCGTCATTCAAAACGTCGGCTATCCGAACCCAAACCGCTCTCACTTCAGGAGCATGGACATTTGGCAGACGGCAAACCCGGAAAAACCGGAGGCTTACGGCTGGATCGGACGCTACCTTGACCAGGAGATCGCCAAAGGGAGCACCAACCCGGTTCTCGCCCTCGGCCTATCGCGCACCCGTCCGCGGGCGCTCAAGGGCAAACAGGCCTCGGTGCCTTGCTTCGCAAGTCTCGCGGACGTGCAGGCGCTCGTCGGCGACCCGGACATCGAGAAACTGCTTCGAGAAATACAGGGATCGGAAGCTGGAGGAAGCACCGGAACCGGCATGGTCCGGCAGGCGAACCTCACTGCGCTCGACGCGATGGCCGAACTGAACAAGGCGCTCGACAAATATGAATCCAAGTTCGAGTATGGACAGGACCGATTCGGACAGGGATTCAGGCAAGTCGCCCACTTAATCGCGACGATGCCGAAAACCCGCGTCATCTACATCTCGGCCGGCGGCTTCGATACGCACAGCCAGCAAGCCGACCCACACGAACGCCTACTCAACGGCTTCAGCGAGGCCGTGAAAACCTTTATGGAAGAGATGGACGCGATCGGGAAGGCGGACAAAGTTACCGTGATGGTGTTCAGCGAGTTCGGCCGCAGGTGCGCAGAAAACGCCAGCGCGGGCACCGACCACGGCGCCGCCGCGCCGATGTTCGTCATCGGCGGCCAAGTCAAAGGCGGCTTGTATGGTGATAAGCCGGACCTGGTCAACTTAGAACGCGGCGACTTGAAATGGAAGACCGACTTCCGCGAGGTTTACGCCACGCTGATTGACGAGTGGATGGGGGGGGACAGCGAAGACCTCTTCAAGAAGAAGTTCGAGCACGTCAGCATATTCTAAACCCTGCTCCCGCGACCGTTTCCGCTCCAGCGACCGTTCCACCGGTCGCGGGACCGCGGGCGGTGCGCCCGATAGAATGGACCCGGCAACAAGAAAAGCCGTCTATCGTCTGTCGTCATTCGCTTGTCCGGCCTCCCGGGCAGCGGCGCCCCAGCCCTCACGTCCAACAGGTGCTTCCGGTGCCGGTTCATCATGCAGATGGCCCTCGGCCCCAGGTGCCGCGCCACATCAACCGCCGCCGGCCACGTGCGCGGGTTCAACTTCCCGTCCCGGCAAGTGTTCCGGTCCGTGTCATACCGCGGGCAGTCCTCACAGCGCATATCTGTTGTTTACCGCAGACGCTGGAAAGGTGGTAATTGGTGCTCAGAGCGGGCGCGCACGCTCGGCTAATCGCCCTGGGTCTCCGCCGCGGCGGCCGGTTTCACAAATCGCTTCGCCCGCTCCAGGCGCTTGCGCATTCTCTCCGGGCCCAGGAGCGCCATCAGTTCGAACAGCCCTGGACCGGAGGTGCGGCCGGTCAGCGCGACGCGTGTGGGATGGATCGCGTGCGCGCGCTTCTCCAACGACAGCGCATCGGCCGCGCGGTCAATCGCCGCCTCGCACTCCTCTTTCGAGACCGAGTCCGCGTCCTTCAGCCAGTCGAGAAAGAAACCAATGAGCGGCCCCACGTGCGGGCGCGTCAACCACTTATCCACGCCCTTC
>JADFGT010000123.1 GCA_022567555.1 Armatimonadota bacterium | reverse complement strand
TTCCGACGTTCCAACCTGTGAAGAAGCTGAATGCCGCAGCCTTCCATGTCATCAGCGACTTTACTTGTCTTGTGCCCGGCTCGACGAACCGGGAAGGGTTAGAGGTAATGACGATCTCTACAACCTCGTCCGATGTCGCCGCAAATGCGACGTGCAATTCCTCGTAACTTTGTGTGACGTAGTTGTACATCGAGATTCGCCGCTGGATGAGATCCCTGCTCGCCGTCCCTTCGAACCGGAACCTCAGCTCGCTCGGGGTCTCTGTCGGCGACGTGCCCACGACCTCTATCTGAACGGGCGGTTCAATGCTCGGGGCGAACACCGCCGTGCGCACAACCAGACGCGAGTCGTCGCTGTCAAACAAGTCTGGCAACTTACCACCGATCAGAAGGCCGCGAACGACGCTAAACGAATCGGGCGTGACGACACCCACGAGCGTGAACTGCACGTCCGCTTCCCACTGGTTGCCGTACTGATCGG
Organism: Armatimonadota bacterium; assembly: GCA_022567555.1. Taxonomy (GTDB): domain Bacteria; phylum Armatimonadota; class Fimbriimonadia; order Fimbriimonadales; family ATM1; genus JADFGT01. The sequence goes on along the minus strand of JADFGT010000123.1, from coordinate 5,965 downwards.
AAACGACGGCCGTCAGCGTTCTCTGTCCGGCTAATCCACTGGGGACGGGCACCGCGTATGACCATGTGTTGCCGTTGACCTCTGCCAGACCCAGAGGGAACTCGTCGATAAACAGTTCCACCGTGCCCTCGCCGTCAAAAGTGGAGAACGTTCCCCAGGCGGCAAACTCCGAGGTCAGCATCTGCTGCCCGCTGGATGGAGATACAATGGCTATGCTCGGTGCTAGCACCCCGCCCAGGTTGTTTACGACCGCGCCGTCGGTCGAAACGTTCCCCGACGCATCCTGACCTTCAACGCGAAGTTCAATACCGGCGTTGGGCAGCGTGTCGAAGTCCACCTCGATTCCCCATCCGTCGAGGCTAATCGGCGCGACTGCGTAACCCAGTTCCGTCCACCCCCGATCGTAGGGGCCGGGGTATCCCACCTTGCGCGCTAAGAAGCGCATGTTCGAAACGCCGTTGTCGTCCGTCGCACTTGCGCCAACATGGATCTGACCGGAGACGTCCGAACCGGCGGGCGGCCCTCCAAAGATCACCACTGGGGGCTGGAAGTCCATCATATCCGGCGCGCTAATCGCGTACGTCCCAGGCTCCGAGATCGGGGCGAAGAACGTGTGCTCATTCGCATTGACGCTGCCCACCTGGAGGTTGACCCAATCGCCACCAAGGGCGTCGTACCGGAACAGCTTCAGGCTGTCATCGTTGATGATCTGCGCGTCGGACGAGTCGTACCGGACCGTGAGGTCCCCGACCACGCCCGTCCCCGTGAACTCATATACGTTCCCAACGTAGCCCGACGGGGGGGGCGTAGCAGGAAGGTCTTGGATCGGAACAATCCTGCCTTCAGCGCTGCCGACCACTGATCCCGGAAGGTCGAGGTACGCGGCGCCCACATGGAGGGTCGAGCCGCCTCCGACGAAGTCTCCCGCGCCTGAACCGGCTGCTTCGGAGAAAAAGATTGGCTGCGTGAATGTCCAAGACCTGGCGACCAGCAGATTTGTCGGCAAGATGGCGCGCCCTGCGTCACGCGGCTGCCGAGCGTACATCTCGACCCGCACATAACGGTCAATTTGAGAGGCGGGGTAGGTTGCTACCCACTCATTCCCAACCTGGGTCGCTGGCTTCGCCTGTTGTCGCCGCGAATCCGTTTGCGCCGTCATGAAACGGTACCAGAACGGGTTGTCCGACCTCACCTCTATGGTTCTGCCCGCAAGGTTCAGCGACGTAAGACCCGGCGGCCCCGGATCGGAGGTTCCAGGCAAGTAGGCGTGCTTCGCAACAAAGGACCCCCTTTGAACCGCGCTCAGAACGTCCGCATAGGTAGGGTTGCTTCTTGGCGTAATGACTTCGATCCAGCCCCGGCCCATGCCATCACCGAGGTCACCGATGTAGGCCAGCGCAAATGCGTCCCCCGTTGAGTACCCGTAATAGAACAGAGCTGATCGCAGGACTTCGTCCCACAACACGAGGTCCGAAAACAGGTTCGGCGAGAAGTACCTGTCAACGACGCCGTTATAGATCTCGATGCCTCGCAATGCGCCTGCGGCGAACACGTCGCTTGCGGAGTGCCCTTCCTCTAGGAACGGGTGCGCGAGAATGGCAAACCCACCCGCCTGGGTGATGTAACCCACCCGCTGTCGCTCCGTTAGGCCGTATCCCGGCGGGTTTCCCGGCAACTGAGGCGGAAGAAGGGCATCATTCACGTTGATCCCCAGAATGTGGGAGGCGAGGTGTGTGAAGTTCAGGGGGACGGTCCACTTCCAGAGAGTGCCGGTGTCCGTCCACCAAGAGCGTACTGCCTCCAGCGACGGGATGTGCACAACTCCGCTCACGTTCGGGTCCGAGATTATCCACTGGCCGCCATGGACTGGCCAGATCGTCGAGAGCGCAACGTAGTCAAACCCATTGGGAACCCCCGGACCTGTGTAGTCCCGGTACTGCCTCATGCGCGCCCTATTCCACTGCCCATCCCTCGGTTCTTTCGAGTGCGCATGAAGTTCGACTACCTTCCGCGCGTTCCACGGACCCTCATAAGGGTTCCAGATGACGTCTTGTCCGGTAAGTAGATATGCACGGATGTCGCCCAAGCTGTCCTCTTGATACTCCTCCCAGACGATCACGTAACCCTCTGCGTTGGCGTCCACATGCGGTCGTCCCTGCGTGGCGCCCCGCCGCTCAAGTTGCCATGGCTGACCTCCCGCTGCCAGATTGTATAACCAGATGTCGTCATCGCCAAGAGAAGACACTGCCTTAAAGACAATCAGGTCTCCAAAGATCATCGGCCTCCCTCCCCCCCCCATTACATCGAACGGAGCGGGGCTGCTGATCCGTGAGGCACGGACGCCATGGAACTCTCCTGAACGAAGCTCCTTCCAGACGACGTAGTCCCCGGAAATGTCAAGGTCCTGTGCACTGTAATCATGTTCTGGCATCCGTCGGATCACTGTCCGGGCATCGCCTGCGGACAGGTCGTACACGTTGACGTAGTCGTGATAGTGGTACTGAGCCTCACGGACGTCGTCCATGGTGACGACCCGACTGCCGTCGATCGCAAAGTTCAAGGTGTCCCAGTGGCCTGGCTCACCAGGATTCGGCTTCCATTCGGGCACCCGCTTCGTTGCTGTCGTCGACCGATTGTAGGCGACGACGTCGTTGTCGGTACCGATGTTTTCGTCACGACTCCAGAAGACGACGTATGAGTCCGACATCCTCGGGCGTTTGGTGGAGCTCCAGCTATACTCGGGCCAAGCCGCCACGGTCGTGCGCTGGTTGGTCAGAAAATTCCAGAGGATCAGGCGGCTGTCACGGCTGATGTCGCCCTGATCCTCATAGAGAATCCACGAGCCTCGAATGTCGAATAGGTTGTCGTTCCAGGGGCCGGTTATGCTCGCGATCACCCTACCCAACCTGATGTCAAAGACGTAAATGTCGTCATCGCCACCCTGACCGTCGCGGTCGTTGTACGCAATATAGTCTCCGGAGACGCGTGGCGCAAGCTGCTTGTTGGGGCCCGAAGCGACCTGGAGGCGATAGTCAGACAACGCACCAGAGGCTGCGAAGATCGAGGCCGCGAGAATCATGGCGGACCGGAGCACAGCAGAGTCAACTAGACAAAAATTCATCTCATTCTCCCTTCCAGGGTTCGGCCCTTACCGGCCCGATGCCGCCAAGGCCGTACCCTCTCTAACCCCCTTAAATCCACACAACCCCCGTTTTGATTGCACCCCAAGCCAAAAAAGTCGAAAATCGCAAAAAATCGAAAAAAGTCGCCGAAGGTGCATCCAGAAGTGGGTTTGGTGGATTAACAAGAGCGGGTGAGACTGGGTCAGAATCAGGCTACCGGGCTCATGGAGCGAGAAGGAACGCGGTTCGAAGAGGTGTATCGCGAGCAGTCCGCGCTCGTGTACAACTTCCTCCTGCGCCAACTCGGCAACCGCGAGGACGCCGAGGACGCGACGGTCGAGACCTTCCGCCGCGTCCACCGAGGGCTGAAGGCGTTCCGAGGCGGCAGAGCAGGCCCGGCCACCACACAGGCGGCCGGCGGCGCCCCCGGACTGGAGTCTGAAGACCGCACGGCCGACGCGCAGCGCGCAGACCCCCTGCGCGCCTGGACCCTGAAAATCGCTTCGAACGTTGCTAAACGGGCGCTGAAAGAGCGCAGGCGCAACCGAACGGTGCCGCTCGAGGGTCTTAGGAATCCTGGAAGCCACCGATCAGAAAGAGCATACACACAGGATCCTGAGAGAATCGTTTTGGACAAAGAAACCGCAGACGAAATCCTGTCTCAACTGCTCGACGAGCAGCGCGCGGCGGTTTGGCTGTGTGTGGGGCTCGAACTGACGCGCGCAGAAGCAGCCGAAGCCCTGGAGGTTCCGGTGGGAACGCTGAACTCTTGGGTATGGAGATCGCTTACGCGCCTTAGGAAAGCGTGCAAAGGAATGCCGTCTTAGAGGGAAGGAATCGCCATGAACAACGAACAGTGCGACAAAGAAAAACTGGAAGCCTATCTTAGAGGCGAACTCGATGATGCGGCGTGCACCGAGGTGGAGGCGCACGCGCTGAAGTGCGGCCCGTGCCGCGCGGCCATCGAGGCGCGAACGAAGCGCGTGGCCGACGCGCTAAAAGAGACATATCCTCTCGTCAATCCTCCTGCAGCGGTGGCGGACCGGGTGATGGCGCTTACGCGTCCCAGGCGGCGGTGGAGGGCCTGGGCGCTCGCTCTTGCACCGGCCGCCGCCGCACTCTTTTTGGTCTGGGCCTTTTGGCCGGAGCCGAGTTTCTTCACAGCGTCGGACGTCAGCGGCATCGTCATAGCGGGGGGGGAACGGGTCCGCCCCGGCCAAACGCTGAAGTCCGGGACACACATTGTGTGCCTCGGCGATTCGTCCGTCACGATCAACGGCGTTCGGATCATCAACAACCGGCCGATGACAGAGTTCACGATCACGGAACGCCGCACCGGGTGGCGCGCGACCTTAGATACTGGCGAGGCGCTGTTCGTAAGCGACGGCTCTGCCGGCCCTTACGACGTGTTCGTCTCAGGCAAAACGCTTGTGCCCAAAGGAACGCGGTTCGGCGTACATGTATCGCCCGACGGCCAGCCTGAACTCTCGGTCTACGAGTCTGAAGTGCTCGCGTCGTGGGACGGTATCGAGCGGCTCTTCGCAACGGGTCAGCGGACCGACTTCAAGGGCAAGACCCGTGGCATTGCCGGTGACCCGATGACAGTAACGGCGCTTGAAGAGGTACCTGCGCCGTTCGCTGCAGAGAAGCTCCCGGTAAAGAGACAGGCCGGCAACCGCATCGAGCTCCCCGCCGACGCGGTGAATATGATTGCATCGGAGTTGGTGAGCGCCAACGATCATCCGAACGACCCGATGCCGTACCTGCGCGCGGCACTCATTTTCAACGGCATGGTTGAGCGGGAGTTGGCCGCCACAACGATTGGCAGGGCCCTCGATCGGGACCCGGACCTCCGCGGCGCGGAAGACGATGATCTGTGGAAACTGGTTCGCGGCCAGGCGCTGAACCGAGGCGACGAGCAGACGGCGGACAAGTTGCTCGATCTACTTGAGCGCAGGGGTGGATACACGCCGGAGTATCTTCAAGCGTGGCGCACCATAGCGGAGTCGTGGGGCATCCTGTACCAATTCCCACAGGGCCCGGATCAGGAGACATACTGGAACAGCCTCCGCAGCGCAGTCACGGTGGTCCAGTCTCTGGGCCTGCCGCGCAATCGCGCTGCGGTCGGGGAGACGCTGGTCTACCTCGCCAACTATGGCCCCGAAGGCTATGACGCTCCAACTTACGCCGACGCTGCGGAACTCCTCCGCGAAGCCATAACGAACCCCTCCGAAGGCATAGCCGACCAAGAGACGGCGAGCACATGCAAGGCGCTAAGCGAGGCGTTGTGGTACACGACAAGAAGGGACGAGTCGCTCGAATGGCTTGAGACTGCGGTAGACCTTTGGCCGATCCCGCGATGGCAGGTGCACCTGGCCGAGCGGTCGATCGCGAACGGCCACCACAACCGCGAGAGACTCTTCGGCTTGTTGCGGGAGGGCCTGACGCGAGACCCGTCCGTTTACACTTACAGAAAGGCGCTCAACGTGCTCGTTGATCTCGCCCGCAGCCCTGAGGATTGGGAAGCCGTGAAACAGACAGCACACTGGGTAGCCGGCACGTTCTCGAACGTGCCGATAGCTCTCATCTCCGCTGGGCGCATCCTTGCCCTGTCCGGTGAGATCGAGGCCGGGAGCGCCTACATGGCACAGGCTGCCGGCCTCGTCGGTGGCCCTGCGAATCTGGAACCCCAAGAGCAGCGGTGGTGGGCGACCATTCTTTGGAAGCTCGGCGAACGGGACCGGGCCTTGGAGGTATTGGGGGCCGAACCGGACATGCCTCACCCGGAGGGCGCCTGGCGCATGTTCGGTGACGCCGGGGACTATGCGACCGCTTTGAAGGCC
>JADFGT010000049.1 GCA_022567555.1 Armatimonadota bacterium | reverse complement strand
TGATCGACCGTTTGTTTGCTCGCGCTGCGTCTGGTGCGAGGCAGCGCGCTAAAGAGATCGGGCGAAGCCAGGACCCGAAGATCGTTGCTCCGAAGGGTGATTCCTTTCCGATCGGTTTCTTGGAAGAAGGCGCTCGTTCTGAGATCCCTCTTCCCGAGAAGCGGCCGGTGTTCGTCTATCCCAATCTTCAGAATAGTGACCCGGACATTCAATTCGATGATAAGCAGCTCAGCAAGCGTCTGGACGATGCCCTCAGAGAGTTGACGCTGAGTTCCGGGCGCGGGCGCGGCTCAGCATTTGCCGTTCGGACGAATCTCCGTGACCTCGCTCGGGGCTTCTACCAGGTCGGAGGCTCCTATCTTGTCGACGGTGATGCGATCACGATCAGGTGCCGAGTCTGGACTATCGACGAACAAAGGAACGTGGTCCGCGTGGGCGAGCCACTTCCGGAGATCTTTACCGATGTCGACTCCGCAGGTGAAGCCTTGCTGGAAGCTCTCAGAAAGTGGCTCGCCAGCCAAGAGGCAATAGCAGCATGAATTGCCGTCTGTACAAGAGTGCAAGCTGGCGCATCATGAGGTTCTCCGGCTTTGAGGTAGGTGACGATTGCAGTCAGCCCTCATTGTTGGAATGGAGTGGACCGCATCATGGTGACGGCCGGATCGCGACGCGAACGCGCCAATTTCGAGACCCAGGGTCTCCTACTCCAAGGGTTCGCGATACGCTGACCTGGGAAGCGTGCGTTTTGTCCGGTATTATGACGGCGTGACACGCAATTGCCGGAGAGCGGTAACGGTTCTGGCAGGGCACCCCGGCCGATTAGTCATATTGTTGGCGGTAATTGCGATTTCGCCTTTCGGTGCCGGCCAATCTAACCTCGAGTTGACAATCCAACTCGGCCATAAGTCCGAGGGGATTCGCACGTTTCAGTTCTCCCCGGACGGATCCAAGATCGTTACTTCATCCGGCGAACTCACGGCCCGCATCTGGGATTCCCGTACGGGCAAGTTGCTCGTAACCATCAGCGGACATGAAAAGGGCATAACTCACGCGTCATTCTCGCCGGCATCGGACAAGATCGCAACTGCCTCATACGACGGTACGGCACGAATCTGGGATTTACTGACGGGCCGCCAATTGCTGACTCTGAAAGGTCACACCGACAGCGTTATGCAGGTTGTGTTTGCGGAGGAGACTTCCATGGTATCTACAGCTTCACAAGACGGCACCGTGAAGCTGTGGGACGCAAACACAGGAGCCAACACGTCGACGATCCGCGTCCATGATGCGAGTGAAGTACTGACATTCTTGGAAATCGCCGTATCGCCTAATTCCGACCGCATCGTAACGTGGAGCGGAGAGATCGCAGTTGTCCCGCTCGTACAGGTTTGGAACGCTCACACTGGTGAAGAACTATTCCGTCTTGAGGGACATTCCAAGTACCTGCATTCCCTGTTCTTTTCCGCCGATGGAACTCGGATCGTTTCGGCGAGTGCTGACGGCACTGCTCGGATCTGGTCCGCCAAGGACGGTTCCGAGATTCTCCAGGTTTCGCACGGCGCTGGGATCACATGTGCTGCGTTCGTGCCAGGTCGTGAACGAATCGTGACCTCAGGTATGGATTTCTACGAACGGGGCGACGTTTTCATTTCGAGCTCGGTTCGCGTGTGGGATCTCAATGGTCAGGAGCTCTTGCGAATGCCTGGCAAGGTCCCGTACGATAGGCCAGGAGACATCCTAGGGCGGAACTACTACGATTGGGTAGCTGCCTCGTCCGCGGGGGATCGACTTGCCGCATCTATCGGTGGCGAAGTACGTGTCTGGGGCCTGGACGGTACGCATATGGTAACGATCTCAGGTAGTGAGAAGCCGCTGCGGGATGCCGTGCCGTCGCCAAATGGCGGAGCGATTGCCCTGGCGACCGATAGTGAAGTTCGTGTGTTCGATGTTGGGTTTGGTGGATTCAGCTCTATCATCGATATGAAAGACGCAAGGCTAACGTCGGCGTTCTATTCGCACGCTGGCGACTTTATCGTGACGACATCGGCCGACGGTGTTCTCAAATTTTGGGATGCGGAGTCTGGAGAAGACATAGGAGGGGGGGATTTCGGGGGGATTATCGAATCTGCCAGCTTGTCCAGAGACGATGAGCGATTATTGGTGTTCACCGAGTATCAGGAACCTGCAATCACGGTCTGGGACATAGCCGAAGCCGAATTACTGTTTGGATTGGAGAAACAGAATATCACGACGAGTGCAAGCCTGTCCCCTGACGGCGATATGGTTCTGGTGACTTCTTGGTTGGATGCAGGCATATGGAGTGTTAGTAGCGGCGAGAAGGTCGTGAAATTCGCCTTACCAGACTCAAGGAAATGGGTTTCAGGCAGCTATTCGCCTGACGGCCGAACCGTTGTCACCACGGGGGAAGACTTTCATGCCAGGATTTGGGACGCAAACTCCGGTGAACCAATCCGTGCGTTCCGGACGAGGGGTAGGTACGTTGAAGATGCCGTGTTCTCGCCGGACGGAACGCGGTTAGTGGTCGTCGCTAGGTCGGACCCAATAAGCGGGTACTCGCCCCGGTCATTGGTGATCTTCGACGTCGAGAGCGGCACCGAAGTATCACACATTGACAGCCTGTCGCTTCTCTCATCCGTGAGTTTTCTCCGCGGGCCGCGATTCCTCTTGACGTCTTCTCGGGATGGCGCGGCGCGGATCTACAGTGCATCCATGGGCGAGGAGCTCTGCTCTCTGGTTTCGTTCCGCGACGGCAGCTGGGCCGTGGTGGACCCCGAAGGACGCTTCGATACAAGCGATCCCAACTACATCGACGGCCTCCACTGGGTGTACACGGATCCCGATAAGCACATCCTCGAAGTCATCGAGTTGAACCAGTTCTCGAAGTATTACTTCGAGCCGCGCCTCTTAGGAAAGATCCTCGATGGCGAAGAGCTGGACCCAGTTCCCGACCTTAGTAACCTCAAGCTGTTCCCAGAGGTGAAGGACGTTCGCATCGAGGGTACGACCCTGAAGGCGGAGGTCATCGAGCGGGGAGGAGGCGTCGGCCTGATCCGGGTCCTACTGAACGGCCAGGAAGTCCGCGTGCTGAATGCACACGGAAAGAGAGAGTTCGAAGGCGGAGAGCTTTCTCTGGACCTTTCAGACGATCTGGAAGGGGTCCTCGAACCCAGGGTGACGGTTCTTGCGTTCAACGACGAAGGGTCTTTGAGCGGCCGTGCCGGTGGGAGCACAGCAGGTAGGACACCGGCCAAACGGGACACGAGTCCGACCCGCTTCGTTGCTGTGATCGCGGGAATCGAGAACTACGCAGGCGAGAGCCTGCAGCTCAGGTGGTCGGAGGACGATGCGGTTGCGATGACGGAGGCCCTGCTCATCGGCGCAAGGGGCCTCAAGTTGGATGAGATCGCCATCTACCTCCTGTGCGAATCGGCGGATGCAAAGGCTCTCGCCGATGAACATGAAGAGATCCAGCGAACGGATCCCAGCCGAGAGAACTTCGAGACGGTGTTTACAGAGCTCGCGAAGACTGAGTTCACCTCGAACGATCTTCTGCTGGTGTTCCTGGCGGGTCACGGGACTGCGATCAGCGATCAGGATCAGCAGACGTATCTGTATCTGACGAAAGAGGCGAGGAGCGGCCTTGCCCAGGACTTCCGCGACGAACAGATCCGTAGCCAGCACGCGGTGTCGAGCGACGACCTGGTCGGATGGTTGAGGAAGCTGAAGGCCGGGAAGCGCGCTGTGATTCTGGACACGTGCGCAGCCGGCGCCTCTGCTGACGCTTTGGCCGATCTTCGTGATGAGGTTGCCGACCAGAAGCGTGCGATGGCAGAGTTTCAAGCGAGGACGGGTGTTCATGCTCTTCTGGGTTGTCCTGAGAACCTGGCGAGTTTCGAGGCGTCGGAGTATGGCCACGGTCTTCTGACGTACTCGCTTCTTTATTCGATGAAGAACGAGGAACTCGGCGACGACCGCTCGAAGGGTTCGATACTGATCGACCGTTTGTTTGCTCGCGCTGCGTCTGGTGCGAGGCAGCGCGCTAAAGAGATCGGGCGAAGCCAGGACCCGAAGATCGTTGCTCCGAAGGGTGATTCCTTTCCGATCGGTTTCTTGGAAGAGGGCGCTCGTTCTGAGATCCCTCTTCCCGAGAAGCGGCCGGTGTTCGTCTTTCCGGGTTTAGTTAACGCAGACCTTTTCGCAGATGACCTTGAGCTCAGCAATCGATTGGATGATGCACTACGTGATTTGATGCAGAGGTCCGCACGCGGGAGCGGCTCAGCATTTGCCGTTCGGACGAATCTCCGTGACCTTGCTCAGGGGTTCTACCGCGTGCAGGGGTCGTATGTTGTCGATGGAGAGGTGATCACAATCCGTTGCCACGTATGGACGAAGGATGCAGATGGCAAGGTTGTTCAAGTTGGTGACCCCATGCCAGCAGTTGTGACCACCGTTGAGAAGGCAGGCGAAGATGTGCTCGAAGCCCTCAGAGAGTGGCTCACAAACCGCAAAGTGGTTTTGGAAGCTTGGCGAGAGTTGCAACTAAGCATGTCATAGCTATTCACTGGGTCGGAGCTCCGGAACCCGGTGCCCCCAAAGGAGATCCGCGAGATCCGCCGCCAGCATCGCCACTGCGCCGAGAACGAACCCCGTGGCCGCTGGGAGCAGGCCGCCGTACGTACCGTTCCAGCGCCAAGAGGCCAACCGCACGGCGGCCGCGACAAACAGCGAGGCGAACAGGATAGGGCGAAGGGCCGCCAGCTGCCGCCAAAAAGGTGTCGGGCCCTCCGCTGCCTCCGGGGCGGCCACGCCCCGGCTCTCGAAAAACCAAACGGCCGCGGCCAAGCCGACAGCCAGCGCCGGCAAAAGAGATAAATCCATCAGCCTGCCCCTCTGTGAAGTATGGACTGGGTTTCGCCCCGGTTCGTGGCGCTCCTACCGGGCACGGCTCTCGCGGTGGGGTAAAAGGAGGCGTTCAATCTTCTTTGGGGGATGATGATCTACAGGCGGTGCTGATATGCAGGGAAGAACTCGAAACGGCAATTTGGCGAGGGGAATGTTAGGAAGAGCACGGCGGCTGAAGTGCGGCCGCTGTCTGTGCGCGGTCTTGGTCGCCGCCGGCGCGGCGATAGCCGGCTGGGCATGGGATGGGTCGCCGGCCGCGGACCGGGCTGTCCAATCCGAACTTCAAGAGAAGCAGGACAAGATTAAGGAGGAGTTATCCGGGCCGTTCTGCTATTTCCTGATGCCCAGCGACGAGATCGGTTTCAAAGACTGTCCGGAGGGCACGCAGGTTACGTACGACGGCGCGTTTAATACCGGTTTTGGGGAGTTCTGGCTGTGGGTTCCGAGCGGAAACGGTGTTGTCCTGCAACCCGTCAACGCCCGCGTCAAGACGCTTCTTAGAGGCTATCTTCCGGTCGTGGAGTACGACTTCCAGCACATGGGTGTCAGTTACCATGTCCAGGCCTTTGCGGCACCCATTGATCTCAATCCAAGAAACAACCTGATCAACTTTGTCCGCGTGATCGCCAGGAATGACGGCGATAGACAGGCGACAGATACCCTGGTGCCGATGTTCACCGAGCGACGGGGAATAGGGAGGGAGAACTTGGGATGTCCGGACTGGTATCGCGACAAGTACATGCCGGCCGATGACTTCAGCCCGTCGGGTCCCTTCACTGTGGAGGGAGGACGGGTCTGGCGCTCGAGTCACTTGGTCTTCGTCCAGTTGCCTAAGGGTCCCGGCGGGATGGTCGAACGGCAGGGATTCACAATCGAACTGGAACCGGGCGAGCAGCAGACGTTCGAATTCAAGGTCCCCTACGTTCCCGTCCACAAAAGCCACACGGACCAGATCGAAGTGATCGTCAACGCCGACTACGACGATTACCTGGAGAAAGTCATTCGCTTTTGGGAGAATGAACTTTCCCGAGGCGCACAGTTCGAGGTCCCCGAGCCCAAGGTGGTCAACACGATGAAGTCGAGCCTAATTTATGACCTCATCGCGCGCGACATAAGCGAAGACGGCAAGACCTACGTCCAAAAAGTGAGCGACGTTCACTACGACGCTTTCTGGGTACGCGACGGAGCCTACATCGTGCGTGCATACGACCTGTTGGGCATGCACAAGGTCGCCGAGGAGTGCATCGGCCACTTCCTTCTATACAACGAAGACGGCAGCGTCAAGTCTTTCCGCGGCCACCAGCCGGACAGTTGGGGCCAATCCCTTTGGACGGTGGGCGCACACTATCGCATAACCGGCGACATGGAGTTTGCCAAGAGAGTATATCCGGCGGTCCCGCCGCACATCGAACAGTTCGAAGCGCTCTGTGCCGGGGACCCGCTAAACCTGTGGCCGGTGTCCGGACCGTATGACAACGAGGGCATAAACGCACACTACACCGGCCACAGTTTCTGGGCTATGCTCGGCCTCAAAGAAGCGATAACGCTGGCGAAAGCGGTCGGGAAACTTGACGACGCGGCGGCCTGGCAAGAACTGCACGATGAATACCTCGAACGGTTCATGGTGCAACTGCGGAAGATGACAGACCAAACGGAAGGATACATCCCGCCGGGAATTGACGACCCGAGCGCGGGCAACGACTGGGCGAACGCGTCGGGGGGGGTGTATCCGTTCGAAGTGCTGGACCCGCATGACCCGCTGGTCGGCACCACGCTGCGAACGATTCGCGAATACAAGTACCGTGAAGGGATCATGACGTACGGCCCCAACGCGTGGACCGTAAAAGAGCGTACGAGGCAAGACATGCCGGGCAACCCGGGTCTGCTTCACCATTACGAAACGTTTTATCTAACGCAGGCGCTGCTCGCGCGCGGCGAGCAGCGAAAGGTGCTCGAAGATTTCTACTCGATCCTCGTCCACACCGGCAGCACGAACTCCGGCTTCGAATGGAGCATTGACCCGTGGGCTGACCGCGACCCGAAAGGAAACTTCCCGCCCCACGGCTGGTTCGCCGCGCGATACAACGAGCTCCTCCGGAACATGCTCGTGCGCGAAGAGGGGCGGGACCTGCACCTGGCGTCGGTCCTCTCGCCTGAGTGGCTGAAGCCCGGCGACCGGGTGAAGGTGCAGAACGCGCCGACCTCCTTCGGCGTCGTCTCATACACGGTTGACTCCAAGCAGGATGGGGCGGACGTGGAGATTCGGGCCGAGTGGCGCGAGGCGCCCGAAGACCTTCTGTTTCATATTCCGTGGTTCCTGCGCGTCACGTCCGCGCGCGCGGACGGCCGCACCGTCCAAGTCGATAACGGCGTCATTTCGCTCCGGCCCTCGACCCGCAGCCTGGCGCTGAAGTGGGAGTGGAAGGAGCGGCCCGACCTCAGTTACAAAACGGGGGTTCGCCTGTTCTTAAACAAGTACTGGATAAGGGACGCGCGGGAAGAGTACGGCTTTCTGTTCCCGAGGCTAACCCCCCCCAAGGTCTTCGGCGGGAACGCGATCTTCGTCGGCACGGCCGACTTCGAACTGTTCGTCCCCGGCGGCGTCGGCGAAATCCGTTACACAACCGACGGCAGCGCACCAAGAAGGAACTCCCGCAAGTACTCCCGCCCGATTCGTTTGACCGAAACGACCATAATCCGGGCCGTCACGGTCTGGGCCGACGGAAGCCTCAGCGAACCGATGAAGGTCACGCTCAGGAAGCAAACTCCACGCGAGGCCGATAATCCACGGAACCTGACACCGACTGTTGACTATGCTTACTATGAAGGCGCGTGGGACCGTCTGCCGGACTTCAACGCGCTGACGCCGCAGAGAACCGGGTTTGCGTCCGCCTTCGACATCGAGCGGTTCTTCGATCGCGAAGATGACTTCGCGGTCAAGTTCAGCGGCTACATAGACGTGCCCGCGGACGGAATCTACACTTTCTATACGCTGTCGGACGACGGCAGCCGGCTGTTCATCGGCTCTACGCTCGTGGTGGACAACGACGGCTTGCACGCCGCGCTTGAGGCGAGAGGCCAAATCGCCCTCAAAAAGGGCAAGCACGCAATCACCGTCACGTTCTTCGAAAGGGGCGGCGCCGAGCGGCTCGCCGTAAGTTACGCCGGGCCGGGCATCGAGAAGCGGGTCATCCCTGCGTCCAGCCTGTTCCGGGCCGGGCGGGGGAGCGGATAGAGGCGGGCGAACCGGCAGGAGTCGCCCGCCGAGCGCGGAACCATTCTGTGCAAGGTTGGTGGCCCACGATGCTTCTCTGCTTAGTTCAGGTTTCGCTGTTGCTCTCCCACGCGCAGGCCGCGCCTCTTCTGGCGCCGGCGGGGCTGGCGTACGACGCCGAAGGCCGCCTTTACGTGAGTTGGTCGGGGTCGAACCTGATAACGGTCCACGACTCGAACGATAAAGAGATCGCTCGCTGGACGGGCGGGCTGAATGCGCCGCGCGGACTGGCGGTCGGCCCTGAAGGCCGCGTGTATGTCTGCGACATGGGCAACCATCGGGTCGTCGTTTTCAATCCCGACGGCACGGTCGCCTGGACCTGGGGCAAACGGGGCGCCGAGGACGGCGAGTTCTCCAGCCCATACGCAATCTGGGTGGACCCGGCCGGTCACGTTCTGGTTGCCGACACTTACAACAGCCGCATCCAGTGGTTTGACTCGGACGGCCGTTTCCTCAAGAAGTTCGGCGAGCGCGGACCGGAGCGCGAGCAGTTCCATGAGCCGGCCGGTTTTGCCTATAAGGACGGCCTGCTGTTTATCGCGTCCGGATGGAACTCGCGGATTGACGTTTACCATTATGATCCGCGGACGATGGACTTCCGGCACGTGGAAGGCGACCAAGACGACCGGCCGAACGACCGAGGGTTGATCTGGGGGTTCTGGGTCTGCGGAGACGTTGCGTTTTTGAAAGATGGTTCGCTCGTGGGAATTGACCGCAATAACGGCTGGATAGCCAAGTGGGACGCGAAGGATTATAAGAAAGAGATCAAACGGTTCACCGGCGGGAACTACGGGATGCTGCGCCAACCGAGCGCGTTGGCCGCCGCGCCGGACGGTTCGGTAGTGATTGCTGACACTGGGAACGACCGAGTGCTGTATCTGAACGTTGAATTCAGGGACCTTCCTCGACCCAGAGTCACGCGAACCACGACATCCAGCGTGGAGATTGTCTGGGAACCCAGAGGAGTGCTGTCCATGCCCCAAACTCCGATCTTCCTCGGCTGGGAGTCGGTTCTTGAAAGAGGCGACCTGCATAACAGCCCGGCCACGAGTGGAACGTCGGCTCCGCCGATGGCGTTCATTCCTGGCACAAGGAATCATCTCGCCGCGGCATCGCTCACGCCCGGTACCGGACACGTTTATCGCGTTGGGAACCTGGTCCGCGTCATACCATGGACGTCTTATTCGCGCCCATTCGCCTTCGCAACCGAAGCGTCCGAAGGCCGCAAGACGATCCTAAACCTCCCCATTGCGGTCATCGTCCGAACGGATGTCTGGCAGCCCGAGGGCTCCGAGGGCGCGAAGCGCGGCGACCCGCCCGGCGAGAAGTACATGGAGTACCTCCGCAAGGAGTTCGAAGACGCGCGGCTGTTCTATTTCATCAACTCACATTGCCGACTCAACCTTGAGTATGAGTGGTTCATCTATGACGAGCCGCTCACCCGTGGGGAGCAGTTCCCGCCGGAGGCCGATGATAACGAACTGTTCAAGTCAAAGGGCAGAACCCGCGAGGATTTCGCAAGCCTCATTATTGTTGACGTTGAACGCCGGTACGATCCCGAACGAAAAGCGTACTACTTGCAGGGCTCGGGCGGCGGAACGTGGGGCGCGCACTACAATGGCCTGGACAAGAAGATGGCGCCGGGACGCAGTTCGTTTCTCGGCGGCAGCGACCTCGCCTGGCTGGTGGCCCACGAGTTCCACCACTCGCTCGATTCCATGTTCGCCGAGAGCGGATATGAGGAGTACCCGTTCAATCACTTCGCCGACTACCGCGCGGGCGGATACCCCGGTCCGTTCGGCGAGCATTGGGACGGCAACGCTTACATCCTTCGCGTCTGGCCGGAACAGGCGTGGTTCTATAACCTCTTCGGATACGTGAGCACGACGGTTGACAAAGATGAAGACGGAGTTCCGGATGACGACCCGAAACTCCCCTTCGACGAAAAGCGCTGGGGAAGCGACCCGACAAAGAAGTCAACCGCCGGCGACGGAATCACCGACCTCGAGCGCCTGATGTTCAGCAATTGGGTCCCCGCGACCCTCGATTCGTTGAGCAATGCGACTGCTGACCTGATCCGCCCGGACCCGTACAAAACCGACCAGACCGGCATGGGAATCCCCGACAAGGAGCGGCGCGACCCGTGCGTGCCGTTTCGTGAATACATCCGCAAAGGCTCGCCCGACCTGGCGAGACCTTACGGCGAAGAACCGGAGTGGGGCTTGGCCGAGCGGTGGGGCAGTATCACGAGCGACTGGATGAACTGCGCTGTGGACGCCGCCTGGGACGAAACCGGGATCTATTTTTGCTTCACTTTCACGAGCAAGCCGGTCAACATGCAGATCCAGACCGATTTCGCACTGGACGGCGTCTATCAGGGTCAAGACAATTATCACCTGAGGATAGACTGCACGGGCGACCAACCCAAGATACAAGACTTCTTCGTTCAGAATGGCGCGCAGGAGCGCTGGCCGTTCCTCGACAAGGAACTCGTCGCCAGGGAGTCTATCACACTGCTCGGCGGCGACGCAGATGGCGGTTACGAAGTGCGGGTGAAACTCCCGTGGCACCTGAAGAGCGGCCTGACCTGCCGCCCCGGAGACACCTACGGCTTCGCGTTCACGTTCCTTGTCAGACGCGGCGTAAGCCAGTGGAACGGCGACCAGGTGCACATCAGCGCCTGGGAACCGTATAAGTTGTTCAGAGTGACCCTTCGGAGGTAGCATCCGGCCGCTTTCGCCGCCGGCTGACAGCCGGCCCGTATCAGAAATGGAGGTACGCAAATGATTCGCACGCGCTCGCAAACTCTCTTCGCAATCGCAGTTTCCCTTTCCCTGCTCCTCGCGAGCACCGCGTTGGGGCAAGCCGCCAAGAAGGAGCTGGACCACGACTCTTACGACCTCTGGAAGAGCATCCGAGGCCAGGCCCTCTCCAACGACGGCGGTTGGCTTCTCTACATGCTCGCACCCCAAGATGGGGACAGCGAATTGGTGGTAAGGAACATTGCATCCGGGAAGGAGCACCGAATTGAGCGCGGCTCGTCGGCGCGCTTCAGCCCGGACTCGAAGTTCTTGGTCTGCATCGTGGCCCCCCCCAAGGAGGAGATGGACAAAGCGATCAAAGATAAGGTGAAGGCGGACGAGAGGCCCAAGAACTCGCTTGCCGTCCTCGATCTCGCTTCCGGGGAAGTGACAGAAATCGAGCGGGTGCAATCCTTTTCCATGCCGGCGGAGACTGGCGAATGGATCGCTTACAAACCGATAAAGCCTCCGGCCTCCGAAGAGAAGAAAGAGGGTGAAGAGAAGCCGCCGCCCGCACTCGAGGACCAGGAGCCGGAACAGGAGAAGCAGGAACCGGAGATAAAGAAGCGCGGCGCGACCGGCGCCGTCCTTGTCATTCGGCACCTTGCGTCGCAAAAAGAGATCCGCTCCGAGAACGTTCTCTCATACACCTGGTCGGAAGACGGGCGCATGCTCGTTTACGTTGTCTCGGCGAAGGAAGGGAAAGGCGACGGAGTGTTCGCCTTCTTCCCTGACGACGAACGCCGGGTGGAAATCTTTGTCGGTATGGGCGATTATAAGCAGGTTTCAATACACGAGGAGGGCAATCTCGTTGCGTTCTTGACGAACCGCGACGATTACGGCTCGAAGCCTCCTACGTTTGCGCTGTATATGTGGGACGCCGAGACGGGCGGCACGCGCATGCTCGCCGACGCCGAATCGGACGCGTTCTTTGAGGGATGGGGCATAGGCGACCGCGGCCGCGTCTACTTCTCGAAGAACGGCGGCCGCGTGTTTTTCGCCACCGCGCCGTTGCCCGATCCGCCGCCCGAGAAGGATGACGACGAGAACAGTGAGGAAGAAGAGGTGAAGGTGGACATCTGGAACTGGAAAGACCCGTACCTCCAGCCGATGCAATTGAAGCGCGCAACCACAGAGCGCAACCGCACTTACCTCGCGGCAGCGGACCTCGATTCAGGGGAGATAACCCAGTTGGCAGCCCCGGAACTGCAGACGGTCAACGTGGGGACCGAAGGCGACGCTGACGTGGCCATCGGAATAGAC
Organism: Armatimonadota bacterium; assembly: GCA_022567555.1. Classification (GTDB taxonomy): domain Bacteria; phylum Armatimonadota; class Fimbriimonadia; order Fimbriimonadales; family ATM1; genus JADFGT01. The sequence continues at coordinate 10,300 of JADFGT010000049.1, read as the reverse complement.
TCGCTCCCCTATCGCCAACTTGTCTCATGGGACGGCACTTACAATGACATCTACCTTGTGAACGTTCGGGACGGCTCTCGACAACTGATTCGCAAGCGGTCGCAAGGATCGGCCTCTCTGTCTCCCTCGAGTCGTTACGCGGTATGGTTTGACAACGAACAATTACATTGGATCGTGATGGACGTACGATCCGGAAAAAAGGTTAACCTGACCGAACGTATTCCACATCCTATTTGGAACGAACTGAACGACCGGCCGATGCCGCCCCGCTCCTATGGCACCGCAGGCTGGACTTCTGATGAGAGTCGGATTCTTCTCTACGACATGTTCGACATCTGGTCCGTGGACCCGACAGGGGCGGTGAAACCGGAGAACGTGACACGAGGCGTCGGACGGCGGCAGAACATTCAGTTCCGTTACGTCCGGGTGGACCCGGATGAACGGACGATAGACCCATCGAAGCCGATGTTGCTCAGGGCGTTTCACAATCTTTCAAAGGCCGCCGGGTTTTACCGACTGCGGATGGATGGCGGCAGCGCCCCGGAACGCCTCACTATGCTGGACAAAAGCATTTCGACGCCCCGTAAGGCGAAAGACGCCGGCCTGTTCCTGTTCACCCAGCAGCGATTCGATGAGTTCCCCGACCTTTGGGTATCGGACCTTGACTTCCGGCAGACGAAGAAGGTCACCAACGCAAATCCCCAGCAGGCCGACTACAACTGGGGGACGTCGGAACTCGTCGAATGGGTCGTGGACGATGGCGAGAAGATGCAAGGAATCCTATATAAGCCGGAAGACTTCGACTACGGCAAACAGTATCCGATGATGGTTTACATCTATGAGCGCCTTTCAAATGGATTGCATCGTTACTATTCTCCGTCTCCGGGCGGCTCATCCATCAACACGTCATTCTATGTGAGCCGAGGCTACATCGTGTTCAAGCCCGACATCAAATACAAGGTCGGTTATCCCGGTGAAAGTTCGCTGCAATGCGTGGTGCCCGGGATTCAAGCGGTGCTGGCGCGTGGCTACGTAGATCCGAAGCGCATAGGCATCCAGGGCCACAGTTGGGGCGGTTATGAAATCGCGTACATGATAACTCGCACGAACATCTTCGCTTGCGCTGAAGCGGGCGCCCCGGTCAGCAACATGTTCAGCGCTTACGGCGGAATTCGGTGGGGAAGCGGCATGAGCCGCGCTTTCCAATATGAAAAAACGCAGAGTCGCATCGGTGGTTCCATTTGGGAATACCCGATGCGTTATTTCGAGAACTCGCCGATATTCTGGGCGGATAGAGTCAACACTCCGCTGCTGATGCTGCACAATGACAATGACGGCGCGGTGCCCTGGTATCAAGGGATCGAGCTCTTCACTGCGCTGCGGAGGCTTGCAAAGCCGGTTTGGATGTTGAATTACAACGGTGAAGGGCACGGCCTGAGCAAGCGTCCCAACCGTAAGGATTGGACGATTCGCTTGCAGCAGTTCTTCGACCATTATCTGAAGGACGCGCCCGTTCCCGTGTGGATGGCGGAGGGCGTCCCGGCCGTCAGCAAAGGCAAGACACTCGGCCTCGAGCCCGCGAACGGCGGCGGTGTCTGAATGCCCTCTCCCCCCCAGTCCCCCTCTCCATTTCGTACACGAAATGGAGAGGGGGGATTCTGAAACTCTACGGCCTCTCCGTCTCAACGGCTACACCGGCGCGAGCCGCCAGATACATCCGCACGCCTTTGCCGCTTACAACGGAGCCGACGATGCTCATCACCAGCAGCATGCCGATGCGAAGGATAACGTAGCCGAACGAAGTGGCGATGTTTGTGACGTCCGGGTTGTCTTTCTGAACGAACTCCGCAGGCGGGGTTGAGAACAGATTAGCCGCCCAGACGAACGTAATAATAAGCAGCGTGATTCCTGCTAAGAAGACAACTGCTCCCAGCACGACGCCGAACCAGTCGGTGCGCCGGTCATCAGTCATGGGCGATTAACCTCACGTCGTCGCTTGGTCTCACCTCGCCGCTGACCACGACCCGCGCAAGCATTCCTCTTCGGTTCATCACTTTCTGAACGAATCCTTCCGGGTCTTCGCCCACCGTTTCGGCCATGTGGCGGCACCCGCTGCAGTCCGATGTTATCTCCACGGTCGCGGTCCCGATCTGCAGCCGCGCGCCCGCAGGCAGGCCCTGCAAAGAGGGGAAGTCCACCAGAACCTGTTCGCGCAATACCCCGGGCGAGTAACCGAACTCGCTCAAGGCTGAACGGTCCAATAAAAGTACCTGGCGCTTCTCAAACTCATCTTTGCCGTAGTGCCAATCGCCGACGATGCCGCGTTCCTCCTCCATCACCAGGCTCTCCATCTCCCGCATTCGCCCCCGCGCCTCCTTGAGCCGGACGGACAGCACCCTCCCACGCATCGCGGTCCAGTCTACCTGTAGAGCCTCTCAGCGCCACGGCACCAGGTCCGGCTCGGTACCCGTCGGGCCGCCCTCGCCGTCGTCATCCTTCCGGTCTCGGCCGTAACTGTACAGTCTGTATGCTCCGTCGCGCCGCATGTAAATGAAGTCGCGTCCGGAGAACGGGTCCGTCCGCATCAGTCTGGGCAAGCCGCTCAGGTCGCCCGGGGGCTCGCGGCCCTCCGCGAGCCTCGCGAAGAGCGCCGCGTCCACAGCCATCAGCCGAAGGCGCGCCTGATTCCCGGCCCACCATTCCATCAGGTGCCGCCCCGTTCGGAAGTAGTGTGCGGCGAATCTTTTCCAGGGCCGCTCGCCGGCCGGCTCCGGGTGATCGGTCCAGAGGTGGGGAGAGAGGGGTGCGGCCTTCAGGAGCGTGCTCGCCTCCTGATCGGCTTCGGCCGCAAACCGCTCGAAGTAGCGGACCTGCTCTTCGCGGGGCTCCTGCTTCAAACGGCTCAGGTAGCGCACAGCCCGGCCGATGTCCCTGCCGAGGCTCTCTTCAAAAGGCTGTAAGTCGCCGTCCAAGAAGGCGTCTTGGATCGTCTGCACCGCTTTCAGCATTGTCGCGCGCTCATGGCGCAGCGTGGTTTCCAGAGACGGCATCTCCAGCAGGATCTCCTGGATCCCCCGGAACAGCCGGCGCAGTTCCTCAGGCGGCAAGTCCGGGAACGCCCTCCAAAGCGGGTCGGCCGCCTCGGCGATGATCGTGTAGCCGATATTGGCGTCCATCGCGTCGCCACCTGAAAGGTCCGCCCCGAACCGCGCCGCGGTCAGAAAGGTCGCCACAGCATCCGAATGCCGCCGGTCCTTGAGGGCGCCCTCGATCTGCCACACCAACACGCGCCCCAAGAACCGCCAGCCCCGGCGCTCCCCGGGCGGGGCCAGCGGCGAATGCGGCGTGAAGACGAACGCCACGTCCTGCCGCTGCGCTTCGGCGATCCGTTCCAAGGCGGTCGCGCACTCCTCGATCGCTGCTTTCCTCTTGTCGGGAGTCCAAGACACGCGCTTGACAAGTTCCGACGCGTGGCGCTCCGCAAGACCGGACGCCTCCTGATAGAGCGCGAAGCCCGGGTTCGAGGGTTCGGTAAGATACGCTCTCAAGTGGTCCGGGAACTGCGGCGGCGCGGGTTCCGAGCAGCTGAGACAGACCGAGGCCGCAGTGATGAGTCCGGCCGAGAGCCGGATGGCCGTCCGTGTGCGGGTGGCGCGGCGGTCGCTTCCATGCATACCGTGAAAGACAGAATACCGCAGCCGGGTCAAGATAGATGAAGGGCGTTATATTGGCGGCAGGCAAAGGCTCGCGGCTCCATCCTGTCACGCTGCACGTTCCAAAGCCGCTGCTCCCCTTGGCCAACCGGCCCACGATCCATTACGCCTTCGACAGGCTGAAGGAGATAGGCGTGACCGACCTGTGCGTGGTCGTCGGCGCCAACGAGCCGGAGATGCGCGCAGCGCTCGGCGACGGCTCAGACCTGGGGATATCGCTGTCCTATGCCGTTCAGAGCGATGCGAAGGGGCTGGCGCACGCCGTCTCCTTCGCCAAGGGTTTTGTTGGGAAAGAGGATTTTGTCCTTTATCTGGGCGACGCCGTCTACAGCGAGGGGTTTGCCCATCTAAGGAACCGCTTCGAACAGAGCCGCTGCGCAAACCTTGACATGGTCAAGGAGGTGGCCGACCCGAGCCGGTTCGGCGTCGCAGACGTGGTTGGGGAGAGGATTGTGAAACTGGTCGAGAAGCCGGCCGAACCGGAGTCGAACCTCGCGATGGCCGGGGTCTACTTCTTTACATCCAGAATCTGGGACACGCTCCCCGGCTTGAAGCCGAGCGCTCGCGGCGAATATGAAATCACGGACGCCATCCAGACCCTCGTGCAATGGGGTGAGCCGGTGCTGGCGGGCCTCTATCGCGGCCGCTGGTTCGACACCGGGACCCTCGACTCGTTTCTCGCCTGTTCTTCGTTTCTCTTGGGCGGCGGCGCGCTCGTCGGGAAGGGCGCTGTGGTTGAGGCGCGGATAGGGCGCTCAGTTTGCGTGGGTGAGGGTGCCCTCGTTCGGTGTGGGACCATAGAAGACACAGTGGTGCTTCCCGGCAGCCGCGTAGAGGTCGCGGGCGACGTCAAGCACTGTCTCATCGGTGGCTATGCGGCGGATGGGTCCTCACTGAAGGGCCGAATCGTGTACGCCGAGGCTATTTGAGCCGCCCGGCCGCCTCTGTGCTTTCCCAAGGGAAAGCCGGATTGCCGAAATGTCCGTTCTTCGCCGTGGGCAAATACTTCATACCGGGGCTGCGAAGGCCCAAGTAGTCGGCGATGCCTCTCGGGTTGAACGGAAACTCCGCCCGCACCCGGGCCTCGATCTCCTCGGAGGGGATCGTCTCAGTTCCGAACGTATCCACCGTAACCTGAATCGGCTCTGCGATGCCGATGGCGTAAGCAAGGTTCAGTTGGGCTCTGCGCGCGAGTCCCGCCGCCACAATGCATTTGGCCGCATGCCGGGCCATATAGGCCGCGCTGCGGTCAACCTTTGTCGGGTCCTTGCCGCTGTACGCGCCGCCGCCGTGTGGGCAAAAACCGCCGTAGGAGTCCACCATTATCTTGCGGCCGGTCAGGCCGGCGTCAGCTTCCGGGCCGCCGATGCTGAACGCCCCCGTCGGATTCACGTGAAACGTGATGTCCCGTTCAATGTCCACCAGGTCCGCATATTTCTGCAGAACCGGCCGAATGATGTTATCTATCACCCTTTCGCGGAATTCGTCCGGCTTCACCGATGGGTCTTGTTGGCAGGAGCAAACCACAGTGTGCACAAACTTCGGCCGGCCATTTTCGTAGGCAACGGTCACCTGGCTTTTCGCATCGGGGCGGAAACCAAGATGAGGCTTCGTGCGTTTGATGTCCGCCTGCAATCGCATCAACGCGTGCGCAATAGACATAGGCAGGGGCATTAGTTCCGGCGTTTCGTCGCACGCCATTCCGAACATCATCCCCTGGTCGCCGGCGCCGCCCGTATCCACTCCTTGGCTGATCTGTTCACTTTGCGGCTGAATTGAAACCAGGACACCGCAAGTCTGCCCGTCCAGGCCCAAGATCGGATCCGTGTATCCGACCGCTTGAATTGTGTCGCGAACGACGTCCGATATTTCTACGTAGCACTCCGTCCTTACTTCACCGGTAACCAACGCGAACCCTTTGGCCAAGAGGGTCTCGATGGCCGTGCGGCTCTCAGGGTCGCCCTTCAAACACTCGTCGAGGATCGCATCGGAAATCTGGTCCGCCAGTTTGTCGGGATGACCCTCGCTGACGCTTTCGGATGTAAAAAGGCGCACGTCCGGCATGGAGGCGGATTATACCAGCGACTCGTTACAGGTCCTGCGCGGCCGTGCCGGAACGGTGCGCGGGGGCGTCCGCCCCTTCAGAGCTTGATGTCTATGATGGCGCTGACGCCAACGCCCGGAACGCGCTTTATGTCGCTCACAATGTTCTTCGATTCGATAGGAATCAGCGCTTTCAAGCGGAGCACCTTGCCGAATGCGTCCGTTTCCAATTGCGCCACCGCTTTCACGCGTTTCACTTTGTCCGGCGGGCCCATCACTTGGGCGGCCCCGATGTGCGTGCCCTGGCCAATGGATAGGATGGGCACAACCTTGGTCATCGTTGCCTCGGTGTTCGAGAAGCCCTGAAGTTTGTTGACAGCTTTGTTGATGTCCGGTCCAAAGCGGTCTACGGCGGCTCCGATTCCGATCACCTTGATGGCGTCGCCGATGATGTCGCCGAACTGCGCCCCGGCAATCACCATCGTTCCTGCCATTGCCAGGGTCGCGAGAAGTCGCTTTCTTCTGTACATGGTTCCTCCTTGACTGATACTTTTCTTCCCTCTATTCTGACGTCCGGGACGACTGTCCGCGCTCAAAAAGTCGGAGGCCGGGCCAAAAACTCCGGCCCGGCCTCGCGTCGTTCGTTAGGGGAGCGTTAGAACTTCACGCTCCACTGGGTTGTGATTAGACCGCCTCGGAAGTCACTCCCGAGAATCCCGCCGCCGGGACCGTCGTCATAGTCACTGATCTCGTACAGGAACCTCAGCGCCTGGTCCCCGCCGGGGCTGTAGTTGAACCCGATGCGATACCAGTTGACAACGTTGTCGTCCGCTGCGCCGAAGAAGGGGGTGCCTGCGAAGTCATACTCGACGCGCTCCCAGCCCAGGAGGAACTCCCAGGGCCCGCCGGCGCACCAAGTCACGTCCGCCGTGTAGCCGACGATCGTATCGTCTGTGCCGAGAATCATGCCCGTTGCGCCCTCATAGAAGTAGGCGCCCAGGTTCACGTTCGGCTTATCCAGGAACGCGAGCATCGCGAAGAACCCCTGGATGTCCACGGGGTTCCACAGGAACCCGACGCGGCCCCAGTCGCCGGGAGCGCCGAAGTACGGCTGTATTTCCCGGTAGCCGAGCATCGCTTCCCAACTGTCCTGATACCAGCCGAGTTCCGCCCACCAGGCGGAGTTGTCGTCGGTGAGGACGGAACTGGAGTTCTCCATCAGGTCCGACTGGCTGTATCCGCCGTAGAGATGCAGATTGTCGTTCAGGCTGTATTCGAGTTCACCGCCGAATACGACCACCCGGTTCACGTCAGCGCCGCTGACGGGGTCGGGCACAATCGTGTTGCTGTCCAGGAACATGTACGTCAGCATCAGGTCGCCGTTGTCGCCCAGGCCAAAGTCCAGGTTGAAGCCCAGGCTCTGATCTATCATCACCAGGCCGTCGGCCAGGAATCCCTGGGGACCTGCGGTCATCGGCCAAATGTCGTTGTGGAAGGCCGAGCCGAAGACGATGTTCTCGCCCGAGTCGAAGCGCTCAGAGTTGCGGCCCGCCCAGACGTCCAGGTTCGCGGCGCCCCAGTCAAACGAGACGAGTCCGCCGTCCATGTACCAGTTTCCGTTGTCCCAGCGGTCATTCACAAAGTACGGAGTGTTGTCAATGCGCTGGAAGAAGTACGCACCGGTCTGGTACCCGAATCGGCCGAGTTCCAGCGCGAAGTTCTGGCCCCACACGGAGGTGTCGAAATTCACTCCGAAGTCCTGGAAGTAGACCCGCGTATTCTGCTCTCGGAACGGCAGGAACGCCGCGACCATTGACTGGTTCCCGTACATCGTGTTGATGCCGAAACCGATTCCGTCGAAGCCGCCGCCGCCCTCCATTCGGTGTCCGTTTCTCCTGAGCAGGCCGCCGAGGAGTCGGAGCTACGGTCGGCCATTCGGAACGCCCTGGGGTCCCTGGAGCCCAAGCACCGGGCGGCGGTGGTCTTGCGCTACTACCAGGGTTTCAGCGAAGCCGAGACGGCGGTGGCCCTGGGTTGCCGGCCGGGAACGGTGAAGTCTCGTGTCCACTATGCCCTGCGCCGGTTGCGCCAAGTCTTTGCCACACTATCCCCTCCCTTAACTGCTGGAATGGCGGCCCAGCCAATGTCTACCAGACCAAGCGAAACGGGTGACCGATTGAGCTGGGCCGGAGAACCGAACCCTGGAGAAGAAAGGCGATGAGAGAGAGAGAATTTCCCGAGTTCAACGAACAATTGATCGAGGCTGCCCTGGCTGAAGAGCTGAATAGTGTTACGCCTAGGCGCGACCTCTGGCCGGCGGTGCAAGCCGGGGTGCAACGCGCAGTACAGAAGTCTCCGAGGCGGTGGCTGGTACCCTCCCTCGGCTCGGCGGCCCTTATTGGCTTGGTGGTTCTGGCTATTGTCGTAGTGACTGTGCCGATGACGACCAAATTCTCATCGAGAAGTACCCTTATCTCTGCCGAGATTCTTGGGTACTCCACCGGCGGGTCGGCAACGGTGAACGACGCCCCCTACGACGCCACCTTCTTCAAGCACTACGGCGTGAACCCCTTCATCGACACCGAGGACGACCGCTTGTCGACCTTTGCCATGGACGTGGACACCGCCTCTTACACGGTGGCGCGGCGCTTCTTGAGGGACGGCCACCTGCCGGAGCCAGACTCGGTCCGAGTCGAGGAGTTCGTCAACTTCTTCAAGCAGGGCTACCAGCTGCCGGAGGAGGAGGCTTTCGCCATCCACGTAGAGGGCTCGCCGTCTCCCTTTGGCGGGCCAAATCACTGGCTGCTGCGCGTCGGACTTCAGGGACGGGCGGTGGAGGCCGAGGAACGGAAAGATGCGACGCTGATCTTTGTAATCGACGTGTCCGGCTCGATGGCCCGAGAGAACCGCCTGGGGCTGGTCAAAAGGTCCTTGGGGCTGCTGGTGAACGAGCTTCGCCCGGCAGACCGGGTTGGCATCGTCGTCTACGGCTCGCGCGGGCAGGTTCTGCTGGAGCCCATTAGCGGCGGCAACAAGGACGCCATCATGGAGAGCATCGACGCCCTGCAGCCTGGGGGATCGACCAACGCCGCCGAAGGCCTGCTTCTAGCCTACGAGATGGCCATCGACGAGGTACAGTCCGACCGGATTACTCGCCTGATCCTCCTCTCCGACGGCGTGGCCAACGTGGGGCGCACCGGTCCCGAGTCCATCCTCGATCTGGTCAAGGACTTTGTGGCGGAGGGTGTGACCCTCTCCACGGTCGGCGTTGGCATGGGCAACTACAACGATATTCTGATGGAGCAGCTCGCCAACGACGGCGACGGCAACTACAGCTACGTCGACACACTGGACCAGGCGCGGCGCATCTTCGTCGAGAACCTGACCGGCACGCTCCAGGTCATCGCCAGGGATGCCAAGGTCCAGGTGGACTTCAATCCCGAGGTCGTCAGCCGCTACAGGCTGCTGGGCTACGAGAACCGCCGCGTCGCCGACCAGGACTTCCGCAACGACGCAGTGGACGCCGGCGAGATCGGCGCCGGGCATAGCGTGACGGCGCTGTACGAGCTCAAGCTCGTCGACGACGCCGATGGCAACGTGGCGACAGTGAGCCTTCGCTACCAGGAGCCGGACAGCGGCGAGGTGGTGGAGATGAGTCGCGAGATCGACCGGAGCGAGATCAGGGCTGAATTCGAGGAGACCTCGCCAAGGTTCCAGCTCGCCGCGACGGTGGCCGAGTACGCCGAGATCCTGCGCGAGAGCTACTGGGCCCAGGACGGGAGTATCGAGGATGTTCTGGTTTACGCCGAGCGGGTCAGAAAGCTACTGCCCGACGACTCTGACGTAGCCGAGTTCGCCGAGATGGTCTCAATGGTGGAGCCTCTCGCCCTGAGGCGGTAGGACCTTTATGTCATTCTGAGGAGTGGAGCGACGAAGAATCTGAGGCATCACGTCCTCAGAGTCCCATGCGCCTAGAGTCTTCACTTCGCTCAGAATCACTCGTGGTGGTTGCGACCACCGTAACAAAGAATGAAAATACCAGGCCGCTGTCACCCCGAGCGAAGCCGAGGGGTCTAAGGCGCTCTGCTCTCAGTCGCCGCCTGGCCGTACCCTCGCAACCGCTGTTGTAGCGTCGGCCACGATACGCTTTGGCGAAGAGACAATCGGTCTTTCCTCAAGGGGGTCTTAGATTTCTCGACCCGGCTCGAAATGACATGTTCATACCAACCTCATGCTGAACGCCAATCGAAGAATCGACAGCGTTTGGGAGACTTCGCTCAACTCGGGTGAGTTCCCTCAGAGCGATCAACAGGACGGTGCTGGGCTGCTCGGGACCCCCTACAACCCCATGATCTTGTCGAGACCGACGGTAAGCCCCGGGCCCTTCACGGCCTCGTGGATGGCCATGACTACCCCCGGCATGAAGCTCTCGCGGTTGATGGAGTCGTGGCGGATGGTCAGCGTCTGACCCAGCGTGCCGAAGACGAGCTCGTGGTGCGCCACGCGGCCGGGCATGCGCCCGCTGTGGATGCTGACGCCGTCGT
>JADFGT010000048.1 GCA_022567555.1 Armatimonadota bacterium | reverse complement strand
GGAAGCGTCGACCGAAGAGATGCACGAGATGGAAGACTGGGCCTTCGACATCCTCGAGGCGCTCAACGCGAATCAGGAGTACGACCTGCTGAAGCTGCTCGGCCCGAAGTACGACATCGATCCGGACATCGTCATCCAGATGTTCTCGGCGATGACGAGGGGTGGAGGGACGGTGCTGGACATAACCTCTCCGGTCGAATCATCGTCGCTGGCCGAGGCTGTGCGGACAGATTGGGCAGGACTATCGCGCGAGGCGCACATCCGTTCCTTGGTGGAGGACGCGTTGACCAACATAGACTCTCTGACGAGCGCCTCCTTCCCGACGGAGAGCGCGGTCCGCCGGCTGATGTTCTATTATCCGAAAGAGGGAGAAGAGTTCGCTATCAAACTCCTGGGGCGGTTTATCTACTGTGACGACGCCGTATCTTCATTGTTCGAAAGGCTCCTCCCAGAGGAGGGCGCGGACGGGTGGAGGCGCGTGATTGATGCGTTCGTGCGCGAACACGGCGAGCCCTACGCAGAGGTAATTCGGGCCCTGCTTCGAACAGCTGTCATCACCGATCCGGGCGAATATGAGCGTCAGTTCATTGGTGACGAGGCTCTGAGGGTAATTGCCAAAGTGGAGAAGATTCTTGCTGCCATCTACCCGACCTATGAACGCGAGCCGTACACGGCGTACTTCGTCAACGCGGTGCGGCTTTTTGATCAGGGACGTCTGATTGAGGCATTGAAGCCGTTCAAGTCCAAGAAGATTGACAAGGCGGTGCACGAGGCGTTCAAGTCGAATGCCCCGGAAAGGTTCGAGGGCGATAACCTCGATTACTACATGGACCTGTTCGCGATCGTTTGCATGTCCCGTTCGATAGGCACGGAATATGACGCACAGTACCGCGCCTACTGCGAGCGCCGGATTAAAGAGATTGAGGCTACCGACGAAAAACCAGAGGAGGATGCAATGCTGGCGGCGCTCAAGGAGTGGCTGAAGAAGCTGGGGAAGTCCGGTAAATAGAAGTTCCACGCGTCGCATTCTCTGCCTGAACCGGCCAGCGATGGCGCCACCGGCCATAGAGCGGGCCTAATCTTCAGCGCTCTTCGTGACGCCGCCGATGTATTGAGTCAGCATCGCGGACCTCCATTGTATCCGTCATGGACCGGCTGTTACCCTATAATGGCCACGGTATATGGTCCGCCGGGGATGACGGCGATCTGCTTGTCCGCGAATTTGTCAATCCGTTCCTGGATCGCCCGGCGGATTCCTTCCTCTTCCGAGACTGCGGCGGAGGCGCGATAAAGAGGAGTGAGGGACATGCGTTCCTGATCCTCAAACGGAACCCCCCCCGAAGCAAACAACAAACCGGAAACCCCAACGCGCTGCAAGACCTTGCAGTGCATCTGGAAACCCCACTGGTCGTGCACCGTGTCGTTCTTGTTGCGCATCCATTCGATGAATCCCTTCCAGTCGTTGCCCCATTCGTTCATGATCTTTGTGAACGACGGCGAGCCGAGCCCTTCGCCGCACGCGGAGGCGCATATCACCGTGCCGCCCTCTTTGAGCAAGGGAAGCGCGCTGCACATCCCTTTGCCGGTTTGGTATAGCGTCTTGTCGAGCGGATCGCCGCCGGCGCATGTGATGACCAACTCCTTCATTTCGGAAGCGCGCGCGCCGGTCCACTCTTTCACTTTTTTCGCGCCTTCAAAGAACGCCTCTTTCCAATCGCCGGCGAACACCGCTGCCATCTTCTTGTTTTCGTTCAGCCCGACGTTCACCAAGAAGTCAATCCCCGCCATTCCGGCGACGTCCATCGCCTCTTCGTGAAGCGGGTTTCCCTCAAGAACGAAGTTCGCGGCCTTCGACGAGTCCAAGAAGTCGAAGCCGTGAAACTTCTGCACGGTCTCGACATTCGCCAAGCCGGGACAAACGCCCTTGCGCCCGCCGCTGAAGCCCGCCATGAAGTGCGGCTCGATGAATCCGGTCACGATTCTGAAGTCAGCGTCCATGTACAACTTGTTGATGAACGCCTTGGTGCCGAAGAGAGTCGGCCTCGGCATAGGCGTTAGTTCGTCCGTGCGTTCGCTGCGGTGGTCCACGATGCGGTATCTGTTCGCAATGTCCGCGCCGACCAGTCCGATTCTCTCTTCCGGCGTGCTTGGCCGGTGCATGCCCGTGGCTATCAAGATTGTGATCTGCTCTTCCTTGAGGCCGAATGCGTGCAGCGTGTCGAGGACCGGAGGCAGGACCTCTCTGTTCGGCACCGGCCGCGTGATGTCGGAGATGGTAATCACGGCGTTGCTGGGTTTCTGCCGTTTCAAAAGGTCGGCGAGCGGCGGCGAACCGATTGGGTTGCCGAGGGCGTCGCGCACAGCGCCGACCGGGTCCGGAAGCGCCGTCACGGACTTGGTGTGCAGGACCTCGGCGTGATCGGGCACACGCAGAGGTATGCGCGCTTTCCCGTAAAGCAGGAAGGTCTCCTTCGGCACGGCGTCATTATGGACGCATGGTGTGCGGGGGTTCGGGAGGGACGCGCCCGGTAAGCGTGGGCCCAATTTGAGGCTATAATTAAGGGTGAACGCAGGGGCGTAGCTCAGCTGGTAGAGCAGCGGTCTCCAAAACCGCAGGTCGCGGGTTCAAATCCTGTCGCCCCTGCCATTCTCATTTTTCCTCCGGCGCTTGTGGTGCGACGCGGGCTCCGGCGGGCGGCTAGACCCAGAGTCGGAACTCCCGAGAGGCGGGCGTTCGGTATAGAAGTCCTTCAACAATGAGATTGTTGCAGGATCTGAAATGCTTCCGGTACTGAATCTTTCCAGTACGCCACCATGCCGCGGAATCGAGACCTCGAAGTAGTGGTGCGAATCATAGTATAGGATGCCCACGGGCGGGTCATGCGACGGATATACGAAATCCTGAAGGAAGCGGTCGTCTCTGCTCAGGATACGGCCCGACGCCAGCCTCACGACGATGACGGCAGGGTTGCGCTGGGTAACGCCGTCTGTCTGCACTTGCCCGGAGACGCCGGCAAGGCGATGAGCCGGAAACTTCTCGTCGAGCCGGTATCCGGATGTCATCCCGTAGGCGCTGGTTCGCACAGACGCAGCGAATGTCACGGCTCCTCTCTTTTGTGTCATGGACCAGCCATCAGGCGGTTCATAAATGGGCACGGACCCCCCTGTGGGCACCCAGGACCGCTTCAATGACCGCACCCAATAGTGCCCTGCCTTCTTCAGCAGTTCGTCAGTCTCAACGGACGGCATGGCAGCCTCGAGAGGATAGACCGCGTCAGAATAGCCCTCTCTCGTCCAAGTCCGATACCCCTGAACGGTCGGGGCGTACAGTTTGAATGTGTACCGCTCGCCGTCCCGTCCCTGTGCCTCGAGGTACGTGTCGGTGCGCAGGACCGGAGCAAGTCCCAATTCAATGATGCGCGCCATCGGCGTTCGCTCATCGAGAAAACGGAGTTTGAGCAGGGCCCAAGGATCATCTGCCGGTCTGACGACCGGCAAGCCGACAGTCCATGTGAGGGCGTCATCGTATATTGCGGACACACTGAGCGGCCAGACGACCACATTCCCTCGAAAATCGAACCGTATTCCCTTTACATCATAAGATCGCGCACGACCATCGGACGTCCGTGCCGACACGCGCACAACCAACTCGCCGTCCCTGATCTTCTCGATCTCCCTTTCAACATGCGCAAATGCCGGTTCGCCCGGCTCCAATATCTTGAGCGAAGCTCCGTTAAATCTTTGAGCGCTCCAGCGAGTGCGAACGCGAACGGTCACGTTCATGGGCCCGCGAAGGCCGGGCGCGGGCCACTCCAAGGTTGGCTCAATCAGCGACCCCATAAGATAAATGGGTGGGAGAGTCAGAGCAGGCTCTTGGGCCGGCCTCACCACCATCGGGCCCGTGCCGTTCGCGTTCATGATGTGGATCTCAGCGTTGCCCTTGTCGCGGCGGGACATAAACGCGATCTTGGTTCCGCCCCCTTCACCCTGAAGGATGCCGCCTCCTTGCAGGAGCGGCATCGCCCCGACTGCGGCCACGACAATTGCAACATGCTTCAGTCTCATCTGTTCTTGAGAACCTCTCTTATCTCGCCTCCGAATCCGAAGGATTGGAGGCTAACCACACATTGACTATACCAAACAACCGTCGCGCTCACGGTCTCGCTTATCGGCCCCAACTTTGCGCACGTGTACACCCAACAGCTGCTGACCGCCGCGCCGACTTTTCCACAGGCCGGCGGGGCGTCCCGCGGGCGGAAGTTGGTCTCTCGGAATGCATTCAAATCGTTTGAGGGGCTCCTGGGGCGGCGGTCGCTTCGTCTTACTGAAACAGGAGGTGGCGAAAAGTGAAACCGGCTGGGATCGTCGCGGCGCTGATAGGGGGCGCAGTTGGGGCGGTGGTCTGGGCGCTAATCGGATGGAAAACGGGCTATGAGGTCGGTTTCATCGCCTGGGGCGTGGGTGCGTCGGTCGGGTTCGCGTCCTACGCTGCGGGTGGCCGCGGAACGGCCAACGGTGTCCTGTGCGCCGTGATCGCGCTGGCGGCCATTTTCGTGGGCAAGGTAGCCGATTACCGGCTTAGTCTGCCGGACATTGTCCGCGCGGGATTTACGGATGAGGTTTTGTCGGAACATTATTACGAAGAGCTGATGCAGGATGCGGCGGACTTCAGGCAAGTCGCTTCGGAATCCGAATACCCGTGCTTCATGGTTGATCACGGATATGCCGGGGACGCGGAAGACCCGAGCAAAGTTTCCCCTGAGAAGATTGAGAAGTTCAAGGCGGAGACGGTTCCGAAACTGCGGGAATGGGCCCAGAACCCGCCATCATACGAGAGTTGGCGGGAGGTCGAGGCGCCGGCGATCGAACAGGCGGCCGACGCCATGGTCGATGCCTTCGTGCATAGCAGGTCCGTCGCCGAACTGTCCAGATCGGTGGTCAGGGACCTGGGTGCCCTTGACCTGCTCTTCGCGTTTCTCGGCCTCGCCACCGCGTTTCGACTCGCCTCGGGGGGGAAGAGAGATGGCCCCGACCCGTCGTCGGAGCCAGCATCTGCCTGAATACCGAAAACTGAAAACTAACTCCCTCAACACGCGCCGACCCGTGGAAGGGTCGGCGCAGCATTGAGATCGAGGACCGGCTACGGCGGCGGCTCCTCGCCCAATGATCTCAGCCGCTTCCGGGCCGGTTGCGCGTAAGGGCCGCCGGGGTCAAGTTCCAGATAGCGGAGCAGTGCCCGCTTCGCGTCTTCCGCAGGCCCGATCCGGGTCAGCAGCGCGCCGTAATGGAACCAGGACGTAACCGGCACGTTCGGGTCCTTCACGGCCTGCTCATAGGCTGCCGCCGCGTCCCGGTCGTGTCCGAGGGCGATCAGCGCGGCGGCTGAGTTCGAAAGGTACAGGCCGCGCCCGTCGGGGTTGAGTTCGGCCGCTCTTCGATAGCGGGGAACCGCCTGCGCGTACTTGCGCATGCGGAACAGCGTACTGCCGACGTTATTGTGATAAGCGGCCTCTCCCGGCGCGAGCCGCAGGGCCATCATGCCGGAATTCAGGGCCTCTTCATATCGCTCGGCGCCCACCTGCGACAGCGCCAGGGCCGCCCACACCGGCGCCTGCGCGGTGTCCCACTGCAATGCCTCCAAGAACCGCTCCGCCGCCCGGCCGTACTCGCCGCCCGAAAGGTCAATCGAACCCTCCTGAAAGGCGGTCCGGGCCGAGTCGAGGCGCTCGGTCTCGTCGAATGCGGGGGGCCAAAACAACCGGAGTTCGTTTTGCCCGTCCTCCAGCATGAGGATCGGGATCGTGATTGTGCGCCGGCCCTGCCGTATGCGCACCTCGTATGTGCCCGGAGGCATCCCGGACAGGCTGAACCGTCCGTCAGAATCGGTGGTCTGCTCGAAACGCATCTCGTCTGACCCGGCGAAGGAGATCGTCCACCCCTCCTCCGTCGGCTCGTTCACGACGATACTCCCGGTCACCGAGGCGGCGGTCAGCAGGCAGCCTATTGCGGTCGTTATCATTGCTCTCTCTCCTGAGTGTCGGTCAGTTTCGGATTCTCACGGGCCCCGGCGCGACCGGCGTCCGGCGACACGGTCGCTGGGGCCCGTGCCAGAATAGCCTCCATGGTCCGCTGGCTCGTGCCGCTCGTCGCAGTTTCACTCTTGGCCTCCGGCTGCACCAAGCATAAATACCCCGTCGCAGCCAAGTCTTTCCCCAACCAGATCTACGTGCGCATAGTCTCGCTCAGCCCCAGCACCACTGAGTTGCTCGCCATGCTGGAGCAGGAGCGGAACATGATCGGGCGGACCGCCGCCTGCGACGCGCCGGAGACCATTCGCGACATACCGATTATGGCCAATGAGCGGCCCGAAATCGAAAAGATCATCGGGTTTCAGGCGGATCTGGTCGTGGGGGACGCCCATCTGATAGACCCGGCCGACGCGCAGAAACTGCGGGACCAGGGCATCAGGGTCCACTTGATAGAGATAAACTCGGTGGACGACTGGGTTGACAGCGTCTGGGAGCTCGCTAACGTCGTGCTGGCGAGCGGGACCGCGAGCCGCAGGGTAGACGAGGTGCGGTCTGCGATCAGCCGCGCCACGGGCGACCCCGTCGTGCCGAAGCCGCGCGTTCTGATTGCGATGGGCGGCGCCGAGCCGTGGGTCGCCGGAACGGGAACGTTCCAAGCGGATTGCGTGAGCAAGGCGGGAGGAGTGGCCGTGGGCCCTTCGGGAAACATGTTCGTTAGGGTGAGCAAAGAGCAGATACTGGGATGGAACCCGCAGGTCGTTTTCGTGAGCGACGATCCGCAGCAGTATTACGGGGACGTGTTCTGGCGGGCGACCGACGCGGGGCGGACAGATAGCATCGTCGGCGTGAAGACAAACCTGCTGCTGCGGCCGGGCGCTCGCGTCGCGAACCTCATCAACGCGATGCACCGCGAGATGAAGCGAGCCGCCGCAGAGGCGGCGGGCGGCTAAGGAGGGAAGCAATCGGCATGGACCGCGCGCAGATCGGGGTTTTCGGAGGGTCCGGCTTCTATTCGCTGTTGGAAGATGTGCGCGAAATCAAAGTCGACACGCCCTACGGGGCGCCGAGCGACTCGATACTTCTGGCGGACGTTGGGGGAAGGAGAGCGGCCTTCCTGCCGAGGCATGGACGGCGCCACACGATCCCTCCGCACAAGATCAACTATCGGGCAAACGTCTGGGCGTTCAAATCACTCGGCGTGAAGGCGGTCATCAGCCCTTGCGCCGCCGGCAGTCTGCGGAAGGAACTGAAGCCTGGGGACTTCGTGATCTGCGACCAGTTTGTGGACCGTACGAAGGGCCGCGCAGACACCTTCTTTGACGGACCGATAGTCTCCCACTTGAGCCCCGCGGATACGTATGACCCGGTGCTGCGAACCATTGCGGCCAAGGTGATTCGCTCGCACAAAATCCCGGTGCATGAAACGGGGACGGTTGTGGTCATCCAGGGCCCGCGCTTCAGCACGAGAGCCGAGAGTAAATGGTTCAGCGATCAGGGCTGGGGGGTAATAAACATGACCCAGTACCCCGAGGCGCACCTGTGCCGCGAACTTGGAATGGCGGTCGTAAATATCTCATTGATAACCGACTACGACAGCGGGCTTCATGCCGAGGTCGGACCCGTGACCGCCGCAGATGTTCTGAAGGTGTTCGAGCAGAACGCGAAGAGGGTTCGCGAAGTTGTGCTCGACATGATCGCCGAGATGCCGGACGATCTGGACTCGCTGGAAGCGGCGAAGGCGCTCCAGTTCAGCCGAGGCGACGGGCACGTGGCTTCTCCGGACGATATTCGACTCTTCGAAACGAGGTTGTAAGGAATGCTATCGCTGGTTGCTCTCGCCCTCTTCGCAGTTCCGGTATCCGATCCCGTGGAGCAGTCTGCGGTTTTCAGTCATCAGTTTTCGGAGGACTCAGTCGAATACCGGCAACTGACAACGGAAGACGACTGGATCACGATCGGCGAAATCACGGTCTTCGGTCAAACAGACCCGGACGGCCGGCACCGTGAAGGGGAAACCGTTTCGATTCGATTCCCGAAGGCCGGCGCCGCACCTCTTCCGGACGACGAGCAGCCGCACGTTCGCTGGGGCGAGTGGAAGATTCAACTGAACGAGTGGGGAAACCTGATGCGCGCCTACCGTGGGACCGGCGGGTGGGATGAGTTCCGGCAACTTTATCAGGAGGCGCAGGAGCGCATTCAGGAAGGCGGATCGAATGTGTGGAAATGCAAGGCGGTCATCTTCCGCCGGATTGACGTCGTTTACAAGCGCTCGGACGGTGTGCTGGAGCCGCAGCGGTCCTACATGAATAATCCGGACCTGAAGTTCTGCTTGGAAACCTTCGCCCGTTATGAAGCGCTTGTCGAGGCGTTCAGCGGGGGCGCGCTGGACGTTCAGCTGACGGTCAGCGTGGAAGAAGAGCCTGTAAGCGGTCAGTACGAAGGCGGCGGAGTATGGTCGCTGGACCCGCGCGACGCAGGCCGCCGTTTCCTCAGAGGCCGCTTCAACACCGGCGATTTCGATTGCGTTCTGTTCATGTTTCACCCGGGCCCGACGCGCTCTTTCAGTTTCGGCGGCACGGCGGGGCGGTCAAACCGCGCTCCGGGCGCCTATGTGATCCTCTCGAACGGGCGCGAGCGCGGAGTTCGCATCGGCCACACCGAGGGGATGCTGCATGAGTGGTACCACGAAGTGGAGGGAACTTACAGCATCTTCGGTTACGGGGGATATGAATACTCCTGGCTGCCTCACCTGCACGCTGCTACGCAGAACGGCTACACGACGGAGACGGCCGGATACAGCGGGTGGTTTTCTTGGCTTCGCGACCTTATGATGCACAGCGTCCGGCCCGCGATGTGGCTGAAGATAAAAAACCGCGAGGAGCCGGACTGGGACACCGCGATCAGACAAACGCACCGCTCGGACGGCGCCCTCTACAGATGGGCCGACGTGAAAGACGATCCGTGGGCGAAACTGCCGTTCCTCACGCCCGAGGATTTGGCGAAGCGCATCGGCGCTGAGCGTGTGGAAGTTGAATACGGTGAGTCGCAGGTGCTCTTCCGGCCGGTCGGGGTCCATGTCCGCACGCCGCTGCTGCCGCAGGTGGACCCGTACGACTTTTCGCTGAATAACGAACTGAACTTTCTGCGCGAGGCGGTCGCACGCATCGGATATAAAGACCGGGACCTTCTCTTCGTCCGCTTCGACGCGGCAGACTTCGTCATTGACCGACTCGGAGACCACGCAACCGGCGTAGAGCCCCCCCCTAACGTTCTGGGATACATGAACGTTGACGCGAAGATGATGGTGGTGCTCGACACGCGCCTGGACAACGACACCGAGGCGGAACTCAATCTGCTCAGAGTCGGGTCCGAGCGGGTCGGCGTGGTGGTGAAGGGCGCAGCCGAGGTGACGAGAGATTCGCGGCCTCGGCCGCGTTTCGAGAGCGACGTCCCCGACGCCCGATTTACCGTGACCGACTGGAGCGGCATTGCGGTTCGCTCAGGCGAGGATGGAGAACTCCTCCTGTCTGACAGCGGCTCCGGAACCAAGGTGCTGAAGGTTACGGCCGTGCTGCCGAACGGCGAACGTGCGGAGCGGCCGTTCGTCGTGCGCCTATTGGACCCAGTGGACGCGCAGCTGGAGGCGGTGGGCACACGCCGGGTCTCGGCGGCGACCCACAAACTGCGGCTTACGCTCCAGAACGGCGCTCAGGCCCGGAATGTGGTCGTGGAGGCGACGCTTCCTGCCGGCTGGCGGCTGGACGGATTCGGCGACCCGGTGCGGCTGGCGCCCGGCGAGCGGAAAGAGTTGGATGGTGTGCTGAGAGTGCCCGGCGGCGCCGAAGACGGGCCGGTGGCGGTTGCCCTCGACATCCGGGTCGAGGATTACGGGGGCCCCGTCCGGACCGAGCGGCTGACGCTTCTCAGAGACACCCGGCCCACGCTTGTCAATCACACGTTTGAGACAGGCTCGGACGGCTGGGACCGCGAGCGCGGGGACAACGCGGGATGGACCGCCGAGAGCGTTGCGGACGGCGCGAGCGGCCGCTGCTTGGCGATCGAGGACGCGGGCGGAGCGCGGTGGGGCAGGGTCAACGCGTTCGGCGGCGAAGCGCCGCCCTTCATGGGCTACGACGCGGCCTCCTTTCCCTACATTGATTTCTATCTGAAAACCGAGGCGACACACAACCTGGGTCTCGTTGCGAAACTCAGCGACGGGAGGCGGTTCACGCTCATGCTCACCGGTCCGTACGTTGAGCAGTGGGGCGAATCTGTGGAACTGCCGAGAGCGAAGTTCATCCCGAACGGCGAGTGGCAGCGAATTGTGTACGACCTGGGCGGTGCGCTAAGGGGGGCTGCCGGCACGGGCCCGCACTATGTGGTGGAGATCGGGTTTGGCGACACGCGCAATTTCAGCAGCAACCAGTGGCAGACGCCGTTTCACTCAAAGCACTTCGTGGATGAGTTCCGCATAACCCGCGAAGCGGACCTGTCGCAAAACACAACCGCCGAGGACCCGGACAGTGAGATTCGTACCGGCTCCGACCCAGCCTCAGAAAATCCGCAGGACCGCGCCCGGGCCTGTGCCGGCCTGAAGGAAGGGGCGCCGCCGGAGGCTGTCGCGGCTGTGCGCGCTCTCCTGGAAGACCCGCACCCGGCAGTGCGGCTAAACGCCGCCGCCGCGTTCACGAGAGTGAAGGACCCGGACGCGGTCGAGGTGCTGGCACGGCTTGTTCAATTCGAAGCGGACACTGCGATCATAACCTACATGGTCCGCGCCCTTGAACACCAAGACACGCTGGAGGCCTGGGACGCGATCGGCTCGTTGACCACTCTATCCCGGTCTCCGTTCCTGGAAAGGGGCTTGGCCGAGGCGGGGCTGGCGATGGGACGCAAGGGGGACCTGACGCTTAAGGAGCGCGTCCAGGTGCTATTCGCAGCGAAGTCCTGGCAATCGCGCATGGCCGGGGCGACTGCGCTGGGCATGATTGACCCCTCAGAGACGCTCTTTATTCAGTTTGAGATAGACCCGATGGTGCGGCTCGCCGCGACCGTTCGCGCCGACCCGGACTTCGACCTGATGCGCCGAAGGCTGGAGTGGGCAAGCGTAAACGACCTCTCGCACGTGGTCCGCGCCTATAGTTACGCGCGCCTGACCCGCGCAAAGGACCGTGTCGTGCGGGCAAGGGGCTACAGCGGATTGAAGGAAGAGGACCCGGAAGTACGACGGATCATTGCCGAGGAGATTGGGAACGATCCGCAAGCGCATCACGTCGGGAGGTTAGGAGAACTGCTTCGGGACCCGAACCCAAACGTTCGCGCCGCGGCAGTAAACTCACTCTTGAAAATGCCGGGCCCAAGGACCTTTGAGCAGTTCTCCGCGCTGGCTGCCGAGGAGTACTCGCAGGTTCTCCTGCCGCTGCTGAGGGCGGCGCGCTCGGACCGCCTCAGGCTTCCGGACGAGTTCCTAGAGCGGCTTTCAGAGCATCGAGCCAACGAAGTTCGCCAATTGGCGAAGGAGCTGATGGAAAAATGACCTTTCTGCTCGGATCGGACCACGCCGGTTTTGCGCTTCGGCGAATCCTGGCGAATTGGTTGGTTGACCACGGTTATGCCGTCTCCGAGTTCGGCGCGACCGATGAGAGCGCGTTCGATTATCCGGACGCCGCAGTGGAGATGAGCGGCCGGTTCGCGAAGGGGGACGGGACCTTCGGCGTTCTGGTCTGCGGGACCGGAATCGGCATGGCCATGGCGGTGAACAAGTTCAAAGGGATTCGCGCCGCCGTGTGCTGGAACGAGGACTCCGCGCGGCTGTCCCGGCAGCACACACACGCGAACGTCCTTTGCCTTGGCGGGCGTCTGATACCCCCCGAGGAGGCGGTCAAGATACTGGAAGTGTTTCTGTCCGCGGAGGCGAGCCGGGAGTCGCGCCACGTGCGACGAGTGGGCAAGATTGACAAATTAGGCGAATGCAAAGAGCCCACGATAGCGTATTCTGAGTAGAGGCAATATGGCAGGAACCAATCGTTCCTTTTGGGTAGTCGCCGTGCTCGTCCTTGTGGTTGCGGGCCTGGCGGCCGGCTATGGGCTGCGGGCACGCTACGAGTCGAACCGCGGCGTGGGGATGCCTTCGTCGCTGTTCGCCGTCAGGACGGGTTCTGACCAGGCGGGCGCTGACATATTTATCGGCGACGGCACGGCCGCCGAGTACTTCGACCGCGTCCTGCGGCTTTTGCAGGAGGAGTTCGTTGACCCGATCGACGACGAGGCGCCCCTTGCGCGGGGCGCCCTGCGCTCTCTCTTTCAGTGGCTGCGGGACCCGGGCACGCGATATTACAATCCCGACGAATGGTCCGCCTATCTGAACGTCTACGAAGGCAAGTTTTCGGGGATCGGGGCCGACGTGACCGTGCTGCGAGGAGG
Organism: Armatimonadota bacterium; assembly: GCA_022567555.1. Taxonomy (GTDB): domain Bacteria; phylum Armatimonadota; class Fimbriimonadia; order Fimbriimonadales; family ATM1; genus JADFGT01. The sequence goes on along the minus strand of JADFGT010000048.1, from coordinate 10,156 downwards.
AACTGAGGAGCGCATCTATCTGCCGCTCACCGTCGTCTCCGTGGCGGACGGCGGGCCTGCGGCCGAAGCCGGCCTGAAGGCGGGTGACATTATTGAGGGCATTGACGGCCGATGGGTTGCCAGTTGGTATCTGCTGGACGAATGGGACGACGCCAACTTGAGGCTCGGCCGAGGTGAGATCACCGCCGAAGAACTGGAGCAGATTCGCTCCGGCATCCAAGATCGAGTCGAACGGATGAGCCCTCTTTCCGACGCTCTTGAAGCGCTGGTCAGGGAGTCCGCGGGCGAGGTGTTGCTCAGGATTAACCGGGATGGGGAACAGTCGGAGATTGCGGTAGAGCGGCGGCCTCACTCTGTAGAGCCGGTCGAAGAAACAGCGGAGGGTATTCGCATTCGTAGCTTCGGCTCCGGTGCGGCGCAGAGACTGCGCGCGGCGCTGGAGGGCAAGGACGAGGTCACGTTGGACCTGCGCGGCAATCCCGGCGGGTCGCTCGAAACGGTCGAGCGCTGCCTCTCCCTCCTGATTCCCGCCGGCGAATATGCACGCGTGCAGCGAGAGCCGGGAGAGAAACCGGCTCCGCTCCGCCTGGAGGAGGGAACCGACCGCAGGCTGCGGATTAAGGTGATGGTGGACCGGGGAACGGCCCGAGAGGCTGAACTGTTCGTCGCCGCTTTGCGAGACCGCGGGGGGGCCGAAATCGTGGGAGGCCGCACATTCGGGTTAGGTCTGAAGGTCGAACGATTCGCGCTCTCCGACGGAGGGGGTTACACAATCACTTCCGGCCGCTTTTACGATCTGGAAGGCCGCTCTCTGTTCGAGGACCGTGCGGAGCCTGATGCGGAGGGTGAACCTCAATGAGGCGCGCGACTCGAATCGCAATCGGGATTGGGATCCTGTCCAGCGCGTTCGTGCTCGGTTTCGGGTGGCCCGACCTGGCGCACGGCGGCCTGCCGAGGCTGGGTCTGATACCCGCCGCCGTGGGGCTTGCAGGTGACGGCGACGACCTGCACCCCACCCGTGCTTTTGCAGACGCATTGGCAAACATTGACGCCTTCTTTTACGGAACGTCGGACCGGCAGGAGATGACGCACGAGGCCATCCAGGGCATGCTGCGCACGTTGGGCGACGCGTACACAGAACTGTGGAAACCGGAGGACGCGCGCCGCTTCCTCGAACGCAACAGGGGGCAGTTCGTCGGTTCGGCGGGCATCGGCGCGGAGTTGAGATCGGACCCGATCCGCGGGCCGGTCGTGCGCGTGAGGATCGTGCGCGTGTTCAAGGACAGCCCTGCCGACGAAAGCGGCGTCCGCGCAAACGACCGGATAGTGAAGGTGAACGGCGATGACGTTGTCGGCAGGGAGCTGCTTGAGATTGTGGATCAGATTCGGGGAGAGGCGGGAACCAGGGTCGAACTCACGCTCTACCGAGAGGCTACCGGCGAAACTTTCACTAAGATCATAACGCGTCGCATGGTTCAGATCCAAGACGTTTACGGCGAAATCGTCATGGGGGCATATCTTGAGGGGTTGCCGCCCATCGGCCGTCTGCATGTGAGGTCATTCTCGGAGACTGTCCCGGCCCAATTCGACGAAGAACTGGCCGCCCTGGAGGCGCAAGGGATTCGGGGCCTGGTCATTGACATGCGGGGCAACCCCGGCGGAATCATGAGTTCGGCGGTTGATCTGTGCGCCCGGTTTGTGGATGGCAAATTGATAACTACGGTGAAGGGTCGAAGGGGCAGCCCCGAGCGCTACCGGGCTCGTTCCGGGGTCGCGAGGCCGCACTCGTATCCTATTGTAATCCTGGTGGACCGGTACTCGGCGAGCGCCGCGGAAATCTTCGCGGGGGCGATGCAGGACTACGAAGCGGCTACGATCGTCGGCGAGAGGACGTACGGAAAGGCCGCCGTTCAGAAGGTTGAAAAACTTCCGGACGGCGCCCTCGTGAAGTTCACGATCGCGCGCTACTACCTCCCGCGCGGCACGGGTCCGCTTGACAGCATCGAGCGCGTGGAAGACGCTCAGGGCAAGCAGATCGGGGGCGGAATTCAGCCGGACATCGTCCTCGATCCGGAGGAGCTGATGCCGTCGTCCGAGGATCCTGACCCGTTCCTGCGTAGAGCGGTGGAGGTCATCTTAGAGAAGATCGGCGAATCGCTACGGCAGGAGGAGAGGGCCGCCGCAGCGAACAGTGAGCGCGATGCTCTTGTCGCTCGTCTGTTTCTCGATAGTTTTCCAACCGGCCCCTACATCTGTAACGCTGTTTCGCGGAGCGCCGGTCCCGCCGCATGACGGCGCCCCGGTCTCCTCGTTTCAATACTGGTCTTGCGAGGACACGACCTTGTATCGGCGTCAAGCGCGGAAATCCGACGGTCAGGGCGATCTGCTTTGGGTAGGCAAGGACAACCGCGTCCTGATTCGCTTCGGCGACCTGCATCGCGCGCTGGGCCCAAACAAGCGCATCACGCGCGCCCGGCTCGTGCTTACGGCTGCCCTGATTGAGTCGCCGGGCCGTATTGGGCTCCGCCGGTTCGACGCCGCGTGGAACGAAGGAGCGGGACGAGGCCGGGACAGCCGCAGCGCGCCGCAATGGAGCACAACGTGGGAGTATCAGTTCTTTAATGAGAACGGACCGACTCGGCGATGGCGCAGCGGCGGAGAAGAGTTCATCGCGGCCGAGCCGAGTGCGGAGACAAGCATTTCCGCCCGGCAGGAAGAGGTCGTCTTGGACGGGCTTGAGGCCGACGTTCAGCGGTTTTATGAGCGCTGGTACGAGAACCAAGGCTGGGCGATCGAGTTCACCGGCGAAGCGGCTCTGCACTCCTCCCAGTCTGACCGGGGCCGCCCTCGACTTGAGATCGAGTACGAGACGGTCGCCGAAGAGCGGGGCCCGGACCTGAGCGTCATCTATATTTCTCGCGCGCCTGAATACGAGCGTTACGACAATCGGGGCGACGCATACATGCGTAAAGATGTGGGAGGCCACACGTCCGGCGTGATGATGAATCCGGGCAACGCGGATGCGAAGAAGTGGCCGGCCGACGGCGAAGAGGTCACTTATACAGCCGTCATAAAAAACGTCGGGACAGAGAACGCAGCCGGTTTCTCGTATCAGTGGTCTGAGATGGGGAAGCCGACCGACGCCGGTCTTTTTGAAGGCCGTCTTTCCCCGGGAGAGAAGGCGGAAGTGTCGTTCAAAACCCGCTTCCGTAACGAGCACCACGATCACAGAACCCAGCCCATCGGCATTCGGGTCACTCCGGTGGGCCGCGACGTGTTGGCGGCAAACGACTATCTGGAGATTCAGGCGTGCGCGCTCAACCTGGGGATATGGGTGGACGAGGGGTTCTATGAGCAGTTCGCCCAGGAACCGAACGGCATCGGCAGCCGAAGTTTCGAGGACTGGATCCAGTGGCAGTTTCGCATCTGGAACGAAGTGTTCATGGCGCATAGCCGGTTCAGCATCGCGCCGGACGGCTCCCGCGAGCGTGTGCGCGTCCAGAGGATCACTATAGTCCCGGACGGGACCCTGAAGGGGGGGGTGCATACTCCGGGTGACACGCCGACCCTAATATTTGACGGGGAATGGGGATTCGACTCAAGTTTCGGCGACCCGAGCAAATACATCAATGCGGTCCGACAGCATACGGACCGTGCGCTGCTACATGAAATGAGCCATCAGATCGGACTGATTGACATGTACTGGATGAACGTGGACCCCTCGCTGCCGGACGGAACGGGGGGCAAGGTTCGCCTGAAGCACGGCGATGGAGTGGTGACGCGTGGAATGTTCGACCTTTACGGCGGGCTGATGGGCGGCGGAGACACGCGCAACGAAAGCCTGATACCAAGCAGCCTGCCGCTACCGCAAGATCCGACCGGGAGCCCGGTGTTTCAGAACGCTCTATTCGAACCGACCGACCTTTACTCGTTCACTTCGGTCGCCGCTATGAATGCGAACTTGGGTTTCCGGCGCGGGTTTTTCGGCGAGTACCTCTATTCCACACCGGGAATCGTTCTGGTTCGGTGTGTAGATCGCATCGGCCTTCCGATTCAGGAAGGAACACTCTCGTTTTATCAGATGAAGAACGGAGCGATTCAAGACGATCCGCCGGATTTCACTCTCGCGATATCAGGTCCTTCCGTCATGCTGCCGAAGCGGCCGACCGGGCTGGCGGAGCCGTTCACGACAGCGACAGGGCATGCACTTCGACCCAATCCATTCGGGCGGACCGACGTGGTCGGCACAAACGGCGTCTTCCTGGTACGGCTCGATTATCAGGGCCAGACCGAGTGGGCGTTCCTGAAGGTGTGGCAGTTGGTGGACGCCCGCTTCAGGGGGAATGGAACCGTCTATGTGCACGAACTGCGCTTCAACGTCACGCATCGGCCGCTATTAGAAAAAGATTGGGCGCTGAACAAGGTCGCGCTGGACAGTGCCGACAGTTCCGGTCCGAACCTCGCGAACCTTCTGGACGGAGACGCGAAGACGCTCTACGAGGTGGGAGGCGAACCTGGAGGCTGGGTGGAGATAGACATCGGCCGTGACCGCCCCATTGGAGAAATCCGGCTCGTCGTAACCGGCGCGCACGGTGATTTTTGGGAGGAATTTGACGTCTTCGTCTACAGCACCGGCCAGACGGTGGCGGAAGCGCGCCTGTTTGCGCGTGAACTGAGTTGGCGGCGTGCCGTTGCGCAGCGCCGGGACGTTGACCCGAAGGATTTCGATGTGCGGAGCGTGTCCTATCGGGCGCTGCCACTGACCGTGCGCTATATCCGACTCGTCAACCGCTCCGGCGGCAAGGGGCGACTGGCGGGAATCGAGATTCTGGAAACGGCGCCCGGTTCTTAAGTGACTGCGCGGCCATGATTCAGACCGCGTCCGAGGGATTGCTCGCCGGTTCCGCCTCGTCCGGTACGTCATCGAGCCTCTCGTCGTCTTCGGTCACTGCGGCGAGCAGCTCCCGATAGCCCTGGAGGAACCGAATGAACGCCAGGCCGACGTCGTAACCGCCCTCCTGTCCCTGCTCGCCCTCCACGATGCGCATAACGCGCGCGAGCGCGATTACCGGCGCGTCATCAGTCAGGTAGATAGACAGGTGGGCGAGCGCGCCCACGGGGATGGGACCTCGAGTTCGAATCCGGACACCGCTAATGCTGATGTTGACCGTCATGCCGATGGTGCGTTTCGGGTCGGCGGGCCACGCCGGGTCAACGAACGATGCGACGACATAGGACCGTAGCGCAGAGCGCCTCGCGCGCGTCTCACCGCTTTCCTCCCACTGGGGCGGGCTGAGGCGGATTAGGACGCCTTCGTCCTCAGTGCGAACAGAGTCCACCGCCGCCCATCCAACCTCGGTCTCTTCGCCCTCGGCCCGGAGAAGGGCCAGCGCCCCCGGCTTCAGACCTGGCGAGCCCGCCTGGAGGAGGAGCATGATTCCTTGGTCGTCGGCCTCTTTCACCTCTGCGGGCACAGCGGCGCCCTCCGGCGAAGTGGGTTTCGAGATCAAGAGTCGGTCGTCGACGCTAAGTTCGCGCTCTCTCAAGGTTTCTGGCTCCAGCTCGGCGGCGTTCCGGCGCAGACGTGCCGGTCGCCCTCAAGGTGGATTATCGGTCCACGACCGAACGGTCCCCACCCGGCCTTCGGCTCCACAGACCGTCTTGGAGACGTGTACAGGTCGTCTGGACGCCTGTCGAAGCCGCCTGGAGGCCTGTACAAGTCGTCTGAACGGCTCCCCAGGCCACCTGGAGACCTGTACAAGTCGTCTGTACAGACCGCCCAGTCACCTGGAGAGGTCTCCCGCTCGCCTGTCGACGTGGAGGGGTGGGTGCGACACTCCTGTCGCGCATAAAATCGCCCGACAAGAGAGTCGGGCCTACCGGGGGCGGCGGGCTACTTGACCTTTCGGTCCAGCCAGGCGATCATAGCCTCCCAAAGTTTGGGTGTCATCCTGGTGGGGTCGGCCGAGTCGAATTCGGCGTTGCCGTATGGGAAATAGGTGAAGAAGTGGGTCGCCCCGGCGATATATTCTGTCGTCACATCCACTCCCGCTTTTTCGGCCACCGCCTTCAGTTCCTCGGCGTTCCTGGAAAGCACCCTCAGGTCGTCCAGGCCCTGCACTATCAGGACCGGTTTGCGCAGGCGCTTCATGGTCTCGCGCGGGTCATGTTCAATGTGCTCCCGTAGCCATCCCAGGCCGAATCCGTCTGAAACCCCTGTCTCGCCGGCCTTCGCGCGGGCGATGAGTTCGCTCATTTGCGGAATCATGCGGGCGGCCTGATCGCGGAGGCTCTCGGGAAGGCGCTCGTCGTTCGCCTGCGCGTTCAGTTGCTCCATGATGATCTCGTCCAACGGGCGGCTGGTCCCCGCGATGATGATGCAGCCCGCAAGGGTCGGGTCCGAGGCGGCCAGCATGGGACCGATGACCCCTCCTTCGCTATGCCCGGCCACGACGACGTTGAGCGGGTCCACCTCAGGAAGAGACTTCAGAAACTCCACTGCCTGGCGCGCGTCGCTGACCAGGTTGCCGAGCGTTGCCCCGACCTGCTTGCCGGTTGAGTCTCCCACACCACGGTCGTCGTATCTCAGCACCACGTAGCCCGCCGCCGCGAGCCGGTCGGCCAACTGCATGGCCGGCGAGAAGGTGACGGCCGGAGCGGCGTTCCAGTCGCGGTCCTGCGGTCCGGAGCCGCTGATGAGCAGTACCGCTGGAGAGTGGCCCGCGACTTTCGGAAGGGTGAGCGTCCCGCCCAGGGTGACGCCGGCAGCGGCGAAGATGCGAACGTCGCGCTCCTCATATTTGTCCCGATTCGGTTGGAAGTTGCGGGCCGGCGCCGCCGGCGCGGACTCCCTAAGGAACTCGAACCCCTTTCGGACAATCTCGACGTTCTGTGCGGGGATTCGGCCGTACAGCAGGCGGCCTTCCAGGTCGGTGACGAACTCTTGGCGCAGTCCGTCGGACTCGGCAGACCAATCCACGACCGCTTCTCCATTCACGTCTCGCTCGGCGTCCCGTGTGAGGTGCAGGGTGGTCTCTATCCGGAGTGTGGGCACCAAAATGCGAAACGACTGCTTGCCTTCCTCCTGTTTGAATGCGCGGAAAATGTGCGTCAGGTTGTGCCAGGCGTAGTTTTCAGCTGCGTACACGGGTTCAGCGGGGTCGCCTTCCAGCCGCGTACCGTCCTCATAAACAACCGCGCCGTCCTCCACGCTTAGACGCACGTTATCTGCGCCGATGATGGTCAGGACCGCCGATTGGAGCGCCCCGTTCGCCGTGTAAAACTCAGTCTTCATGCTCAGTTTCGTCTCGCCGCTGTCAACGGAGGATATGAGCGAACTGCTCCGGCCGTCTTCAAGAATCTTGAAGCCTTCCATCGCGATCTGCCGGTCGCTCAGGTAGGTGATGAAGGTTCCTTGGTCGAAGACGGCGGCCTGGACACAAACGACGGCGGCGAGCAACAGAGCCATCTGATACACCCCTTTTTGTATGTTCGCGCGGGCTCGGCGAGAGCCGCTGTCCTCCATCCTACACCATCCGGTGCCGGAAAGTAGTGAGCGGTAAACTGGCCGGGATGTCTGCCATCGCAGGGCGGTTCGCGTCCCTTCGAGATCGGGGCGAAAAGGCGCTCGTACCGTTCGTTACCGGGGGCGACCCTCCGATCGAGCACCTTCCGATGATCCTGCGAACGCTCGAGTCAGGCGGCGCGGACCTCATCGAGGTGGGCCTTCCCTTCAGCGACCCGATAGCCGACGGCCCGACGATCCAGGCGAGCAGCCAGCGGTCGCTCGACCGAGGAACGCGCCTGGAGGACATTTTCGAGGCGGTGGCAAAGGCGAGCGTCGGCGTCCCCGTCATCTACATGGGCTACACGAACGTGGCGCTGCGGCGCGGTTTCGGCCGGTTTGCGAAAGGGGCGCGCGAATCCGGAGCGGCGGGCGCCTTGCTAAGCGACCTCACGCCCGAGGAGGCCGGCGACTGGCAGGCGGCGGCGAAAGAGGCCGGGCTGGACACGGTCTTCCTGGTCGCCCCGACGAGCACCAACGCGCGAATCGAACTCGCCTGCGGGGCGACGACCGGCTTCGTCTACTGCGTTTCGCGGACCGGAGTCACAGGCGCGGAGAACCGCGTCCCGGCCGACGTCCGCGAAACCGTTGCGCGTGTGAAGCGGCACACGAGCCTGCCGGTATGTGTCGGCTTCGGTATCTCTCAGCCGGAGCATGTGCGGATGGTATGCGAGGTCGCCGACGGCGCTGTTGTCGGGAGTCATCTCGTGAATCTTCTGGCCGAAACGTGGCGCGAAGGGTCAGGCCGGGAGAAACTGCAGGAGGCGGTTGCAGGGTTGAAGGCTGCATCCAGGATCTGACGCGATCTAAGGCTTACGCGAACCGCGTGTTGCCTTCAAGAACGCCCGCACGTCGAGCAGAAAGCCCCACTCTTCCGCTTGGTCAGGGTCGTTGCATATGCGGTCGCCGATCGGACGGGCACCGCTCTTCGAATAGAGCCGGTGCGCCTCGCGAAGCTTCTTGTCGGACCAGATTTCCATCTCGCGGTAGCCAATTCGCTGGGCTTCTTGAACAGTTCTTGCGAACAGTCGCCGCCCCCATCCACGGCCCCGGTATTGGGCCAACAGATACATGCGGCACAGCTCGCATCGCTCTTCTGTGAGCGTTTTGAGGCCGGTGGTTCCGATGATCCGTCCGTCAAACTCCATAACCCAAAATCCGCCGCGTTCGAGAATGTAATGACGGGCCACCTGAACGCAGTCAAGGTTATAACCGTCAGGCTCCCATGTAAAGCCATATTCCTGAAACACCGTTTCGATAACGGCCCGGACTCCATCCTGATCGGCGGGAGCGAACGGACGAATGCTCGGCTCGGGCATGCTCGAGGTTACCTCGCGGGTAGACTCGGCGCGTGGAACCGGTCCCATCGCGTGCGTCCTGGAAACCACGGGCTCTCCGATTAGGACGTGCAGATAAAGACACGTATCTGCCGGGAGAAAGCGGCTTCTTCCGGCGTTTCTCTTCGGAGCGCTGAATGAACCTGAACGTTCTGCTCATCGGCGCGAGCGGTCTGCTCGGAACCGACGTTGCGGAGGCCGCACGCGTGCGAGGGTGGACGCTTGAGACTCCGGGAAGGGATGACCTGGACCTCGCGGATGAGCGGTCCGTCCTCGCTTATTTTCTCAACTGCGACGCGGACTGGATACTGAACTGCGCCGCATACACGAATGTGGACGGCGCTGAAACCGACCTTGACGCCGCAAACATGCTGAACGCCGCCGCCCCCTTTTCGCTGGCACGGCAGGCGCGGCGGCTGGGGTCGCGGTTTCTGCAAATGAGCACCGACTATGTGTTCGACGGCAAAAGAGGCGAACCGTACACAGAAAACGATCCGACAGACCCGGTGAACTCTTACGGAAAAAGCAAGTTGCAGGGCGAAGAACTGGTTCGCGAAGAGGACCCGAATGCGCTGATCGTTCGCTCATCGTGGCTGTTCGGAAATGGAGGCAGATGCTTTCCAAAGAGCATAATCATGGCCGCGAAGAAGGGGAATCCTCTTCGTGTCGTAGACGATCAGAAAGGCAGCCCGACCTATACGCGGGACCTTGCGGAGGCACTCATACGGCTTGTAGAGATAAGCGCGCCGGGCGGCGTTTATCATGTGGTGAACAGCGGGGAAGCCACCTGGTTTGAATTTGCGAAGGAGTGCATCGAGGCGGCTGGAATCAAGGTCGCAATCACACTGATAAAGACGGAAGATTGGCCGACCGCCGCGCCGCGTCCGCTTAACACCGTACTGGACACAACGAAGTTTCGTTCGCTCGGACTTGACGCTTTGCCGGATTGGAAGGACGCGGTTACGCGATTTGTCGACCAACTGGACCTGGACGCGCTCCCTTGATTCGCTCCCCCTCGACGGGGGAACGGGTTCGGCTTTCCCTCCTCCTTTGACGGGGGAGGGCAGGGTGGGGGTGCGACTGGCGCGGGCGTGGTCCGTCGGCCTCGGCGAATCGGTCCCCCTCCCCCAGCCCCCTCCCGCCAGGGGAGCGGGGTCGGTTTTCCCTCCCCCTCGGGGGGGGGGGGGGCAGGGTGGGGGGGGCATCCAACCGCCCTGCCCAACGCGAAAAATGAAAAATGAAAACCGTACCCCCC
>JADFGT010000047.1 GCA_022567555.1 Armatimonadota bacterium | reverse complement strand
AGTTGGGCCATATCTGCTCTGTGTCAGGCGATGAAGACGCCTTGAGCGCGTTCCAGCACTGTGTAAAGGGTGTAATCGGGTGCTGATCCGCCGAGCGCCGTGAAGTCTACGGGTATGCTTTCCCCGCTGAGGGGTAACGTCTGGTGGGACGAGAACCCAGGACAAAAAGCGGTTTGAGTGAAGAGTGATGAATGTAAATGTGTCCAGTCTCCTGCTGGCAGTGCTGGTCACGGCTGGAAGCGGCGTAGCCAAAAGCCGTCAGCCCGATCGCCAGGATGGTGGCCCGCACCGCATGCTACGCCCGAATGTCGCCGACAGGAACCGGGTCCAGACTACACCCATTGTCTGGATTCAGTGGACACCTGCCGAGCCCAAGAGCTGGGGAATAGCGGTGGGTGAATCTGGAACGGGTATAGGAAGGCCGCGAACGCGTTTGGCCATCTGGCCGGACGGTCGAATCGTCTGGTCGTCCTTGAACAAAGACGGTACCGCAGACTATTACGAGCAGAGGATCGACGCTGTAGATGTGAGGGCACTTCTCGACAGGGTCGAGGAAGGCGGGGGTTTCTCCCGTCCCGAAATCAATGGCGGTATCTGGATAACACACCAACCCACTGTTGACATTCGAATTGGGAGAGGTGAATCTCGCTTATGGATGCGTTCGACGGGAAACGGGCCGCCGGCCAGAATTGGCGAGTTGCCATTGGTACCGGAGTTTGGCGACGGGTGTACCTTTGCGCCTGAGGAGTGGCAGGCCCACGTTTATGCATGGCACCTCGTGGAGTACCAAGCGATGTCGCTGATCCCGCCAGATGGTGTCGCCATCCCCGACCCACAGATCGAAGAGACAAAGGAAACCCGTATCGAAGATTCGCTCTGTCTGCTTGGTGCGGGCAGGCTCCTGCCTGCGGCATTCGTTTCTAAGCATGGTCGCCTGGCTCTCCCGTTCCTCCTCGAAGCAGCGGGATACGCCAATCCCAGAATGCGAAGGAGTGCTGCCGTTGCACTGGGTGTCCTGGGGAATAGGATAGCGTTGCCTGCGCTTCTGGCGCTCATCGGCGATAGCTCGGATGATGTCAGGCAAGCGGCGAAGGAAGCTGTCGCGACACTTTTGAACCGTTCCCCGGGAGCGCGCACAGATGTTGGCACGGGCCGCGTCTTGATGCGGCGATAACAGCGTGGGCACATGACGTAGACGCGTAGCAATGAATGTAAATCGCTGTCGGGACACCAACCACGCTGTTCTGGGATGGCGACGACTACCTACAGTCGAGGACCTAAATGGCGGTAACGAACTACTTCACAGCGAACGGCGAGATCATCGGCGAGGAGACCGGCGGCACTCAGACCGACTACCTCACCGACGCCCTCGGCTCGGTGACGGCCACCGTCGACCAGAATGCAGCAGTGGTGAACACCTACCGCTACAAGCCGTACGGCGCGCAGTTGGCGAAGACGGGCGCCGGCGCGGACCCGTCGTTTCGATGGATAGGAGCGCGCGGATACCGGCAGACGGGGAAGGAGTTCTCGGAAGCGTACGTACGGGCGCGGCACTACGGTACTCCGACTGGAGTGTGGACTACCAAGGACCGTGGGCGGGATCGTAGGATAGCGCCGTATTCGTACGTACGGGGTAGGGTGGTGACCTACGTTGACAAGTCGGGACTTGACGTAATCTTCCCTGATGACAGTTGCGGCGATCAGTTGAAGGATATCGGCAAGTGTTGTCAAGGAATCAACGAGCTCTTTCCGAACGGCAAACTACCGGATAAAAGCGTCGTGGATATTGGTGAATGTTTGAAGGAGAAAGGATTCCCTGTTGATAAGAGTTTTGTTAGGAGTGCATTAGAGTTCATGAAGCGAATGTGCAGCAAGGAGGGGGGGCCGAAATCATCGGTATGTGTCATATGCCTTCAAGGAGTCACGCTGCCTCCCGGGTGTGACGACCCGTGCAGGGGAGGAAGGGCCGGGGCCGCCGCAATCTACCCTGTGAGCCCTTTGAGCGAATTCTACATCAGGTCTCCTTTCCCTGAAAGCTACGGCTGCGTAATCAAAACTGGGGATCCGGGCAATCCGTGTGCGCCGCTACATGACCCTACCGAATGCGCATGTACGATACTCTTTTGCACAACTGCGTATACTTCCGTTCAACTTTGCCAGATTCTAATCCATGAGTTGATCCACTGCGGCGGCATTGGCGGGCCCCCCGGGCATAACGAGGCCAAGGAGCAGAAAGATCTGATTTCTGCACTCGCATGTTGCATTTGCGAGGCAATCTATGGAAAAGGTGATTCCGGCTGTTATAATTGCGGATACTGGCCGCCAGTCGGCCCCTAATAGGAGATGTTGATGTGTGTGCTCTAGCCCTAGCAGTAGTCGTCCTTGCCAACTTTGAATGTCAGGGAGCTGTCACGTTATTCGCCGTGGATTCATCTACGTTAGCGATAGAACAGCGTCCTGACGGGAGGGACGTGCGTTCGCCGTCAGTATTGTTCTACACCACGGACGGGCGCTTGGTCTCACGGCAGGAGATCGCGAATACTCAGCGAGTGGCCGGGATTGACCGCAATGGCAACGTAATCCTGTACCAACGGGGCCGCATGGATACAGTCCGGCAAGACGATGAACCATCTCCTCTGCACGGGTTACTTCACGAAGCCTTCGTGACCAAAGGTTGGAGTCTGTTTCAATTATACGACCACGCAATCGTGTATGAGAACGAGCAGGCCCGTGGCATTATTAGACCCCTCCTACTGTTTGACTGTTTCGCCCAGGACCCGAAATCTGGACGAGTCAGCGTGCTCAGAAAGTCCCCGCATGAGGCGACAATTGAACGGGTTGCGCCGTCGGGTGAGCGAGAAGGAACAGTGCGATTACAGTCTCGTATTGAAGGAGTACGGGTGGAATCAGGGAACCCGTTTTTGACCTCGGAGCATGTAAATGATCTGACGCTCGTGGTCACTCTACGACTGCGTTTCGACCCGTCGAAGGTCAAGTTGCCCAACCTTGTTGTCCTCCGGCCGGATGGTTTCGACGAATCAGCGCCAGCCAAGAGCGGGGGAATCTATGTATGCCGAATTGACTTGGCAACGGGAATCGTGGACCCTCTCGCGGCTCTCGAATACCCTCCCGAACGCAACGGCCATCCTTTCAGTCCGGTCCCGATGAGGAATCAGATCGCAGTCCTGGGTGACGGCAGACTGGCGGTACTGGTCGGGTATCGGGTGTACGTTCTTGGAGAGAAGCGTCCACCGGGTGATGCCTTGGTGGGGATGACCCGCTCCCAAAAACTGGGCCATGGTGATCGTCACGATCCCCGCCTGAAGAAGGAGGGGTCTCCGAACGAGGATAACCGACCGAGGAGCAGATCGCCGGGGTGTTGCAGGATAGTCACGAAGGCAGAAGGCTGTCCGGACGTGGCGACTTATGCACTGCTGGTGGAGAGAGTGCACGGAAGCGAGGAGCTGGATAATGGCGTAGACACATTAATACAGGGAGCAGACGTCCTCGGCGTGATTAGAACCACCCTCATCTGGGACGGCGACGACTACCTGCAGTCGAGGACCTAAATGGCGGTAACGAACTACTTCACGGTGAACGGCGAGATAATTGGCGAGGAGACCGGCGGCACTCAGACCGACTACCTTACAGACGCCCTCGGCAGCGTCACGGCCACCGTCAACCAGAGTGCTGCCGTGGTGAACACCTACCGCTACAAGCCGTACGGCGGGCTGTTGGCAAAGACGGGCGTCGGTGCCGACCCGAAGTTTCGCTGGGTCGGGGCACGGGGCTATCGGCAAACGGGGAAACAGTTCTCGGACGTGTACGTGCGGGCGCGGCACTATTCCACCGGATCGGCACAATGGACGACAGCGGATCCATTGAAAGTGCCGCTCGGACCGGCGAATGCCTATGCCTATGTATTCGCGAATCCGGTTTCTCTTGCTGACCCTAGTGGGCATTGGCCGCACTACGTCAACTGTCCTCCAGACCTGGTGGCGAAGATAGATAGATTGTGCAGTGATATTTTCTTCATGGGTAACCAAAAACAATACCTAATCAACCGATGTATCACGGAGGCTTCTGCAAAGATTGGGATCCAGTGTGGAATCATTACGGCCACGAGGCTGAAGTGCATGATCCGATGGTGCACCACAGATGGAACGCTCACTTGCGGCCCAATTCCTACCCCTGGCGGAGGCACGACCTTTGGTAGATGTCCAAGGTTTCGTGAGTGGAATTGGCCCTGGGATGATCCAGCAGATCCGCTTGACGAATTAGAACTTAATTTGGTGCCTCCATATGGATGGACATACGCGACATGGCTGGCCGGGTCCGGCGGTCAGGTTACATTCCTGCACGAGCTAATGCATGCGTGTCGCCAAGCTCATAACAATAGCGACAAGTTAAGGCAGTGTAACGATATACAGGCGTGTTGTATTTTCGAGGTCCTTAGGAATAACAATGACGGGCACCGATGCGTAAACCTTATATAAGATCTTTGATTTGGCTTCTCCTCGTGGGCTCAGTTGGCCTAAACGTCATCCTCACTCTTGGTCGTATTCCTTCACCGCTAAACGCCGTGCAAGCGGACCCTCTCCTTGTAGGAACGTGGCTGAGTACAGATCCTCACGGATTTCGATTAACCCTGACGACAAGCGCGCAGTTTGTACTCACGAACTACGGAACGCCATATGGACCGATCGGCGACTGGTCCGCTAAGAATGGAAAGATCATTGTTACATGGGCAATGGACGAGGAAGGAGAGGAGGGTCGGCAAGAGGGAACCTACAGTATGTCCGACAACGGTAAGCGAATTATCTTTAGCAAAGACTTATTTGCCCCTCACGTGACAGAATACGTAAGCGTGAGAGGACAGCCGTGACTAGACTAACACGGTCACCTACGACGACGACGGCAATCGGCGGGTGGCCAGGTCCGCGGAAGCATAATCTGAGTTATAGGGCTTGGTTGCAATTAGGCATTGTATGCGTCCTTGTGGTCTCATGCTCAACTAACGGGGCATGGAAGCCATTACCAAATATCTACCAACTCGAAACGGTGACAGTATTAGGTCAAATTGCGACATCTCTTCAACTGTACCTCGACGATTACGGTTCCTACCCACCCAGCCTAGAGGATGAGGCATTCAGGCCCTACATACTATCGTTACTACCGAACACGTACATTCCGTTGAACGTGAGGTACGAACGGCGCTGGAACTTGGATGAAGAGGTTTTCCCTCTTCTCCTCACGGAATTCGTTTATGTGCAAGATACGACAACGAGAACCGGCTGACGAAGGTCACGCACCCGGCCGGCACCTTTTCGACGTATACTTATGATGGGGACGGCAAGCGCAGAACGGCGCACGAGGCCGGTGGGTCTTTGACGACAATGATTTGGGACGGGGACGACTACCTGCAGGAGAGAACGTAATGGCGACAACGACGTACACAGTGTTCGTCGGAGAGGTGATCTCCGAGAATCGGGCCGGCACAGAGACGGACTACGTACCCGACCCGCTCGGTTCCACTGTGGCACTCCTGAACTCCAGCCAGTCCCAAACGGACACGTTCAACTACTGGCCGTATGGCGAGCAGGAGAGCCGGACCGGGAGCACTGACACGCCATTCCGGTTCGTGGGAACGCTGAGTTACTATAGAGATTCGGCAGATCGAACCTACGTCAGGGCGCGAACCTACTTGCAGGGATACGGGCGTTGGATGACAGTAGATCCGCTGTGGCCTGCGGAGCGCCCTTTCCAGTACGCTCGTTGTAGCCCTGTTGCGTTCACGGATCCATCAGGTCGCTGTATCTGCTCATTTAAAGGCAAAAGGGGCAGACTTCTGATAGACTGTTCGTGTGCAGGCGCCGAAATCGGAATCATCCCCGAAAAGAAAGGAAAAACATTCATTGACCAGCCGTGCTGCGACAAATGGTATGACGCGGACGGGTATGCGCTCGGCAGCCAGCTGTACAAAGTTTGGGGTAGTACGTGTATCAAAATCTGCTGTTTCAGTAGGGGCGGACGCAGGTATGCATATGTGTGCGAATGCTGTGTAAACCACATTGCCGGAACCTGCTGGTTTGGGGCCAAGTGTCCTAAGAAGTTCCCGCCTGGAACGTGGAGTAAGAGTCAAGAGCCACCTGCTGGCAACACACCAGGACCAGTCAAGCGGTGCCCATAGGTGCTGCAGTAGTGAAGGAAGGCGACAGACCGCTTAGTCGCTGGCGAACCGGGTTCCGATGACGGTACCTTCGCGTAAGAAGACTTGTCCAACGTCTGCATCGTGGCGCCAGTCGGAGTCTGTCCAGCGGTAAGCCCGGCTATGCGTAACACCGTCGCCCAACAACTCCTCAGGGATATACTCCGCCGACGTTTCCCTTAAGTTTCCGCCAAGATAGCCGTTCATGATCCGCTCGACGTCTTCATCGCTCATGCCCGCCTCGATGCCTCTGAACTTGGCGAGGAAGACTGTACCGGGATTCCACGGTTGCCGCAAGAGCGGATAGATTGCAAGCGTAGCCAAGACCAATGGAACCGTGATCCACAATGGCGATTTTTTCTTGCCGAAAATGCAGAAGTAGAATAGCCAGCACACTCCCATCGCTGCGAAAGTTAACCCTAGCGACAAGACATGAATGGCGCCCAACGCATAGTCGCCGAGGAAATACGTCCACCTCAATGCGCCGCCGGCCAGCGCGAAAAGAAAAATAGACTCGGCCAAGCTACGTGCAGTACGTTTCACTTCCTCTCACCATCCTCACTGCTATTTTACTCCAACTCTTCTCCTCGTCGCGCAAAATAGTTAGTTGACTTGCCCTGTTCGAGATACTTCACCAATCCAATTGGAGAAGTATCTGAAGGCCTGGCGAGGATTCTTCGAGGTTTTCCATAGCCCGGCGCCGTGTGCCGTGGACAGGTTGGCGAAAATTCACCTGGTGTGAACTCGTCTCTCCACCCGCCAACTTGTCCACGAACGGCCCGCGAGCGACCGAGGCCCGGCCCCCCGCAGCGTGCCCTCCGAGTCCATGAGCCTGCCCTTCGCTTCGCGAATAGTCGGCGGGGGTGACGACCTCTCGGCTTCCATGACGGATTCCGGCATAAGCCGGCGGACCTCCGTTCCGGCCGCAGGTAACCTGCCTAAGTATGCTTGCCTTCGCTCTTTTCGCCGCGCTGCAGCAGCCCGGAGTCCCCAGCGACGGCCTCCTCCGTGACCCCCGTGAGACACACATCATGAACGTCCGCCAACTGACTTTCGGCGGCCAGAACGCGGAAGCCTACTGGAACCTTGACGGCACCAAACTGATCTACCAGTCCACACAGCCCGAGTGGCCCGACGAGCAGATCCTGGTGATGGACGCGGACGGCTCGAATAAACGCCTGGTCTCAAAGGGAATCGGCCGCAACACCTGCGGGTACTTCGTTCCCGGTTCCAGCGACATCATCTACAGTTCGCGCGACTGGTGGGACGCCGGCCCGATGCCCAAGCCCGACTTCTCGCAAGGGTACGTCTGGCGCGTGGACCCCTACTACCGCCTCTTCCGATCAAAAGCTGACGGCTCTGACCGCCGTATGCTGATCGAGCGCCGAGGGTACTGCGCCGAGACCACGATCGCCCCGGACGGCTCGTTCATGGTCTTCACCAGCACAATGGATAGCGACCTGGAGATATATCGTGCCAACCTGGACGGAACCGGCATCGTGCGCCTGACAGACGAACTGGGCTACGACGGCGGCGCATTCGTCAGTTGGAACGGGAAGAAGATCGTGTACCGCCGAGGCGCCATCAAGAATCGGGAACAACGGGAGAAGTATCTTGCGTTGCTGAAGGAGAGCCAGGTTCGGCCCTCGAAACTGGAGATCTGGATAATGGACGCCGACGGCTCGAACAAGGCGCGGGTGACCGACCTGGATGCCGCCTCGTTCGGCCCGTTCCTGCATCCGGACGGCAAGCGGATCATCTTTGCCAGCAACTACGGCGACCCGAAGGGCCGGGAGTTCGACCTATATATGATAAACATTGACGGAACCGGCCTGGAACGGATAACGTATACGCTGGAGTTCGACGGGTTCCCGATGTTCACACGCGACGGCAAGCGCCTGGTGTGGGCGTCCAACCGGAACGGAAAAGTAGCCGGCGAGACCAACATCTTCGTGGCGGACTGGAAGGAGTAGGAAAAATGATAATGAACGCAATCTTGGCTGCTGCCGTTCTTGCGTGGGCGCCCTCGGCCCCGGCCCCGGCGGCGGCGAACGTCATCACGGCGGATTCGCTGATGGCCCACGTGAAGTTCCTGTCCTCAGATGCATTGGAAGGGCGGCTTACCGGCTCGCCGGGCGAGAGGGCGGCGGGCGACTATGCCATGAAGTGGTTTCAGGACCACGGCCTGCTCCCGGCGGGCGTCGGCGGCACCTACTTCCAGGAGTTCCCAGTCACGTTCGGCGGCCGGGCGGGGGACAACAACCGGCTGAGTTTCACGCTCTCAACCGGAACCCGGATTGAGGCCGAGACCGGCAAAGAGTTCAACCCGCTCTACAATTCCGACTATAAGCGGCTGGTCGAGGCGGACGTCGTGTTCGCCGGCGAAGGACTCGTCACCGGCGAACGCGACGACTACAGCCTGATTGACGTCACCGGCAAAGTCGTAATTGTCATTCCGAGCCCTGAACAGCGCGGTGCAAGCCGCAACCGCGCAAAGGCGACAGCCGCCAAAGAGAAGGGCGCCGTCGGGATCATCTTCGCCGGACCGGTCCAGGATGATGGTCCGCCGCTGATGTCCCTGAACCGCCGGTACGCCCTCTCACGCGACACCGGCCTGGTCGCGCTCAGCATAACGCCCGAACTGTTCGAGAAAGTGAGCGGCCTCAACTACGCGAGCGCCCGGACGCAAGCAAAGGCCGGCCGCGTGATGCCGGGCTTCGCGCGAGGCGTCTCTGCAGCAATGCAGGCGGAGATCGTGCCGATTCAGGCCTCCGGCCGGAACGTGATCGCCATGCTCCCAGGCAACGACCCGGTGCTGAAGCGCCAATACATCGTCTTCGGTGCCCACGTGGACCACCTCGGCGGCGGCGCCTTCGGTTCGCTCTCAGGCCGGGGAGAGATTCACAACGGGGCAGACGACAACGCGAGCGGAACGGCGACGATCCTGGAACTCGCCCGCTATTTCGCCGAAGAGAAGTCCAACCGCCGCACCCTCGTGTTCCAACTCTACAGCGGAGAAGAACTGGGCCTGCGCGGCAGTACGAACTTCGTCAGCAACCCGACTATAGACCTGAACGCCGTAACGTGCATGTTCAACGTTGACATGGTCGGAAATCTGACAGACAACAAAATCACGATTGATGGGATTCGTTCGTCGCCTGCCTGGAATGAGATGGTCAACGACCTCGCGTCCGGGTTCGCGGTCGATCGAGACCCGCAGGGCCGGGGCTCGGTGAGCGGGCGGAGCGACCACGCCGCATGGGAGCGCTCCGGGATTCCCGTGCTCTTCTTTTTCACCGGCTTTCATGACCGATACCACCGGCCGACGGACGATTGGGACCTGCTGAACTACGCGGGCATGGCGCGCGTAGCGACTTTGGCCGCCAAGTTCATCGAGCGAGTGGACGGAATGGACGAAATGCTCGCTTTCAAGAAAGGGGACACCGTAATGAAGCGCGGAGCGCCCGAGGTTGAGGAGCAGGCCGGGGAAGAAGGCACGCGCCGTATCCGCGTCGGGCTGGTTCCGGAATACGACGCTGAGGGCCCGGGCATGCTCTTGGCCGGCGTAACCGACGACTCGCCCGCTGAGAAGGCCGGTCTGAAGGCGGGCGACCGCATCATCAAGTGGGGCGAATTCAAGATCGAAGACGTCTACGACATCCAGGTCATATTCGAGGAGTCGGAGCCGGGCAAGCCGGTTGAAGTAACGATCCTGAGGGACGGCAAGGAGATGACGGTGACCGTGGTCCCCGAACCGCCGCGCAAGTAGCCATTCAGTTCGAAGTCCTCGCCCGCAGCCGCGAAACCCGGGCTCGCGCCGGACGCCTTCACTTGCCCCGCGGGACGGTCGAGACGCCCGCCTTTATGCCGGTCGGTACGAAGGGCGCCGTCAAGACAGTCGGCGCGGAGGACTTGGAGGCGCTCGGCTACCGCCTGCTGCTGGCCAACACCTATCACCTCGCGCTGCGCCCAGGCGAGGAGGTCATTGAACGGCTGGGGGGGCTCAATCGCTTCATGGGCTGGCCGCATCCGATCCTCACCGACAGCGGCGGATATCAGATAATGAGTTTGGCGGCGCAGCGGAAACTCAGCGAACGGGGAGTGGAGTTTCGTTCGCACCTGGACGGCACAGCACTCGACCTTACACCGGAGCGCGCCGTGCGCATTCAAAGGCGGCTCGGCGTAGACATCTCGATGGCGCTCGACGTCTGCCCCCCCTATCCCGCGCCGCGCGAAGAGGTCGCACAGGCGATGCGGCTGACCCACACATGGGCCGGCCGCAGCCTGGAGGCGAGGTCGGATGGACAGACGCTCTTCGGAATCGTCCAGGGGGGCACGCACGAAGACCACCGCAGGGAATCTGCTGAGCAGATCACATCATTTCCTTTCGATGGCTTCGCGGTGGGCGGCGTGAGCGTCGGTGAAGAGACCGAACTCCAGCGCGCCGTGGTAGAGATGACGGCCCCCATGCTGCCTGATGATAAACCCCGCTACTTGATGGGTGTCGGACGGCCGAATGACATCATCCACGCGGTCGAATGCGGAGTAGACTTATTCGACTGCGTTCTGCCCACGCGCCTGGCAAGGCATCGCGCACTGTTTACGCTCAACGGTGTCATAAACATAACGAATGCCGAGTGGACCGAGCACAACGGCCCGCCGGACCCTGAGAGCGTCTTCCCCCTGGTGCAGCGGTATTCCGCCGCCTACATTCGCCACCTGTTTCTTTCGGATGACCCGCTGGCACAACGCCTCGCCACCCTGCACAACCTCGCCTTTTATGCCCGTCTGATGGCGGAGATTCGAGAGGCCGTCATCTACGGAACATGGGGCACGCTTAAGAAAAGGTACGCGAACGCATAAGACCGGTTGCCCCCTCCCCGTTTCCCTCCCGCGATAGTGGGAAGAAGTGTCCGCTCATCTTCTGCCGCCTATCGTCTATCGCTCGCACGCCCTCCCCGTATCGCGCAGGCCATATTTGTCATACTGTGTGCCATCGGAGGCCGCGACATGCTCCCTGTATTGGCGCTTCTCATCGGCTCAAGTCTCACCCCGGCCGCCCCGCCGGATGGCGAGGCCCAGCGCCCCAAACCGACCATCGCCGTAAACCCGATTGAGCAATGGATAGAAGTGAAGGTGCTCGTTCTCAACTTCGATCCTCTCATCGCCGATGAGGGCGGCAAGCGGCTGCACGAAGTGTGCGAGTGGAACGATCCGAGGGAACTTGCGAAATCGTACATCTCCGACGTACTCAACGGCAGCGGCGGGTTCATCCGTTATAAAATCGTCGAGTGGCGTGACGTGAACGCATATCCGGTAAAGGCCGACGGATTCGTATATACAGAAGAGTCCTATTTAGCGTGTTGGCGGGCCGGGAAAGGATGGCACGACCCGGACGGACTTGACTATCCGAAGATGATTGAAGATTACGACGTCGGCCGGCTGAGAAGCAATGGCGAGATTGACGAGCTGTGGCTGTTCGGCGCGCCCTATTTCGGTTACTGGGAGGCCGCGATGGCGGGGCCGGGCGCGTTCTACATCAACGGCGGCGTTTACGAAGACGTGCAGACGAGCCGGGCGTTTGCCATCATGGGATTCAACTATGAGCGCGGCGTGGCCGAGATGCTGCACGACCTTTCGCATCGGACCGAAGCGACGATGAGCCGCATATACGGCGGATGGGAGGCGGACAAACTCGTTCACAACTGGGCGAGATTCGCAGCGAACTATGAGCAGTCGAACGGAGAGGCCGCCGTCGGGTCGTGTCACTATCCGCCGAACGCCGAGAGCGGCTACGATTATGCGAACGAGCGGGACGTCTTGAGCAGCGCCAAGGACTGGCTGAACTACCCCAATTTGACCGGCTTCAAGACGAAGGTCTCCCGCGAAACTTGGGGTGGGCCGGACTACCATCGAAACTACATGGTCTGGTGGTTTCGCCACCTGCCGAGTGCCGTCGGCTGGAACAGCGACCGACGCCTGAACAACTGGTGGCGGTACGTTTTTGACTTCAACGCCTATGACGAACGCGGCAGGGAGAAACGCGGCCCAGCGCGGACCGGATCACTCTAACAGCCTTTTGCGCGCCGGCAGGTTGCGGCCCGCGATGTCCAGCCAGAACGGCAATAGCGCCCGGGTCACGTCAGGCGCTCGTTTCATGTAGTTCGGGGGCTCCTCCGCATCTTGCAGTTTCGCCAGCGCCACGGCGACCTCCCTGGAAACCGAAAACCTGTCCTCGCCGCCTCCGTCCTCACCCTGATTCAGCGCCCCCCCCGCGCGAGGACTGAGCCAACGCTTCTGTCCTCTGAGGGCCTTGCCGCTGACCACGGAAACGCGAAACTCTGGCGCGAACCCGGCCAGTTCCATCAGCCGCAGGTCGGCCCAGCACAGCGGCGCCAGCGGCTCCTTGGCCCCGGCGATGCAATTCAGGGTTAGTACGCAGAGATCGAACACATCCGGGTGCGGCTCTCCGAGCGGCAGAACGGCGTCCAGAGCTTCGATCCACGCCAGCGCCGCCAGAAGCCTTCGGTAATCGGTCCGCAGGCCTGGAAAAGAACTGACCGCCTGGACTTGCGTTATATACTCCACGCGCCGCCCATGTGCAAGTTGCATTCTCGAATGGGTGAGAGGTTCGGTGATGCCGGCCAGTTTCGAGCGCGCCTTGCGCGCCCCGCGGGCGACCGCAATGAGCCGGCCGCGTTCGCGCGTTAGTAGAGAAACGGTGCGGTCGTTCTCTCTCGAGTCCCAGCGCCGCAAAACGACGCCTTCGACCGTGGTAGTCGGCATCTTAGGCGATCGGGCCCAGTTTCAGCCACTCGATAAGCAGGAAATAGGCGCGGTCGATGAACAAGGAAAAGCGCGTCATCATCGTGGTGCCGAAGATCGCCCCGAAGCCGACCATCAACAGCCATCTGCCGGCTATTGCCGACCGCTGGAACAGTTTGCTCTGTTGCTCAAAACTATAGAGGAAATAACTGAGCACGACGATGAACGTTGCCATCACGATTAGGTTGTTAATCGCATCAGGCACGGTCAACGTTCCACTCGGATCGAGGCGGCTTGAAAGCGTGAACTGGTTCGGGATGAACGGCCTCGCGCTATCGGCCAACTGGGGCAGATATCGGTTCTGGAACGCGTTGAACTGCTGTCCGGCCCAGAGGCCCAAAATAATCCCGATTGGAATGCGGCTGAGCCAGCCATGTTTCTTGCTGAAGACGAAGAAGGCCAGAACGCCGATCGGCAGCACGACCGCCCATGGCCAATAGGCCAACTTCATCGCCGTTTCGTCGGTCCCGGCCGCTCCCACCATCGGAACCCACCACTTCTGGTGCAGAACCGGCTCCCAGACAATGCCCACTACCGAGAAGCCTGTTGCGAGACCTATAAACAGGTGCTCCACAAAGCGATAGAATCTGTTTTCTCGATACAGCAGCGAATAGAGGCCGACCGTCAAGATTGCGGCGACCGTAAACTTGAATGCGGTGGGAAGAATCTGCCAGGACTCCTCCCTTGTGACGAGGGCGTCCCACCAAGCCCTGGTGAAAACGTTGTCCGGTTGAGCTTGTGCGAGGAGATCGATCATGACCTCTCACCACCACGGCGCAGCATATACATCGCTACGTTGCCCGCGACCACGGAAAGCACAAGGAGCATCAGGGCGAATGCGAGCGGGCTCATGTAGCGCCGGCCCGATTCGAAGTTCGTGTACTCACTGAACTCCGGGTTGGTATCGGGGAACTCCTCTGCGAGGAGCGTCTCGAAGTCGAACCCTCCTTTGGCGCCGATGACGAGGCCCTCCAACTGACCTGCCACGAAATAAGGGATGTTCTCCGCGGACATCACGGCAGTGCACATCAGGCCTATCGGCGCTTTGTTCCGTATGCGCTCATACCAGATCAGAATCGTAGCGGAGGCCGTGACGTTTATTATGGCCTTCATATCGGAAAGGTCGTTGATGCCTTCCATAACAGGCGAATCCTCGATGCCTTTGGTGGCCAGCTCCTTGCGAACGTCGTTCACCATGCTCATCACATGGTTCTCGCCGTTCGGGAAATACCCGGCCATCACCCAGTCCACGTTTTCCTGATAATTGTTGCTCCCGGGCTCCTTGGCTATGCTCTCTATTACCTCGCGCGCAATGTTCGGCGCCTGCGGGTCAGCGATGGCCGTTATAACGAACTTGATTTTCTTGCGCATCAGGAGCCGCATAAGCGCCTGAAACTGGCCGCGGCTTTCGCCGCGAGTGCTGTTGGTCCAGTTGCTTTCAACGAGAACAACGTCGCCCTCGTCCAGGCCGCTCAGATAATCGTACAGCGCTTCGGACCGCGTAGACACGACGTTCGGCGCCTCGATGGGCTGCAGAACCAACCAACTTACGATCAGGACGAGGATGAGGTAGAGCCACCGGCGGTCCAAGGCCTGAAGCGTCAGCCAGAATCTGCTTTCGGCCTTCGTTTCTTCTGCGTTAGTCAACAGAGACCCCCCGTTCCAGTCCGAGCATGATGCGAATCGCCATGGCGAGAATACCGAGGCCCAGACCCAGGTCTATGGCGCGTAGAGCCGGTGCGTTAATCGTGTCCAATATCCAGTCGCCGATCGTGTCTACCCTAAAGTTTCCCACAAACTGGTCGGCGGGCAGCCAATTCGTAATCGCAAGAAAGATCGGAATGAAACTCATGAGAACGACAAGCGCGGTGGCCATCATGATGGTGGCTTCGATGGACTTTATGCGGAACGCCCGGTAGGCCGCGGACAGGATGAAGAACGCGATGAGGCTGAACATTGCCGCGTCCAGGTTCTGCAACATGTCGAAGAACACGAACTGGAAGCCTTGGGCAGCGATCGTCCTGCTCGCCTGTTCAGATGTGATCGCCTCCCTGGCAACCGCCTGGTCCAACGACCAGTTCATCAAGCCAAAGACGATCATTACCGCCATGCTCCCCAACAACACAAAACTGAAGAACCAATCCTTTTCGAGTCTGAACAGGCGGCCGAAGTGCACGCGGAAGATGCTGAGGATGCCGAGCGCCAGCAGCAGGCCGAATATGATCTGACTGAGATTGGCCACCACGGGCACCGCGTCCTCATAGTTGGACCCGAACAGAAACGGAATTACCGTCTCGCCCGACATGTCCTTGCCTCTTGGCAGCACCCATTCGAGAACGTAGAACATTCCCGCCAAAAACACGAACGCCACTGCGATCGGCCGGCGGAAATTGCTGGGTACTCGGGCCAAGAAGAAAATGACCACGACCATGCCGACGAGCGAACCGACGATCGCCCAAAAAAAGCCCTGCGTAAGAAGTGGGGCGTCCGTATGCGGAAGGCCCCAGAAACCGGGTTCGGGCGATTCGACTTGCGCGATCAACCAGTTCATCAGTAGGACCTCAGAATCGACTCGCCTTCGTCATCTTCCCAAAGAACAACTGTGGGCGATCCTTGTATATCTGTCCATCGGCAAACCCAAGGTCCTGCCTTTCGTCCGCGGGAACCGGGGTCCGCGCTTCGAAAGAGTGCGCAATGGCCGCGATTAGCACGAACATGACGAACACCATCTTCGCCCAGTCTGCTCCGACTAAGCTCCCCAGCAGCACAGGCTGCCGCCCCAGGTATGCGCTCGCGGCGTAGAACTCGTCGCCCAACAGCACATAGTCGCACGTGGCGATGAAGAACGGCGTCTGAATGAACTGCGTCGTAGCCGCAACCTGAATCGCGCCCACCATATTGGCGTTCTCCGCCATGATGATGGACTCTGCGTAAAAGGCGCCCATGAAGAAAGTGGCTGCAACCTTCTCGCGCTGAATCACACCGGCGACACCGGCGGCGAATGCGAACTGGCGGTCGCTGACGAACCTTACGCTGTCAGGGTCGAACTGTTCCGGGACGCCCTCGCTAAGATACACGTCGCGCACGATCTCCTGCGCTACCGCGTAGACCGCTCCGTCGTAGTTCAGCAGCCGGATAGGCGTACCGAAACGTACCGCAGTTCGGACAATCGAACTGAAAATCGTAATCGCCTGGACGGTAATTCCGTCCAAGACGCCCAGTCCGGGAACCATCAATATCGGCCGCCCAACCTCGGTGGCCCGGCCAACCGCTTCATCGATCTGGTCCAGACCCGGAATGCGGCGGATGGTCACACCCTTGCCTCGTCCGGCGCGGACGATGTTGTACAAAATGAACGCGACAACGAGCAGGATCGTCCCGTACTCCACCCAGCCCCACTCCAGTTTGTATTGCAGCCAATAGTCCTGGAGTTCCATCAGGGCGGACCCTCCGCTCTTTCTTGCTTCTCTTCTTTCGGCGCCCGCTCCTCAAGGCACCGGATCAGCGCCTCGATGTTCTCGCGGTCCGAAAAGAAGAGCGAGTACTCGTCCACCGTCTTGAACCCGAGGAACGGCATGACGAACGGTGAGAAGGCAATGGCGGCGTGCCCCGCGACGTTGGCGAGCGGCTTGTGCATCTCAAGGAACAGGATCGCCGGCGTTTCAAGGCGGCGCTTCTTGATTTGAACCGCCAGCCTCTCGATCATCGCGTTTTTCTGCTCCTCCGTGAGCGGCTTTTCCCACATCCGCAGCATGCTGATTCCTCCAATACGAGATAGCATCCAGAATCTCCTGCCTGTTCCCGTCCGCCTGCAGAAAAACCCCTCGGAACGGCGCCAGCCTGGTCCTCCTCTCGAGGGGCGACAGTTTCACCCCGTCCTCGCCGACCGCCACGCGCCTGACGCTCTCCCAGCCGATCGCGGACACGCTCAGTCCACAGCGCCGCCGCGCACCACGCGCCGAAACCTCGAAGCGGACGGGGAGCAGGAAATCCGCCGTGCTCACCAAGATCACCGCCACACCCATAGGGAACATCCACACGCTCTCGATCAGGACCACGCCGAAGATCCCGGCGACCACGGCCGCCAGAACCACGTACCCTGCCTTTCGGGGCTCGCGCCTGGCCATGTGCACGCTCCAGCGCAGCTCCGGTCCGTCGCTCCGTTCCATTCCCTATGACTGTCCAGGCGCTGCCGATGATTCGGTGAACATGACCCGCCCTACGGCCAAGTGTCGAACAGACTGCTCACCGATTGGTTCAGGTGGATGCGCCGGATTGCCTCGCCCAGCAGCGGCGCAGCCGGAAGAACGGTCAGTTTCGAGAACTGCTCTTGGTCCCTGATCGGGATAGTGTCGGTGCAGATTACGCGGCTGATGGGGCTGGCCTGCAAGCGCTCTGAGGCGTCCCCGCTGAAAACGGGATGGGTGCAGGTCACGATCACGTCCGTCGCGCCCCGTTCCAAGAGCGCTGTAGTGCCCTGAAGGACCGACCCGCCCGTGTCTACCATGTCGTCAATCATGATGCAGGCTTTGCCCTTCACGTCGCCGATTATCTCCATCAGGTCCACGTTGCCGGGCTCGGGGCGGCGTTTCACGATGATGGCCAATGGCTTGCCCAACATTTCGGCCAATGCACGGGTCCGTGGCACACCGCCGACGTCCGGTGACACGATCACGGCGTCCTTGTCGCCGAACCCCTCCTCCGACAGGTAGCGCCCAATCGTCGGGCCCATGTACAAGTGGTCAACCGGGATGTCGAAGAAACCCTGGATCTGCTCGGCGTGCAGGTCGCAGGTCAGGATGCGGTGGGCCCCGGCCATCGTTATCAGGTTTGCCACCAGGCGCGCCGTCACCGGTTCGCGCGGCTTAATCTTCTTGTCCTGCCGCGCATACCCGTAGTAGGGAATGACGACGGTGACCCGCCGCGCGGACGCGCGCCGGAAGGCGTCCAGCATGATGAGCACTTCCATGATGTGCTCGTTCGCGGGCGAGCACGTTGGCTGAATCAGAAAGATGTCGCAGCCCCTCGCGCTTTCGTTCACCTGCAAGCGCACCTCGCCGTCCTGGAACCGCGAGCAGGTGAGGCGGCCCATCTCGATGCCCAGGTAGTCGGCGATTTTCTGCGCCAGGCCCGGATGAGCGTTGCCTGTGAACAGTTTCAGCGTCGAGAGGTCATCTTGTTCCATCGCTCTGACCGGCGCTACGACTTTTTTCCTGGCTTCCTTCGTCTCCATATCTTTGCCCATCCCTCCTTGTTCACTTGGCGGCCTCGGCCGATTGCCAGCGCATCGTTGGGCACGTCCTCCGTTATGACACTTCCGCCGGCTGTCATCGCCCCGTCGCCTATCTTCAGGGGCGCAACCAGCGTCGAGTTCGACCCGATGAACACGTCCGCGCCGATCTCGGTGACGTGCTTCTTGAGCCCGTCATAGTTGCATACGATTGTGCCCGCGCCTATGTTCGTGCGCGGACCCACCGTCGCGTCGCCCACATAAGTTAGATGCGCGAGGCTCGCATCCTCTCCGACCTCGGCGTTTTTTATCTCCACGTAGTTGCCGACCTTCACGCGCTCGCCCAGCGACGTGCCCGGCCGCAGGTTCGCGAACGGCCCCACGCGGCATCCCCGGCCTATCCTCGCCCGGTTCAGGTGGCTCATGAACACCGTGCATCCATCGCCGATTTCGCACTCCGTGACCCGCGTCTGCGGACCGATCTCGCACCCGGAGCCGATCTTCGTGTCGCCCTCGACGACGGTCATCGGCCGGATGACCGTGTCCTCGCCAATCTCCACGCCCGCGTCAACGTACGTGCTGTCCGGGTCCTCGACCGTGACGCCGTCCAGAGCGAGCCGCTTCAGCACCCTGAGCCTGAGCGCTTTCGCCGCCGAGGCGAGTTGCCAGCGGTCGTTCACGCCCTCCAGCAGGCGCGCGTCCTCGAACTTCAACGTCACGCTCTTCCCGCCGCGTTCGGCGATGAGGGCTATCAGGTCGGTCAGGTACTGCTCGCCCTTCGCGTTCTCTGTGCCCAACTGCGGCAGCAGTTCGCGCAGGACCGAAGGCTCAAAACAGTAAAACGAGGTGCAGACCTCCCCTATCTGTTTCTGGCTGTCGTCGGCGTCCGCCTCCTCGACGATTCGCACAGGCCGGCCCGAATCGTCCCTCACCACCCTTCCGTAGCCGGTGGGGTCGGACATTTCGCAGGTGGCGAGCGCGCACTGGGCGGAATGCTCCAGGGCCGCGCCGGTGAGCGAGGCCAGCGCTTCTCCCGTTATCAGCGGCGCGTCGCCGGGGGCGACCAGGATCGGGCCGTCACGGTTTCCGAGCGCGGGCAGCGCCATCAGGCAGGCGTGGCCGGTCCCATTCTGCTCCTCCTGGACAACGTACTCATACTTGTCGCCGAGTTCGGCCTTCACCCGCTCGGCGCCGTAGCCGACGACCATTATCGGCCGCTCGACCCCCGCCTCGATCATCGCCCGGCCCACGTGCTCGGCCATCGGGAGGCCGCAGAGGCGATGAAGCGCCTTCGGAAGGGCGGACTTCATCCGGGTGCCCTTTCCGGCGGCCAACACGATCCCTGCGAGTTTCTGCAAACGGCGACTCCCTCGGTGCTGGGTCCATTCTAACGCACACGCGGCCTTCGGCTCAACGCCGGGGTGCGACTGGCGATAGGCCATGGCCGGATGACGATTGACGATAGGGGCCGGCCCCGCATCAGGCCGCGGACCCGGCGGCCGCGGATTCCATGGCAGTCTGTCCGGGGAGGAGGGTTGTCTGCGGCTGCCGTGGTTAGTGGGTAAAGTCACGGGAAGATGGTACTGACTGGCCCGAATCCGAACGCCAGCGGCGGGGAGGCGACGGCTATAATAGTGGAGGTGGAGTAAATAGTGGACACTTATCGAGTGATTGCATCCGAGTATCGACGGCGATTCGGTAGGACGATCAAGCCCTGCTGGATAGCCGACGTCAAAGAACTGAATGGGCTGCCGATCCGCCGGACTGCGCGTAACGTCACGCACGCCACGCGCAAACATCCCTGCCCGCCACAACACCGTGCAGGCATAGAATCCGTCTTACGCGATTTGCAGTTCTTGCACTAAAGATGCCAGGCATCGGCGGCGATGCGGGAGAACTAGATACCTTGCCTCAACAAGAAAGCCAGTTGAGGCATCGAAAGTTGGATAATCATGGTCATACGGTGGTGTGAACTTGAACAGGGCCATTCGGCAGACCACGCCTTCCGGCAGTCGAAAGCAGCATCTCTTCAGCAACTGAAGATCGCGCGCGTTCAGTGGAATAAGAGCCCTGGCGAGTCAGATTTCTGGTTCTTTACTG
The DNA here is from genome assembly GCA_022567555.1 of Armatimonadota bacterium. Classification (GTDB taxonomy): domain Bacteria; phylum Armatimonadota; class Fimbriimonadia; order Fimbriimonadales; family ATM1; genus JADFGT01. The sequence continues at coordinate 2,499 of JADFGT010000047.1, read as the reverse complement.
TGTTTGGGCAAGGCTGCACTGCTGGCGTGTGTGTCGACAATGTCGGCAGGAGCGAAGTCTGGATCCTCTGCGCCTCCGAGTGGACGCGGGTCCTAACCACGACTCCAGGCGCCGATCTGGCACTGGAGGGTGAAGACGGGAAACCAGTATGGTTGCCGCCGGATGGAGCCAATGAGTGAATTCAAAGTCGTGCGTCGTGGCTAGCCATCAGTGTTCAGGGCTCAATGTCTCAACAGACCGACCAGCTGAGGCCTCGAACCAGGCCATGTTGAGTGAGTAAAATGGGGGTGAGCATTTGGATAATGATTCTGACAACGCTTGGTGCAGGCATTGTTGCGTCGCTTCTGACGATACTGTTCAACTGGAGGCTCGCCGCGATACAGCGACGCTGGCAGACTGAGGTCAAATACGAAGAGCGTTTGATTGTGAAACGTGTTAAGGCTTCGGAACAGCTCCTCGGGCTCCTTCAAGAACTGGAGCGACACCTTGCCCCAGTGGCAAAAGGCACGCGGGCGCTTGAGCGCCCGGAGCGATCCCCGATCTACGGACAAGACGAACTTCAAGAATCCGAATTCGAGAAGACGCAGCAACTGATCGGGGACATTCTCGAGTTCTGTGAACAGCAATCTTTGTACTTCGAAAAGCCCGTGTATCTTCTCGTTACGTTCTTTACTTGCGCTTTGGACGAACTCCGCTTTGAGTTGGCAGACAACCGAAAGTCTTCAGAACAGATGTACGCACTGTGCCACATTGTGTGGAAGATGCGCGACTCCATTCAGGGTGGCATTCAGAACGGGCTGAAGACCGCGAAGTTTCAACTCGCCACTACGATCGAGATTCAAGCTGCGCGCAAGACAGGACACGACTTCACACGTAAATTACGTGAGAGAATTGCTTCCAACAGAGGGCCCTACTCGATCGATGCCCGCAACAAGGAAATAGAGAATCTCATTTCGTCTTCTCGAGAACTCAAGTCCTTTTTGCCGTACGAGCCGGACGCGCCGGGTGCCTTGAATGAGTGAAGTCGAGATCCCGATCAGGCAGCTACTCGCCGGGTGCCCCGGGGTGAGTGAAGTCAAGACCGTGTGCCGTGGACATGTTGGCGAGTCTCCATATGCGCCGGAACTCCGCTCTCCGCATGCCAACTTGTCCACGAACGGCCTACGAGCAGCCGAGGCCCGGCATCCGCAAGACGACCGGTGGCGGATGCGCTGGTGGTTGCGGCGCAGGGGTAGGCTGTGCCTGATGAGGATGTCCGCCTCAACAGCGGGAGCAATTGAGGCATGAAACGCAGGAAAGACAATGAACTACCAGCGCACCATCAGAGGCTTACCGATCGGCTTTATCTTGCTGGCCGTCGCCGCTTCGTGCACGCCGTTCGGGAGCACTCAGAGTGGCCGCGTGGCCGGCCGAGGTACTGCAGATTGGGCGCCATCCTCGACGGACGGGCAACCCATGAGAACCGAGTTTGCGATGGTCTACGACGCGGCTCACGAACAGATCGTCGCGTTTGGAGGCCGCGACGACGAGTGGGACCCTCTCGACGAAACTTGGGTCTACGACTGCAAGACTCACACCTGGGCCAACGCCCAACCTGCCGCATCTCCCCCTTATCGGGGGACCCACGCGATGGTCTACGACCCTGTCCGAGAGACAGTGCTCATGTTCGGTGGCGACGACTTCACTCGGGCATTCAATGACCTGTGGGAGTACGACTCGGCGCTGAACACGTGGACTGAGCTCTCCCCGGACAATCCCCCCGACGCCAGACAGATGCACGGCATGGTTTATGACTCGGATAGAGACGTCGTAGTCATGTACGGCGGCAGGCGGACCGGCGGCGGGGCGTCGTTCGACGGCACTTGGGAGTACAGCCGTTCCACGAACGCCTGGCGGTCGGTCGGTTCGGAGCACAGGCCCCCATCGCAGGACCACGTCAAGATGGCGTACGATCCGGTGAGCAAGAGGACGATTCTGTTCATTGGGGCGTCGGGCCGTAGCCTTGCAGGCGTGGGGACTTGGGCCTATGAGAACGGCGACTGGACGAAGCTAGAGACCGGTGCCTCCCCGACCGCAAGCCACGGGAGCTTGGTCTATGACCGGAAGATCGGGATGCTCGTGTTGATCGGCACCGATGAAGGATCGGGGGATATGGATACTTGGACGTTCGACGGCGCAACTGACGAGTGGACCGTGTTGTCTCCATCTGGGTCGCCGGCCTCTCGGGAGCACGGTGGAATGGCCTACGACGAGCTCAATGACAGTTTCCTTGTCGCCGCCGGCTTCCCCCGCAACGACAACTGGACCATGAAGATCGAGAAGTAGCGGACGCCGACGCCGTGTGCCGTGGACATGTTGGCGAGTCTCCATCGCGGGTGCCCCTGAGATTGGGATGCGCACTTTCATCGTCCGCGCCCTGTGTTCCCAATCTCAGGGATAATCGGTCTACGTTCCGATGTCCACCCTGAGCAAGAGAAGACGAACCTACAACTCACCCGG
>JADFGT010000122.1 GCA_022567555.1 Armatimonadota bacterium | reverse complement strand
CCGTCAGAAAGGCGCTCGAAACCTTCGAAAAGCATCTCGAGCGCATCCTTCAGCGCTGGACGTCAACCCACAACAACGCCCGCATCGAGGGCCTCAACGGCCTGTTCCAGGCCGCGCGGGCAAGGGCGCGCGGATACCGCAACACCGCCACCTTCATCACCATGATCTATCTGATCGCGGCACCCATCGGAAACCTCTTCGATTCCATCTGAAACGTCGAAGAACCTGAGATTTGGTATAAGGGCCGGGACAACAGAGTTTTCGCCACAGGTTTTTTTCCAACGATAATGCGCCTTACCCTGTTTTTTACTCGCGGCATGTCCTTGCGCGCTTGGGATCAAATCGGGATGTTCACACGGGAGGTCGCGCTCTATCAGCGGCTCCAGGCGCAGGGTGTAGAGGTTGGTTTCGTGACCTTTGGGGACGCGAGTGACCTCGATTACGCCGAGCGCATACCCGGTATTCAGATCCTGGTGAACCGCTGGCGGCTGCCGCAAGCGGTCTATGGGCGGCTTCTGCCGTGGCTTCATGGCTCTTGGCTCAAGGACAGCGACATCATCAAGACCAACCAAACCAATGGTGCCGACATTGCGCTGCGGGCAGCGCGTGTCTGGCACAAACCGCTCATCGCCCGATGTGGCTATATGTGGTCGCTGAATACCGCCCGAGAAGAGGGCAAGGACTCAGCCCCGGCGCGCCGGGCCTGGGCGGTCGAGGCAGAGGTCTTTCGGGCCGCTCGGCAGGTGGTGGTCACCACCTCGGCGATGGCCGCTAACATCGCGGAACGACTGCCGACCGTGGCTGCATATACAGCAATCATCCCGAACTATGTGGAAACCGATCGGTTTTGCGCGGCCCCCGGTCGCGCGCCCGACCTAGACCTGATCTTTGTGGGCCGTCTGACACCCGAAAAGAACCTGTTGTCCCTGCTCGAGGCCATACGGCCGCTCGATATCAAAGTAATGCTCATCGGCGCAGGTCCGCTGCGCCGTGAATTGGAGACTGGTTTTGACGATCTTCGGGACAGGGTGCGGTGGCAGGGGAGCGTCCCCAACGCGCAACTCCCTGCCTGCCTAAGCCGTGCCAGGCTGTTCGCTCTGCCTTCCTGGTACGAAGGCCACCCCAAGGCCCTGATCGAGGCCATGGCCTGTGGCCTCGCTGTTATCGGCGCCGACTCGCCGGGTATCCGTGAGGTTATTCGCCATGGCAAAACCGGGTGGTTGTGCGGCACTGACCCGGAAAGCATCCGGGCGGCGATTCGGCACCTGCTGGCGCGGCCCGACCTGTGCGACGAACTCGGCGGTAACGCTCGCCGTTTCGTTGTCAATCACTTCGCCTTGGAGCGCATTGCAGAAATGGAACTATCGCTTTTGCGAAGTGTCGCGGCGGACGCAACATAGGGCCCGGAGCGCGACCGGATGACCGCCAAAGTCAGCGTGATAATGTCGGTCTATAACGGAGAGCGTTTCCTGCGCGAGGCCGTCGATAGCATCCTCGGCCAGACCTTCAGCAACTTCGAGTTCATCATCGTCGACGACGGCTCGTGCGATGGCTCGCGGAGAATACTGGAGAGCTATACCGACCGGCGGATCATCCTGGCTGCCAACGGCGTGAACTTGGGCCTCGCCCGCTCCCTCAACAAAGCGTTCGATCTGGCGCGCGGCGCCTATCTGGCACGCATGGACGCGGACGACGTGGCCACGCGCCACCGCCTGGAAAAGCAGGTCACCTTTCTGAACGGCCATGCCGAGACCGGCCTGCTCGGAACCAGCTACCGGTTCATCGACGGCCGGGGCCGAGACCGAGGCGGCGGTTGCGTTACCACGGGCGACCTGCTCATTCGCTGGAAGATCCTGCTGGAAAACCCCTTCGCCCATCCCACCGTTATGTTGCGCCGCGCTGTCCTCATACAGAATGCCCTGCGCTATGACGATACCTTCGAGACTGCCCAGGACTATGAACTGTGGACCCGCGTGCTGCGGCACACGGGCGGCGCCAACCTCGCCGAGCCGCTAATGAAGCTTCGCACCCACGAGGACAGCGTGAGCAACCAGCGGTGGCAAACTCAATTTGAGAACGGCCAGGTCGTGGCGTTACGCACCATTGGCGAAAACCTGCCCGATTTTCCCGTCACCCCCGAACGGGTCGGGCAGATTCAGCAATTTTTTCTCGGCGGCCGGAAGCCGCCGCCGGGTTCAGGCGTTCGGCGCACGGCGCTAGCTGGGCTCTACCTCGACCTGTTTGCGGCGTTTGCCAGCCGCTATGCTGGACCGCCTAGCCTGAGAGTTTTGCGGCGGGAGGCTGTGGCCTCCGCCGTCTGCGGCCTTCTTCGCCCACCCCTGGAAGCGGGCTCGACCGACGTGCTGCGGCGATTGCTGGCTATGGACCGGCGGCTGCCCTGGTACATTTTCGATCATCTCGCGCGGGCCGTTGGCCGTCGCCTCGGACCGGGCTTCCTGGGTCTCTGGTAATCATGGGCGCCCCGTCCGTGACAAATTGGCGCTGGCAACCGAAGGACCGGGGCGGGTCGCGGTAATGCGGATAACCCTCGTCATATCGGCTCTGACCTGCGGCGGGGCCCAACGGGTCATGGCCAATATGGCCAATTACTGGGCCGAGAAAGGCTGGAGCCCTACCCTGATCACCCTCTCTGGGGCGAGCGTCGAGCGGTTCTACGATCTGTCTTCAGCGGTGGACTACCGGCCTCTTGGGGTGGCCACCGACTCGGCCAATCTGCCGGCCGCCGTGTGGAACAACTTGAGGCGCATCCTGGTGCTCCGCCGGACCATCCGGAACAGCCGCCCCGATGTGGTGATCAGCTTCATGGAGACGACCAACGTTATTACCCTATTGTCGACACGGGGATTAGGCGTTCCGGTGATTGTATCCGAACACACCGACCCCGCCCTGTACTCAATCAGCGGCAACTGGGAGGCGCTCCGCCACTGGACCTACCCGACTGCGGACCGTTTGACTGTCGTCACCCGGAAAGCCGCCGACTACTTTCCTTCGAGCCTTCAGCCGAAAATCCGGGTCATGACCAATCCGGTGCTCATCCCGCAGGAGGGCACAGCAGCAGCAGGCCCTTCCCTCGCTCGGCCGGCTGTCATCGCAGTGGGTCGCCTGGCTCCCGAGAAGGGATTCGATCTACTGCTGGAGGCATTTGCGCGCCTTAAAGACCATTTCCCCGATTGGCGTCTCACCATCCTGGGAGAAGGCCCGATGCGGCAACAGCTCGAGGACTTAAGTGATTGTCTGGGGCTAGCAGGCCGGCTCGATCTCCCTGGAGCGGTCCAGGACCCATACAGCTTTCTACGGCAGGCGGATCTTTTCGTCCTGTCTTCGCGTTTCGAGGGCTTTCCCTGCGCGCTGTGCGAAGCCATGGCCTGTGGCCTAGCGGTAATGGCCACGGAAGCCGGAGGTGGCACGCGGGAAATCGTCCGTGAGCGAGTCGACGGCGTAATTGTGCCGACGGAGAATGTCGAAGCGCTGACCGAGGCGATGACGCGGCTCATGTCAGATGACGCTGAACGCCGGCGGTTAGCCGTCCGCGCGGTGCAGGTCTCGAAGCGGTTCGCCACAGAGAAGGTCATGGGAGCGTGGGAAGCAATTATCCACGAGGTTGTCCTGGAGAGATAGGGAGCGAGATGGGCGGCAAGTACAAGAACGAAGCAGGCCCTGGCTATAGCTATCACTGTGCCGTTTTATGCCCACCTACGATCGGAGCCAAACCCGGCAAGGCGTGCGTGAAGGCCGCAGTCTCAGACATACCGCAACCGCGAGTGGCTAATCGTCGACGAAAACCCGGGCGATGGGACCCATGCTTTCGCCGCAGGCTTGCAGCGGGAAGCGATTTTGCCGATTCGCTACATCCGGAAAGAACGCTGCGGCGTGTGCGTCGCCAGGAGGCATCGTCTGCCGGCCTCCTTGGTTCAGACTGATACGTGCGAACCCCAAGTCCTCGCGGAACCTATGATGAATCTCATGGTCGCAACCCAGGTCGAGAACACCACTGCCTGGCCTTGTTGGCCCGAAGATAATGCCTAACGATCTCGCGCGTCGGGTGACGGGGGATCTCGATTGCGGCCAAATCAATTCTCCATACGAAGAACAATTGTCGGGGCGTCTCCACCGAGAACGCGCGTGACGCGGCCGGTGACTGAACGCTCCGGCATTGACCGCATGATCGCCATATGGGGGCGAACGCCACTGGAGACGGGCACGTTCGATGGGCGGTGAGGTTTCGGACAAAGACCGGTTCGCCTTCGGTCGGAATTGGCAACGTTTTCTTGAGGTGCTCGACGATAACCGCACCCGGATCGCCGAAGAGTCGATTAAGGACATGCTTGGTGGCGACACGCTGGCCGGTAGGACCTTCCTCGATGTCGGCTCCGGCAGTGGCCTGTTCTCCTTGGCGGCGAAGCGTCTGGGGGCTCGGGTTCATTCCTTCGACTATGACTCGCAATCTGTCGCCTGCACCCGGGAGCTAAAGCGGAGGTACCTTCCCGAGGATATCGAGTGGCAAATCGAGCGGGGGTCGGTTCTGGATGCGGAATACATGCGCTCTCTGGGCCGATTCGACGTGGTCTACGCCTGGGGCGTCCTGCATCACAGCGGCGACATGTGGCGGGCATTGGATAACGTGGCCCCTTCGGTCGCGGAAGGCGGTAAGCTGTTCATTTCAATTTACAACGATCAGGGTCGCGCGAGCCGCCGCTGGGCCTTCATCAAGAGACTCTACAACCGGCTTCCCCGGCCGTTCGGTTTTCCGCTCGAAGTTTACACACTCATTCGTCAGTGGAGCCTTACCTTCGTCAGGGACCTGTTCAAGGGAGACCCTTTGGGCTCATGGCGGGAATACCGTCGCGACCGCGGGATGTCTCCCTGGCGGGATATCGTGGATTGGGTAGGCGGCTATCCCTTCGAAATTGCCAAGCCGGAGGAGATCTTCGAATTCTATCACCGACGCGGATTTGTCCTCGAGCGCCTAAAGACTTGTGCCGGCGGCATCGGCTGCAACGAGTTCGTCTTTATCCGACCCGTCATCTCCGATGACTGATTGCTTACGGGACACAACTCGCTGATTATGCCTGGTGAATCTCGAAGATTCTGTCGGTACCTACGAGCCAGAGCCGACCAAGATCTCGTCGTGTCTGGTTCCATTCTGATCCTACAAATGGGACCTTACGGCGCGTCATGAAGGTGATTTTCTTGTCCCGCTCTCTGGGTCGGGGCGGCGCGGAACGACAGCTGGTCACCCTGGTAAAAGGCCTACGCGGAAGAGACATCGACGCCCGGATCGCGTTGTTTTACCGCGAGGGCGGGCTGGACGACGAAGCGCAAGAGGCCGGCGTGCCTCTCATCTATCTGGGCAAGTCCGGCCGCTGGGACCTCGCCGGCTTTCTCCTGCGGCTTGGCGCTATGGTCCGGCGGGAACGGCCACAGATCCTCCATGGCTACCTTCCCGTGCCCAACATCCTTGCCGCCCTGGCGAAGCCCTTGACTTCCCACCTGCGCGTGGTCTGGGGCGTGCGAGCATCCAATATGGACCCCTCGCTTTACGACCGGCTGTCGCGCCTGAGTTACGTATTGGAGCGCCGGCTGAGCGGAATCCCCGACCTGATCATCAGCAATTCTCATGCCGGCAGAGATCATGCGATCGCACGGGGTTTTCCGGCCGAGCGGACCGTCGTCGTTCCCAACGGGATCGACGTCGCCCGTTGGGGACTGGGCGTGGAAACGCATCCGACCTTCGTCGCCGGCTACGGCTCGAAACTGTTCTTCGACGACGATCAGCAGTTCCCGGACACTTACACCATCACGTTCGAGTATCCGGGCGACGGCAAGATTGGCAGACGACGGCTGCTGATGTACGAACAGCGCATCTGGTCGCCCTATCGCCAGGACGCCCAAGGCAACAGCGTGTTCTTTTACGGGACGGAGGGCATGATGACGCTGGGACAAACAGGGATTCAGGTCTTCGGCGGCGACAACAAGTTGATCAAGAGTGAAAAGCTCGACAGTCCCGAGGACGCGCACCAGCGAGACTTCCTGGACGCGATCAAATCGGGCGATCGGCCGAACGCCGACATCGAAGTCGGTCACCTTTCGTCGACGCTCTGCCATCTCGGCAACATCGTGGCACGGACCCGGCGAGCCGTGACGTTCGATCCCAAGACCGAGCGAATCGTTGGCGACGACGAGGCCGACAAGCTGATCCGCCGAGAGTACCGTCGCGATCATTGGGCGGTCCCCGCCACGCTTTGAAATTCGTTCGCATCGCAGGAGAGCGCAGCATGGATCGCACCGAGATGAAGACGGAAGAAAAAGTGGCGCTGGTGACCGGTTCGAGCAAAGGAGTCGGACGGGGCATTGCCGTGGGACTCGCCGAGGCCGGCTGGGACGTCGGCGTCAACTACAACCGGGACGAAGCGGGGGCGGAAGCGACGGCCGCGACGATTCGCCGGACAGGCCGACGTTGTTTCATCCTGCAAGCCGACGTGGGAGACAGCCGGCAGGTGACCGCGATGTTCGAGCAGATCGAAACGCAGGCCGGCGGTCTGAGCTTGCTGGTGAACAATGCCGGCG
>JADFGT010000121.1 GCA_022567555.1 Armatimonadota bacterium | reverse complement strand
CAAGATTGCGGGTGCCGGCCAGGAAGGCGCAGCATTTCAGGGGGGGGTATCGTCGATCGACAATCGTAAATCGTCAATCGGCGTCGTCGTCGTATCCATTTTCATAAACCCGACGCAGTTCGGCGACGGCGAAGACCCGGCCGCGTATCCGCGCGACGAGGAGCGCGACCTGCGCCTGGCCGAGGCGGCCGGCTGCGACCTGGCGTTCCTTCCTTTGGTGGAGGAGATGTACACCGGCGGAGACAGTGCGACTGAGGTCTGCGTGCGCAGTCTGAGCGAGCGCTGGGAGGGCGAGTTCCGGCCCGGCCACCTCTTGGGTGTAGCCACGGTCGTCGCGAAGCTACTGAATATCGTGCAGCCCGATTCTGCCTATTTCGGCGAGAAGGATTGGCAGCAGTGCCGGGTGGTTGAGCGCATGGTGAAAGACCTAAACTTCCCGGTCGAACTCAGATACGGGCCCACCGTTCGCGAGCCGGACGGCCTCGCGATGTCATCGCGCAACGCGCGCCTGGCGCCGAACGACCGGACGAAGGCTGCCGCCCTGTATCACACGCTTCATGTTGCCGCTGAGTCAGTAGTCGGCGGCCGAGATCCCCGAGCGGTAGAGCGCGAGGCCATAGACCGGCTGCTGGCGTCCGGTTTTTCGAAAGTGGATTACATTGCGGCAGTGGACGGCATGACACTCGAGCCGATTGACGCTCCGAATAAAGGTGCCCGCGTCATCGCTGCCGCGCACATCGGAGGAGTGAGGCTGATTGATAACGTGGCTGTTGATTGACCCTCCCCCTACACCACATGGAAGTATCGAATTGCGCTCGCTGCCGGTGGATGAACGCTCCGACCGTAGGCGTGACGGCGGCGCTTCGCGTTGCGAAAGCAGGGATTGATTGACCGTGGCAATAAGAGCGTTCTTCGAGAAAGGCGGATGGTGGGTTTTGGGACAGGTTGCCGCGTTCGGTGTGTTGGCTGCTTCGTTCTTTCTGGATCCGGGCTGGCCGCGGCCGCCCTGGACACCAGCCGCCATTCTTCTTCTGATCGTGGGCGCACTCATTATCATCATGTCGTTCATTCCGCACGGATCGGACCTGACGTCGTTGCCGGAGCCGAGGCGTGCCGTCGGGCTGATTAGGTCGGGCGTTTACGCACGTGTCCGCCATCCTATGTATCTCGGTCTGATGCTTTGCTCGCTCGGCGCGGCCGTCATACAAGGCGGCTGGTGGCCGCTCGGCGGAGTGCTGGTTCTTGCCGTCTTCTTTGACTTCAAATCGCGCCACGAGGAGGGGCGCCTGCTTCGCGCGTACCCGGAGTATGAGGAGTATCGGCGCGCAACCGGACGGTTTCTGCCGCGAATAACGTTTCGGCGGCGCCGGTGATAACTCCGAAGGCGCAGAGAATCGCCCCTGCCTCCTCGCAGTCTGCGCCTCGGCGTCGAAGTTGAGTTACTGCGCGCCTCTGGTTTAGGTGTTATCCTTACCATTATGAAATCCGTCACCGAATACGTTTGGTTTGAAACCAAGAAGCGGCAAGAGTTCATCCGCATCACGGACAAAGTCGCGGGCGTGGTGGAGCGTTCCGGCATCAAGGAGGGGTTCTGCTTGGTGAGCGCGATGCACATCACCGCCGCCGTCTATGTGAACGACTGGGAGGACGGTCTGATCGAGGACATCATGGAGTGGCTTAATGGTCTGGCTCCGGACAAGAAGTATCGCCATCACAGAACCGGCGAAGAGAACGGCGCAGCTCACCTGAAGAACTTGATCATGCACCATCAAGTGATCCTTCCGATAACCGACGGCAAACTGGATTTGGGCCCGTGGCAGCAGGTCTTTTATGCTGAGTTCGACGGCCGGCGCCGCAAGCGAATGATAATCAAGGCGATAGGCGAGTGACGTCGAAATGGGCCGGGCGCAGGCCGCTGTCTTGGGCCCCCCGGCCTAACCGTGCGACGCCGCCAGGGCCGCCTCCAGTTCGTTCAGAGAGCGTATCAAGACGTGCGCCGCGCTCAGGTCGCGGCCCGGCGCCCGCTCAATGCCGACCACGCGGCACCCGGCTCGCCGCGCAGCGAGCACGCCGCTCGGCGAGTCCTCTACCACCGTGCACTGCTCCGGGCGGAGGCCCAGCCCGGCGGCGGCCTTCAGAAAGATCTCCGGGTGCGGCTTGCTGTGGCGGATGTCGGCTTCGCACACGGTCGCTTCAAAGCGCCCCTTCAACTCCGAAAAGCGGCGGAACACCTCGTCCATATACCAGCGCATCGAGGACGTTGCCAGGGCGAGCCGCCGGCCGGATACCCTATCCAAGCATGCGGCCGCGTCTGCGTACAGCCTCATTTCTTGTCGGATGAAGCCAACGAGGCTGGGTCGCTGTACGGCCAAGAAGCCGTTGACCGGGAGCGGTTTGCCGTACGTCTTTTCGAGTCGGGCGAGCATGTCCGGCAACGTCGTGCCCATGTACGGCTCCAGGTCCTGTTCGGTGAGTTCGACGCCGAATCCGCGCAGGGCTTCGACCTCCGACCGCTTGTGCCAGGGCTCGGAGTCAATCAGCGTCCCGTCCAGGTCGAAGATGATTGCCTTCGGGGATTGCCGGTTGTCCACTGTTGGAAGTCCGCCGTTCACGCTTGGGCCATCTTAGCGTGCCGCGCCTGCCTGGCCGATGCCTCCTTGGGTTCCCCAAACTTGGTCCGAACTACCTATTTGAGGCGGGGAATCCATGGGACAGGCACCGGGCCCAGATAATTAACCCTTGACAATTTTTGTGAACCATGGTTAAAATGGGCGCCATGAGCCCTGCCGTGCAGGACTACTTGAAAGCGGTCTATACGATGACCCGGTCCGGCGAACCCGCCACCACGAAGCGGGTCGCCGGCCTTCTGGGCACCAGCCAGCCGGCCGTGAGCAAGATGATGCGGCTGCTCGCCGAAAGGGGGTGGGTTGAGCGAACGCCCTATTACGGCGTCCGGCTGACGGATGCGGGCGAGGAGATGGCCTTGGAGGTCATACGCCACCATCGCCTCATCGAGCGGTACCTAATGGACCACCTCGGCTTCGGCGTTGACGAGGTCCACGAGCAGGCGGAGATCCTGGAACACCACATCAGCGAGGAGTTCGAGGACCGAATCGCCGAATTGATGGGGCACCCGGAGACCTGTCCGCACGGGCAGCCGATTCCCCCGAAATCCAGGCTGGTAGAGGAGAGATAACATGCTCTTTGTTGAAGGATCAATGCTAATGCTCCTTATGCTTTCCTGGCTGCACACCCCGGTGATCCGAGAATCCGCGCTGCTCGCAGCAACCGGTTTCGCGCGGACGGGGGATTCTTTGCAAGACCCCGGACCCATCATCACCGACCGGCCGGATTTTACCGAGAGCCCTGAGACCGTTCCCTTTGGCAGAGCGCAACTTGAAAGCGGCTATACATATTCCCGGCTCGCAGACAACAGCGAACACGCAGTGGGAGAGGTTCTGCTCCGGGTCGCGGTAAGTCGCCGCTCTGAGATTCGCCTCGCTGCCAACTCCTATTTTCTATCCTCGGACTCCTCCAGCGATGCAGAAGGATTTGAAGACCCCTCGCTCGGGTTCAAATTCCGATTGAATGACGGCGGCGAGCGCGCACGCCCTAACGAACCCGCCATCGCGCTGATTCTTTCCAGTTCGTTGCCGATTGGAGACCGGGAGGTTAGCGAGAGAAAGTGGCAGCCCTCAGCCGTCCTCGCCTTCGGTTGGGACATTTCCGATCGGTCGTCCGCAGGCGTCAACCTCGGCTACGTTTATGCGAGTGAAAACGGCATGCGATTCAGTCAAATCATCGCGAGCGCGGCGTTCGGAGTCTCTCTTACGGAGCGATTGGGGGCTTATGTCGAGACCTACGGCTTCCTGCCGGGTGCGCCTGCCGACTCGAACCAGTTCTACATCAACGGTGGACTCACTTTGCTACTGGATGAGGGTCAACAGATTGATTGGCGCATAGGATTTGGCCTGAACGGAATATGGCCGGATTGGTTCACCGGTTTGGGGGCGCCCTGGCGATGGTAACCCACCCACAGGGTACTCGGATCGGAAAGCTTCCATTCACACAGACCTAGTTCCGAGTGCGACGCGAAAAGGCGATCGCCCGCTATCGTAACGGAGTTGAACCCACCGCGCACAGCCGGTGCGTGTTCCACCAAATATGTTTCGCTTGCGGCCTCGCCGTCAACGTGCCAAAGGTAGACACCGGTAGCCGCCCCGAGCAAGAGTTCAGCGCCGCCCTGAGCGTTCGTGATAACCTGAATCGAGCGAACCGGACCCGCCACGCCACCCACCTTGACACGACGGGCGGGGGCCTCGCCCGCATGCGGATCGAAAAAGAGCAATTCATCTCCGGCGGCGACAACAATCCACCGCGTCGTCGAAGCCGGGGTATCGGCCGCGAACAGCGCTTCATACAGCTCGCCGCGTTGCCTCTCGGTGAACGTCCGAAGCAACTCGGGCAGTCCGACGTCCGGCGACGCCGTTGCAAGCTCGCTCAGTCGACCCAACGTGGATGCCAGGTCGTCGAGGTGCTCCTCGCGCGCTCGACCAAGTGCCCGCTGCAGCTCGTGAGCCGCGTCGTGCTTGACCTTACGCGCCGCAGCCGATTCGCGCTCCTTTTGAACCTGCCGCAGCCCGGTCGACTCGAACCGCACCGTCGGTGGTCGCGTCTGTGTCAGGCCGGCGGAGAAACAGGCTGCCTTGAGCGACTCCGCAACGGCATCCGCTACGTCCTCACACACGCGAGCGTTCACAAGAGAGGCCGCGTCGTGTCGAGAAACGCACTGCCCGAGCGCCGAGCGAACCGCCGGCTGCAAGTGCGTCGCCAATCCTTTGGCCTGGGCAACGCGGCGGCTGCCCATAACGGCGCTGAGAAACGAACGTAGTTCGCTTCGCTCAGGAATCACGCTAACGCTCGCACGAACCTCAGCCTTGCACGAAAAGCCGTCGCGCGACTGAACCGTTTCCGTCTCGAACGCGACGTCGATCGGCGTCGCTCGAACGAACGCGACGGTATCATCCTGACCGCCTTGGACGATTCCACCCGGCGCCACGACCTTGTCCTCGCCCGTTTCGCTCGTCACCATCGCCGCCCATGCTGCGGGCAGGTCGAGAGAACGGTTGAGCAAACCGAACAGCTCCGACCCGGCTACACGCAGAGCGACGTTGTTTGCTTCCTGGAAGAAAAGTTGTGGATCAAATTTCGTGGACATCGGTCCAATCTCTGTACTCACCTGCGGCGAAGCACGATCACTACCGTGCGAAGCGCGCTCGACGACTCACCCCTTAACCCCGACCGTCGGTGAACCTCTCGAATCGAATCAGGTCCGCCGGATTGACCGAGGGCGGCGTCTGCTCGATCACCGAAAGAACGTCCGCCATCGTGATGGGCCTAGCCTCTTTACCGCCCACCGCCTCGAGAAACGGACGCTGCGCCGATTGCTGAGCGACGCTCCTGATGTCGGCTCCGCTGTACCCTTCGAGTCGATCGCACAAAACTCCGAACTCCACGTCGTCAGCCAGCGGCTTATCGCCGAGGTAAAGCTCCAACATTCGGTATCGAGCCGGCGCGTCGGGCAGGCCCACATAGATTTTCGCGTCGAGCCTTCCCGGCCGCAGAATCGCGTCGTCCAACATCCAGGGCTTGTTCGTCGCCCCTACGAATAATAGGGCCCGCTCCGCCGTGCGATCAAATCCTTCCAACTCCTGCAAAATCTGGGGCACGACCCGCTGCATGACAGCCGAGCTTTCGCTCTTGCGCCGTGGGACCAGAGCGTCGATTTCGTCGAGAAAAATGACCGAGGTGGGCTCCGCCTTGGCGGCCTCAAACAACTTTCGAATGTTTTGCTCCGCTTCGCCGACCCATTTGCTGAGGATTTGGGCGGCGCTGACGACGAAGAACGTAGCGTCGATCTCGTGGGCGATGGCTTTGGCGATCATCGTCTTACCCGTTCCCGGTGGGCCGTAGAGCAGAACCCCGCCGCCGACGGTGATGCCGTACTTGCCAGCCAGTTCCGGATGCGCGAACGGATAGATCATCTTGAGGCGAACGTCTTGCTTGACGTCCTCGAGCCCGGCGATGTCGTCGAAACTGATGTCCGGCTTTTCCTTGACGATCCAGTCGGAGGCATCGGCCCCGCCCTCCTCGTCGTCCCGAGCCCGGTCGCGTTTGTGCCCGCCTTTGCCCTCGCCGCGCTTGGCCTTGCGGCCGCAATCCCTGGCCAGATCGATCAGCTCCTTGGCGTAGGCCTCCTGTTCGGCCTTCTGCTTGGGGTCGCTGTTCTCCTCGGAAATCTCGATCATGCACTCGGCGGCCTGAATCAGATACGGCTTGGCGGTGACGTAGTCGCCCTGCTTGAGCGCGGCGATGCCCTTGTCCTTCAGGCGTTTGAATGTGGCGAAGGTGGAGGCCATGATCAGGGACGAACCTCCGCCGGCAAACGCTCGAGAACGAAATCGTATGCCGCTTCAGCCGCGGCAAGGGCCTCGCGCGCTTTCTGCGGACTCGGATCCCGACCGTAGGGATAGCGTACTTGAACCGCGAATCGAGTCAGCCACTCGCACGCCTCGCGGATTGTCTCGAACGACGCGTCTTGTTGCTGCGCCCAATCGAATATCAACCCCAA
>JADFGT010000046.1 GCA_022567555.1 Armatimonadota bacterium | reverse complement strand
TCGTGATGTGCCGGGCAGATTTGTCTGAAGCCCCATCGAGCGCTTCGGCGACAGAGAGAAGGATCATCTCCTTCCGGTCCTCTGATGCGTGCACGCGGGACTTCCCGGTGCGCAGGAGCACGTAGCCGGCCACTTCGTCGGGGTTGCGAACCGGCACAGACCATTGACGCGCCGTCTCGCCGAACTTGCGGGAGAGTTCGGGAAACACGGCGCGGTTCTCCACCGGCTTCTTCGCGATCAGCAGGTAGTTGCTCGACGGGTCGGGGTCCGGCCGGTCGCGAAGGTCACTGGCGCCAAGAATCCGATAGCCATGGACGAACAGCGACCGGACAGTGTCGCCCAGCCCGCCGAGCGGAATGTCCACAACGCGGAACGCATCGGTTGCCACGTATGTGTCCCCGGGCTGTTCGCCGGTCTGCAGGTCTTTCATGGGCCGCCTCTCACCGAAGGAACGTCCCACGGGCCGCACGATAGCGACGACGTTGGCCTCAATCAATTTTTCAGTGTAGATAACGTGAGCATCTGCGGGGTAGAACCACTCCTGTCCGTACTGGGCCGGCACAGGGACTCCTTGTCCGGCTGAGGTCAGCAGCGAAAAAATGACAGCAATCATGTTTCTTCTCCCTTATGGAGTCTTGATATGGGAGGTGTCGTTGTGCCAGTGTTCCATCTCCCACGTGCCCACAAACACACCTCCGGTCGTGCACGAATTGGGCCTAGGTCAATTCGCCAAGCCGCACGCGATTGTATCGCCCAGTTGCCGCCAGAAGGCCGAGCGGAAAGGGTTCCTCGCGTTTCTTGTTGCGCTCCGACGACCATTCGTCAGCGAGGCTCATGAGTTCCTTGGCGGTGATTAGCACGATGTTTCGGTCGTAGTGCTTTGCGTGATAACGGATGGCCTCGGTCTCTGACTCCTGCGTAAATGCTGGGGCAACAACGAGGAAGACAGGGACCGCCTTGTCAGCCTTGTTCATGTATGAATCGAACTGCGCGATGTGCTCCCTGAGGATGACCGGTTCCTCCTTCGATTTGTTATCCCACATGAGATACATGGACTGAAGACTCAACAGGCCGTCTGGATGATTCGTGCCGGACTGGTGTAATGGTGTATGGTTTAGTTTCTCCGCGAAGAGGTACTGCGTGGCCTCCTCAAACTTGGCTTCGATTTCCAGGTCCTTTTCGATAACATGCTGGGCACGAAGCATCTCATAGTCGCGCGCCGCCAGCTCCTCATAGAACTCATACCACCTAGCCCTCTCATCCGCACCATCCTCTACTCGAGGACGAAGTTGGTCGAAGTGCGAGATAATCTTCGCGACCCGATCCTCTATGGTCCCGGAGGCAGACAGTCCTAGTTCGCGGCACCATGAAGCCAGCTGGTCGCTGTTGAGGCCGTACCTCGGTGAGTTACTGGCTATGGATTCGGACGGTGGGACATACTGCCGCACCCGCTTAGAAAGCACATCCATCGTCTCATACCGCCCGACCTCCATCCCCATCCGCCCAAGCACATCCGCCAAGTGAGACTTCCGGCGCATCAGTCTGTAGTTAAGCAGTTCCTCGTAAGAATCGCTACGAAGTTCAAGGCCCAAGACGCTCCGAATCACCACGGCGAGCTCAACGGGAATCACATCCACATTTACACGATTCTCTTGCCGAACGGTAAACAGCAACCCAAGCCCTTGCAGATACCTTCGCACGTGGTTGATCTCGCCCCTCGTGTGAAGTTCATTCGACGGCTTTGGATACTTTCCTAACTTTGCCTCCAGCAGACGATGGTCATTCTCATTAATCTTCAACCGGGTTCTCAGTTTCCGCAACAGGTTTACTTCGTCCGGAGACTTTGTGTCCTCATGGTCCCATGCTACGACCAACACAAAATTGTACAACTGAATGTCCTTGTAGCGCTGCGAATCGGTGCTGCCCCATGCCAAGTCCACCAAGTCGGTCTCGTTTGACCGATTCACAATGGACTGCTCAAACCCAATGACGCGCTCCTCGGTCTGAGCAAATGGCAAGGCGAAATCGTATTGGTCGAGTAGCACATCTACGAGAATCTGTCGGGCCAAGACGCGGTAGTCCGTCCTTGCCTCGCGATAGAGGGCGCGATCAAGGTTCGCATTGACTGTTTCCCGGTGAAGGTACTGCGGTTTCACCTTCAGGATGGCAGCACGCAGCTCATCGTCGGCGAGTTGGCTGTGATCGACCACATGCGCGCCGGCGATCCTCCTGAGGTCAGTCAGCGTTGGGATGCCGGCCACTACGTCTTCAAATTTCATATTTCCCTCCACCTCGCCGCGCCCGCACCGCCCCTTTCCTAACCGGTATGGCTTGCAGGCCTCCGCTCGTGCACCACTCCCAATCTTACCCAGCCGGACCGTGGCGCTGAATGTCCGCCGACGCCTCGCCGTTTTGCGGAGCAAGACGCGAAGAGGGAAGGGCCGGGGACGGGAATCCGGCCGCAAACGCCCGCGCTCAAACCCCCTCCTTAAGGTTCCCCCTGGGTCGCGAAAGAAGCGCAATCAGGAAAGCGTTGAGACCCAAGGGGAACCGCCGGCCTCTCTCCCCGTTTCGCTCCGGCGGAAGGGGGTACAAGCGGACTAAGGCATCACGACGCTCGAGTTGTCACCCAGAACAAGGCAAACCGACTTCGGCTTGCCCTGTGATCGCGTAACAGTCACCCCGCGTCCGATAAGACTGCCGGAAATACGGCCGTCCACATTGTCAATAAAACAGTCGTCCATCACGATGCTGTATTCTATCTCCGACTCTTTCACGCGTGTGCGGTCCGCGATGCTCGTGAACGGACCGACGAACGAATCCAATATCTCGCATCCGGCGCCGATTATCGCCGGGCCGCGGACCGTACTGCGCACAATCTTGGCGCCCTCCTCCACCGTAACCGGCCCTTCGATCTTCGCGTCTTCGATTTTGCCCTTGACAGTGTGCTTCATGCCTTCAAGTATCAAGCGGTTCGCCTCCAGCATCGCCTCCACTGTGCCCGTGTCTTTCCACCATCCGGTCACGATCTCATAACGCACGTCCTTGCCCCAATCAATCAGCGTCTGGATGGCGTCCGTGATCTCATATTCGCCTCGGAAACTGGGCTTCAACGTCTTGATCGCTTCGAAGACCAAGGGAGTGAACAAGTAGACTCCGACAAGCGCCAAGTCCGACTTCGGCGCCTTCGGCTTTTCCTCCAGCCGCAGAACGCGGTCGCCTTCCAGTTCGGCCACTCCGAACTCCCACGGATTCGGCACATGCGTAAGCAGTATGGACGCGTCGAAATCCCCCCCCTCAAACTCCCGAACCAACTCCCTAACGCCGCCCTTAATTAGGTTGTCGCCCAGATACATAATGAAGCGATCATCTTGCAGGTATGGCTGCGCGGTCCGCACGGCGTGAGCCAGGCCCAGCGGCGCGTCCTGGCGAATGAAGGTGAATTTCGCGTCCCAGCGCGAGCCGTCGCCGAGCGCCTGGCGTATCTCGGCTTCGGACTCGCCGACGATGATGCCGAAGTCGCGGACACCGGACTCGCGAATCGCCTCAATGCCGTATTCGATGACCGGCTTGTTGGCGACGGGCACCAGTTGCTTGGCGACGCTGTATGTGATGGGGCGCAGCCGCGTGCCCTTGCCTCCCGCCAGAATGAGGGCTTTCATGGTGCAATCATGGCACTTGAATTGGACGCGGAGGAAGGGACGCTGAAGAACGTTCGAAGAGGGTGCCGGCGACGGAGCGCGACTTAGCGCCCTGGGCGCGACCCTCCGCATTGGGAACAGATTTTCTTTCCCAGCGTGCACGGGGGCCCGAATGAGGTTAAGCGTCCCGCAGGCGGATGGCTGTGACGCTGTGAGGCAAGGCGAAGCGGGCGGTGAGGCGTAGAGTCTTGTGGCGCTGCCCGTAGCGCGGCGAGTACTCTCCCGGCTCTGCACGCCAGGCTTCCAGGCCTTCCGCTTCGAAAACGGCCTCGGAACCACCGGCGCGCACCGTGGCCATCCCGCCGTCTATGCGAACTTCTGCCGATGGATGGAGAACAAAGAGGATTTCCGCCCCTTCGCCTGCGACACGGTCCTCGATGCGCACCCGGCCCGGTTCGACCTCCACGTGCCGCCAGTGCCGCTCGCCGCTAAACCATTCACACTCGAAGCCGTCCTCCTTCGGCACTACCTGCGCGCGTTTGCCCCAGAGAAAGGGACCGAGCATCTCGCTTTGACTGCGCCCGCCAAAATGAACGGTGCTGTGATAGGGAGTTGAGCGGAATCGGTCACGTGCTTCTCTGTCTCCGTAGTAGGCATAGACGCCCGGGTCCACGATAAGCGGGTCTCCGTTGCGGAAGATCGTTAGGCTCAGCGCATCCGCATGCCCGTGGGCAGCCAGGGTGCCCCAACCGAGAGGTCCCTGGTCGAAAGTGACATGCAGTCCGCAATGCCTCCAAACGGTGTATCCGCCTTGCGGAAAGTCGCAGCGCCCTTCGGGGGCTTCTTCCGCGCTTTCCGGTCCTCGACCCAAAAGCAGCAGGGCCAGCGCCTGCGAACCTGTGTGAAGGCCCGGTGCGTCGAGCCAGACCGCCAGAGCGTTGCCGACCAGGTCAAGCCGGGGCTCGTCGGCGGAAAGCAGGACGCGCCCATCATCCTCATCCCCAACCTGCGGCGTCGCCCCACTCGGCAGCCGAACGGACCTCGCGAACTCTAAAGAGGCACGCAGGCGTTCCTTGACATCGGGACGAATTCGCCGTCCCACCCCTTCCGCAACCACCAGCGGATACAGAATCAATTCCCAAATGAACGGGATGTAGCCGAACGCCTGCTCAACTGAGGTGCCGTCCGGGTTGATCTGGCGCATGGTCTCCTGCTCCAGGCCTGTAACGCCGGATTTCAGCAGGTCATCCGCGTCCCGGAGCGCAGGAAAGAGGGCGCCCATCATCGCCATTGCGGCGTATTCGGCAATCAGGTGGTTGTTCGCGCTTGACCCCAGGCTCAGGTGGTCGCGACAGTGCAGCGCCTGCTGGGCCATGAGGCCCAAGCAGAGGCGGACACCCTCATCCGCGTCCGGCGAGTCAATCCCGGATTGCCGGAGTTCGCCTGCTTTCGAAGCCGATCCGCCGGCCTCCCCCTTCTGCTCGGACAAGCGGCGAGGGAGAGGGTGCAGCAGCGCCAGCGCAAACGAGCAGGTCAGCACTCGAACGGCCATCTCGATCCCGCTGGTCTGATGAAGGCCGTGCCCGAGGGGATTCTGAGCAGCAAAGTCGCGCATCCATCGGAGGGCGCGGTCGGCGTATTCCTGCTCCCGCGTCAGCCGATGTGCAAGCGCGAGACTCGGCAACAAGGTCAGCCTGCCGACTTCCCAGGTGTACTTTGCGTCGCCGGCGAAGTCAGTGCGGCGGTAATCCAGGCGACGGCTGGGCAGGTTCGGCCACTCCTGGCCGGACATATAATTCTTTCGCCAATTCGGCGGGTCGTCCAATTGGATAGTCCGCCCGAAACAGGACCACTCCGCCCGCCGCAGGCGTTCAGCCTCGCCGAGTGTCGCCTCGAACGACTTATTCGCCATGGGGATGTGGACGAGCGATCCAAGCCGACTGCCGCCCAGCACCTGCTCCGGTGTACCCTCATATAGTCGGTCAAACGCCTCTCCAGGATCCAATCGCGCATACCCAAGCGTTTGAAACCGGTCTCGCACGGCGATTCTGGCGCGGCGCCACACTTCTTGCGCAGACATCGCCCGCAATCGCCGAAGTTTCCACGAGAGACTCTTCATAGGACGCTTTCAAGTAGAGACCGGTAGAGCCGGTCGCACGCGTCGGCGAACGCTTCGGCGCTGTACTTCTCCACGGCCTCCGCCCGGTTTCTGCGCCCGATCTTTTCTCTCAGCCCAGCGTCATCAATGAGGCGGGCCAGGGCCTCCGCCAGTTCGCCTACCGAGCGCGGCTCCACCAGGAATCCGTGTTCACCATCGCGGATTATATCGGGAATGCCTCCCACCCGCGTCGCCACAACCGGCAGCCCGGCGGCCATCGCTTCCATGATCACCATCGGGACGCCTTCGAAATGGCTTGGGAGCGCAAAGAGGTCGGCAGACTTGTATTCGGCTGCGAGTTCGGCGCCGAACTTGGGGCCTGTCAGTGCGATCCTGTCCCGGTGTTTCATCCGGCCGTGCTTGGCCACGATCCGCTCGTAGTGGCCCGGATACTGTTTGTGGCCCACGATGCGGGCGGCAAGGTCCGCCCTTTCTTCCATCAACGTCTCAAGAGCATCGAGGAGTTCGGGCACTCCCTTCGGCTCGCAGACCGCACCCACAAACAGGACGCGCACACCACAGAACTTTTCGGGCTCTGCCGAGTCCACGGCCGCTCGAAAATCGGGATCCACAGGGTTGTAGATCACCTCTATGCGCAACCCGAGATCGAGACCACTGAAGAACTGTTTCCATTTCGGACTGAGGCACACCAAGACGTCGGCCATTGAAAGAAACGAACGGATAAAGCGTTTCCACAGCGGACCGGCAGCCCGGTAACGCGCCTCAAAATGGCCGGAATGACTGTGCATCACCAGGAGGGCACCACAGCCCTTGACACGCCGGGCAATGACCCAGTCCCGAAGCGTTGCCGGCACGTTCGAGGTGATGGGCATATGCACGATGTCCGGGCGGAATTCGCGGAGCGCGCGCCGGAGCCGGCTCAAGTACCGCAACGCCCACACAGCATTCAGCACAGTGAACCGTCCAACGTTTTCTTTGGTCTGGCGGCGCGTGATATCGAAATGGTGAAGTTCGTATTTTTCCCTAAGATTCGAACCAACGAGCACTTTGCAAACAGTTTCGCCGCCTCCCGGCGGCGGGGGCAGCGGGCCTATGATGAGCAGGCGACGCCTCAACTTAGAACTCCACCAATGTAGGGTAGGATGCAAGCAATTGCGGCCCCGGCGCGGCAAGCGCGGCCCTCCGTGACCGGGGACCCGGCGTCCAAAAGTTCCACCAATTCTGGATTATGGCAGTTATGGGTCTATGGCCAGCCCAAGAATCGGTCCGTCTGAAACGGCCCCTGCGGCACTGCGGGGCAGAAAGCCGGGCTCTCGGCGCGTGCCGGTTCATATTGCATCGTTCCTCGCGTCCGGCCACCGTGCATGAACGTTTCCAAACGACTTCAGGCAGCGTCGGTACGGGAACTCTGCGGACAAGGCGCATCCGCTACCTATCCGGCCGCACAGACGATTGCGTCTATGAATGCATCGGCAACGACGTCCACAGAACAGATGTCCAGCACCCACCAGCGGGCGCAGACCCGACACTCCAGTCTTATGTTAGAATGGCCGGGTACGGGTGAGCACTTAATGGCCGAAGCCGCGGACAAGCCGGTCGGGTATTTGCTGGGCGGCACGAGGGGCCGGCCGCGGGACCGTCGCCTCACAGCCTACTATCACCGGGCAGACCGTCTCCGAGAGGCCGCCGAAAGGTCTGGACTGCGCAGCCTGCCGGCCTACACGGCGCGCTCAACGTGGGATCGTCCGTCTTTCATGCGGTTGCTGCGATGCTCATGGGTGCGACGCCATTTCGAGCACTGTCGAGCAGTCTACGGCGGAGCGCCCGACCCCACAGGTCTGGCGGCGTGGGCGCTGAGAAAGACCGACGTTCCCGTTCTGTTTGATGTACATACACCGGGGATCGGCGAGAAGTGGCTTCTATTCCGGATCAATCCTCGCCCTCGCACGCTGCGAATGTTCGTTGAGGCTTGCCTAAGCGAACTCATCTGTATCCGCCACAGTGACGTGCTGCTCTGGTCCTCACTTATACAAAAAGATTACTACACTCGACGCGGTTTTCCGGTGGCTCGAATGCGCGGGGTCCGACACGGGGTCGATCTCGCGAAATTCGACATCGGACCGCCGGTTCAGCCAGAGACGCCAAAGTTATGCTACGCCGGAACAATGATCGTTTGGCAGGGAGCCGACAAGTTGGTGGAGGCTTATGAAAGGGTCGGAAAGCGCCTCATACACCTGAAAATGATCGGTTTCGCCGACAGCGACGCCGCCCTACGCCGAAGAGCCGAGGCCGCCGGTATTGAAACAGTCAGCCAAGTATCATATGAACGGCTCCCGGATGAACTGCGCGACTGCCACGGCACAAGTATCATCGCTCACCCGGACGCGGCACGATACAAGAACGGCGCAGCGCCGACCAAATGGCCCGAATCGTTAGCACTCGGCCGCCCGATTCTGAGCGTCGATGCTTATGATACGGCTCAATTAATACGTGAGCTCCGTGTAGGCTGGGTCGTCGAGAGCTCTGTCGAAGGTTTGATGGAGGGTATGCGCCGCCTATCAGAAACGCCGTGGGAGGAGTTGAAACAGATGGGACTCCGCGCGCGGGCCGAGGCCGAACGCAACTACGCTTGGGAAACGGTCGGACGCCGTTTTGTGGAGGCCATCGAGAACGCGACCAAGCGGAGACCGGGAACGTGAATCCGACGATCCTTGTGGTTTGCGGAACGCGGCCGGACGCCATCAAGATGGCGCCGGTCATTCTTGAACTGCGCAAGCACGCGGACCTGGGCACCCGAATCGTCGCGAGCGGGCAGCACCGAGAGATGCTCCGCCAGGTCCTGCACGCGTTCAACTTGACAGAGGACCGCAACTTCGACGTGATGAAGGAGCGGCAGTCGCTCGCCTACCTGACGTCCTCGATCCTCACAGCCCTCGATCAACTCCTGGAAGAGGAGCGGCCTGACCTCGTTCTGGCCCAGGGCGACACGACGACGACGTTCGTCGCCGGGCTCGCTGCGTTCTACCGGGAGATCCCGTTCGGGCATGTGGAGGCCGGCCTGCGGACGGACACGATTTACAGCCCGTTCCCCGAGGAGTTCAACCGGCGCGCGGCCAGCCAGGTGACCCGCCTGCACTTCGCGCCGACCCACGCCGCCGCCCAGAACTTGCTGGCCGACAGGGTTTCCGCTGAAAGCGTGTTCGTCACGGGCAACACCTCAATTGACGCGATCCTTGAGGTCACGCGGCGCCTCGGCCCCTCGGAGCCGTTCGCGCCCGGCCGTATGCTCCTCGTGACGACGCATCGCCGCGAGAACTGGGGCGAGCCGCAAAGGCGCATCTGCCGGGCCCTCATGCGGGTGCTCGACGCCGTGCCGGACACGCACGTCGTTCTGCCGATGCACCCGAACGAAGCGGTGCGCCGCACGCTGCGCGATGAACTCGGCGGCAGCGACCGCGTGTTCTTGATCGAGCCGCAAGACTATCCCAGTTTCGCAAGGCTGATGCTCGCGTCGCACCTGATCCTCACCGACTCCGGCGGAATACAAGAGGAGGCGCCGTCGCTCGGCAAGCCGGTGCTGGTTTTGCGCGACGAAACGGAGAGGCCCGAGGGCGTCGCCGAGGGCAATGCGATCCTCGTCGGCACCGACAAAGAGCGCATCTTCACCGAGGCGAAGCGTTTGCTCTCGGATGAAAATCCCTTACCTCTCGCAGAGGTGAGGGATAGGAAGGCGAGGAACCCGTACGGAGACGGCAAGGCGGCGCAGCGGATCGTCTCGCACGTGCGCAGGTTCCTGGGTCTGGAGGCTGAGGAACTGCCGCCGTTTTCCCATCCCTGACCGTTCGCGGCCGCAGAGTAGAGGCGACCCATCAACGACCGCCATCGTTCAATCGGCTGGAAAGAGGGTCGTCCGGAAAGAAGCCTGGTGCGGCATCGCGCGGCCGTCAGATACGACCCTCTGACAAGGCAACCGATCTGCTCAGGAATTCGACGGGTCGCGGCTACAATGGGTGAGGCGCCATTCAGGGCTCGACATACGGCCGAACCTTTCCCGCTTCGACCCTGTCCAGCCACCATGTGAGGCCGTATTCAAGTTCGGTGGCCTGGATACGGGGCAGAAGATACGGGTCCAAGTTCTCCGACCCGGGCGCGCGCGCCGGTTCCGCGCCCACCAGCAGGGCGGCCCGCAGCGAATATGTCTTGCCTTCATACTCGAATCCGGCAAGCAGTTCCCGGTTCTTGGGCGATACGCCGTAAGGCAAGGAGAGCGAGTTGATCTCGAAACCGAGGCCCTCGATGAAATCTGCCGCGCCCGCGAGTTCCTTCTTCATACCCTCGTCCGAGAGCCCCCGCAGGTTGGCATGGGTCATCGTGTGGGACCCCAGTTCGCAACCCCACTCCTTCAAGGTCTCGAGTTTGCGGTCGAGCCACGCCGCTTGGCCCCACGGCTGCCGGGGCAGAACGAAAAACGTCGCCAAGGGCGGGAAGCCGGGATGCTCCGCCGCGAAATCCGCCCAAACCCCAACGGCGCACGCCGGGTCCACGGTCCCATCCTCCAGGATTCGAAACTGCGATGACGACGAGTCATCGAACGTGAACACCACAGGCGAGGCGCCCGGCGGCAAGTCCATCTCACCGGAGAGATACGCGCTCAGCGCAACGGGCCGAAAGCCCATGTCGTAGAGCCGCTCCAAGTCGTTCCTGAAAGCCTCCACGGAGCGCGTCCACCTGGCCTCTTCCCTCGCGATGCGGTGATAGACCAGAATGAACACGACACCGTCCCTGTTGCCGGGCCGTTCCGTCACCCTCCTCGGAGGCGGAGCGTCCCCAACCGGTTCCGGCGGTTCGCCAGCGGCGCCGTCCGGGCCGGGACGCGGGTCGCCGGCGCAACCGAACAGCGCCGCGACGACTGCGACGCACGCCGAGGATAAGATCAGATGCCGCCTAAGACCGCTCGCCAGAGAGGCTGGATCGCCGGCCCGCTCTTGAAAGGGCTCTTTGTGCTCGGGCTGATCGGCGTCGGTTGCTGGCCCCCGAACCCGCTCTGGCGGGGAGACCAGTTGCCGCCTGCTGCGGAAAGGCCCCCGGAGCCGGAACCGCCCGTTCGATTTCCTAAGCCGGAACACGTGAGGGGCATCTATCTTACCGCTTGGTCGGCGGGCAGCAAATCAAGGATGGACCAGGTCCTCGGCTTGTTGGAACGGACCGAACTGAACGCGGTCGTCATTGACGTCCGCGACCAGGGCTACGTCTATTGGAAGACCGGAATCGCCCTCGCCGACGAGGCGGGGGCGACGCGTGTCGCCGTCCCGAGGCCCGAAGAGCTAATGGCGCGCTTGGAAGAGTACGGCATATATCCGATAGCGCGCATTTCATGTTTCCAAGACGCTTTCGTTCCGAAGAAGCGGCCGGAACGCGCCATCCAAACAGAGAAAGGTACGCCGTGGAAGGAGCGCAACGGCTCCACGTGGCTCGACCCGTACAACCGGGAGAACTGGGAGTACATCGGACAGGTCGTGGACTTCGCGCTCGATATGGGCTTTCCGGAAATACAACTGGATTACGTCCGCTTTCCGAGCGAAGGCAGGATATCGAGCGCGGTGTTCCCGGCCCGGGCCGATTACCCGGAATCGGACGCTGAGAAAACGGAGGTCATCGCGGCGTTCGCGCAGTTCATAAAGGAACGGATGGCCGGAAGGAACGCGGTGTTGTCGGCCGACCTTTTCGGCATCATCAGCATCTCAGATTCCGACCAGGGCATAGGCCAGCAACTTGAAACGATCGCGGAGCCGTTCGACCTCATCTGCCCCATGGTCTACCCCTCGCTCTATGCCAGGGGCGAATACGGCTTCAGAAACCCCGCAACAGTTCCTTACGAGATCGTCAAGAGAAGCCTTGCGCGTTTCATCGAGCGGGTGCCCGAGAAGCCGATCCGCCCGTGGATTCAGGACTTCTCTTTGCGCGTGAAATACGGCGTGGACGAAGTGGAAGCGCAGATAAAGGCGGCGAAGGAGCTCGGCATCGAGGAGTACCTTCTTTGGAACCCCCGCAATCGTTACACTGAAGAGGCGGTCGTGGACACGAGCGGGTTGGTGGAGCCGGAAGACACGGGCGACGGTGATCCTGGCGAACAGCCGCCCGATATTGGGCCGTGACCACACGGCGAAAGAGAGGCCCGGCGAACTACCGTGCCGCCACCGGCAATCCGCCCACGGCGCCGACGGCGTACTCATGGTCGTCCTTGCTCACCTTCTCAAGCGTCACGGTATCCGTTTCACCCACTTCACGCGACCACTGCCACACCGGGCTCGTGGTCTCTCGCCAATAAACCACATACTTCACGCCCGGCTTCGACTCCCATGTGAGAGTAGTGTCGTGGCTCTGGCGGCGGCCGATGCGCACGTTCGCCGGCGGCGGCCCGGCGTCGGCCAGACCGGCCATCGCGACCAGGTTCAGGCGGGTGACGTTCGCCAGATGGTTGAAGTCCACATACTGCGGCAGGTCCTCGGGCGTGTGCTGGCGGGTGTACTCCTCATGCCTCTCCACGAAGCGCACCGCAGCGAAGCCCGCGGTTGCGAACGGCGTGTGGTCGCCGCCCCGGCCGAACCTGTCGCGCCGAAACACCAGCTTCACATTGAAACCCGGCACCTTGTCGCGCGTCGCCCACTCGATGAACCGCGCCAGTTCCCTGCTGTCATGGTCCTCCGAGAGTTCGCTGAACAGCCGCACGCGGGCAGTGTCGCTTTGGCCGTTCAGGTTTGAACTGGAGCCTATGGTGTCGTTGTTCAGCATCGCGTCAATCTTCCAGCCCTCCTCTTTGGCGCGCTGGGCGAGCGCCTTGGCGCCTAAAAGGCCCTGCTCTTCCCCGCTGAACGCCACGAAGACCAGCGTGTGCTCCCACTTCCTTTGGCTCAACACGCGCGCGAGCTCCAGGGCGAGCGCCGTGCCGCTGGCGTCGTCGTTGGCGCCGGGGGCACGGGTGTCCGGCGAGCGGTCCCGCAGGCTCAGCGAGTCAATGTGACCGCCGACCAGGATAATCCGGTCGTCCTTTCCGGGCAGCCGCGCGACCACTTGCAGGACATCCTTCTCCTCGGGCACGCGACGGCCCGCCGGCAGCGTGTACCGCATCAGTTCCACCTGTAGGCCGGGGATCTTGCGATACTCGCCGGCCAGCCACTCGGCGGCCTCGAGGAGCATCGGGTGGTTGGTGTTCCTCGTCTGATAGGAGGCGAGCTTCTCAACTGTGGCCCGCAGGCGGGCGGGGTCAATCTGGTTCATCATGGCTTGAACGTCCGGTGGCGGGCTTTGCAGCGCGAAGGCGGCGATGAGGGCAATCATACACCCCCATACTTCGTCGCGCCTCCGGAGATTCCCCCGTATCGGGCAGTCCGGTCACGGGTTCTGGGTACGATTCGGGGGACGACTGACGACTGGCGACTGGCGATAGACGAGATCGTCCCGAACGACAAACGACGCATGAATGCAAAAGAGCTCCGGCACAAGTTCTTCGAGTTCTTCAAGACGAAGGATCACCATGAATATCCATCGTCGCCCCTCGTGCCGATTGACGTGCTGGGCAAGGAGGACCCGACGCTGCTCTTTACCGGCGCGGGGATGGTGCAGTTCAAGCCGTATTTCCGGGGCGTCGCCAAGCCGCCGCATCCGCGCCTGATAACGAGCCAGAAGTGCATGCGCACGACCGACATTGACAAGGTCGGCAACGCCTCGCACCTCACGTTCTTCGAGATGCTGGGAAACTTTTCGTTCGGCGACTACTTTAAGAAAGAGGCGATAGAGTGGGCTTGGGAGTTTCTCACTGACAAGAAATGGCTCGGCCTCGACCCTGATAAAATTTGCGTTACGGTCTTTGAAAAGGACGATGAGGCTTACGAAATCTGGGCTGAGGTCCTGAGCCGCGCAGGCTTCGAGCCAGCCGATAGAATCCACCGCCTGGGAGAGGACAAGAACTGCTGGCCGGACAACGCATTTTCATGCGGCCCCCCCGGACCGTGCGGTCCGTGCAGCGAGATCTTCTATCAGACCGTGCCGGAAAAGGAGCTGACCGGCGACTTCAAGAAGGACGAAGCGGACGGCAAGTGGCTGGAGATCTGGAACCTGGTCTTCATTCAGTACGAATGGAAAGGCCGGCTGAAAGACCCCGATGAGCCGCATCTGGGCTACGAGCGCGAATCATTGGAGCCGTTGCCGAAGCCGGGCGTTGATACGGGCATGGGGCTGGAGAGAACGGCAGAGGCGCTCGGTCAATTCGAAAGTGTCTACGACACAGACGTTCTCTCTCCCGTTGTATGCCGGATCGTTGAACTGGCAGGACACAAGTTGGCATGTGAAAAGGTACGCGAATGGGGGCGCAAATCACGCGCTCAGACGGAGCCTATTCGCATCATTACCGAGCACACGCGTGCGGCAGCCTTTTGCATCAGCGACGGAATCGCTCCTGGCAGGTCTGGTCGGCCGTATGTTGTCCGTCGATTGATCCGGCGGGCGGTACTGAACGCGCAAGAACATCTCGGATTTACGAACACTGTGGTTGACGCTGTTAGTCCGGAGCACTGCAGCGTACTTGCATTGCTTGTTCCGCCGATCGTCGACACGTTTCGCGGCGTGGACGAGGGGCTTGAAGACATGGCGGACTTCATAGCCAAAACGATAGCAGCGGAGGAGCGTCTATTCCGCCGCACGATTGATGAGGGCATTATTGAATTCGGCAAGTATCTCAGAGAAGTGGGGATTAATTTTCTAATGCCGCAGCTTCAGAAGTTGCCTCGTAAACAGTACGAGAAAGAACTGAGGGCTCTCAATTCACAGCTCTTCACACCGACTGGCTTCGCTCAGCTGTTCCCTTCCGGCAAGCCGCGTCCCATCTCCGCTGTCCCGGCCGAGGTCGCGTTCGTCTTATGGGATAGGTACGGGTTTCCCGTGGAACTAACGGTCGAGAGAGCGGCGCAGGCTGGACTTATTGTTGACATCGGGGGGTTTCACGCCTTGATGGAGCAGAAATCAGATGCGGACCGCGCGAGGCAGCGCTCAAATGCGATGTTCATGCTCGTCGGCAGCAAAAAGGATCAAATTACTGACCCACAGGCATCCAAACAGACCCAATTCGTGGGATACGATTACTTTGAGCACGAAGCGGCCAAGATACAGCGGATTGCAGCGGAATATGACACGGAGGGGAAAACCACAGGCCGCTTTTGGATTTGCCCGGACATAACGCCATTCTACGCTGAGGCAGGCGGCCAGGTCGGAGACAGTGGAGTTATGCAGTCTAGGTTTTACGCTTTTCGGGTTGATGATACCGTCCGCGAGGGTGATCTGATTTGGCATGACGGCGAGTTCATTCGGGTCGACGAGAACGTACCCGTATCCCCGATCGCCGTGCAGCTAGCCAGCCAGAGCGTTACTCACCTCCACTTATCGGATACGTGGCGGAAGACGGACGGCCCCGACACACTGCTGTCAGGGTTAACCAAGGAAGAGATCTACAAATTCCTCGTCGCGGGCGACTTCCTGTGCCAAGTAACCGCAAAGGTTGACGCCGCGCGACGCCGTGACATCATCCGCAACCACACCGCGACGCACTTGTTGCACGCCGCGCTGAGAAAAACGTTGGGCAAGCATGTCACCCAGGCCGGTTCGCTCGTCGCGCCGGACCGATTGCGCTTCGACTTCGCGCACCGCGAATCGATGAAAGAGGAAGAGGTCGCCGAAGTCGAACAGGCCGTGAACGAAAAGATCGCAGAAGCGATCGCGGTGAATGTGCTCGAAGATGTACCGCTTGCGGAAGCGCGCGAGCGCGGCGCGATGATGCTGTTCGGAGAGAAGTACGCCGACAAAGTGCGGATGATCGAAGTGCCCGGCTACAGTTTGGAACTGTGCGGCGGAACGCACGTGCACAACACCGCCGAGATTGGTCTGTTCAAGATCACGCACGAAACGTCGAGCGCGAGCGGAGTCAGGCGCATCGAAGCGGTGACCGGCTCGGGCGCCTATGAATGGGTGCGCGAACGAGAGAACCTCATCCGCGAAGCCGCCGCAAAACTGAAGGCCGAGCCCACGGACCTGCCGCGCGCGGTCGAGCGGCTGCAAGAGCAGGTGCGCGACCTCAAGAAACAGCGGCAACAGTTGCTGTCGGCGGAGCTCTCCGGAGGCGCGGACATCGAACCGATTGCAGTGGGCCCGCTCCACCTCTACCTGCAAACCCTCGAAGCGGGGGGGGCCGACGCCGGCAAAATGGCCGCCGACCGGCTCATAGAACGCGACCCGTCCGGCGTCGCCGTGGTGGCCGTCAAGGAGGACGGAAAGGCGGCGCTCTTCTGCAAGGCCGGCAAGAAGGCCACCGGCAAGGGCGCGCACGCCGGGAACCTGATCCGCGAAGTGGCCAGGCGGGCCGGCGGAGGAGGGGGCGGTTCAAAGAGTTTCGCCCAAGCGTCGGCAGGCGACGCCTCCAAACTACACGACGCGCTGAACGCCGCCGAAGGATTCCTCAAGAGGCAGATCAAAGGCGCATAACCGAAAACGCCAAACGACGGACCTCAGCCTGTAAACTCCCCCCGTGCCCCGCGTGAGCGTCGTAATCGTGACCCACAACTGCCGGGATGACATCCGGCGGTGCCTCGATTCGCTTCCCCAAGAGTGCGAGGTCATCGTTCTGGACAACGGCTCGACAGACGGCACATCCGAAATAGTGGAACGCGACTATCGGCAGGCACGCCTCATCCGAAACACCGAAAACCGAGGCTTCGGCCCGGCGAACAACCAGGGACTCGGAGTAGCCACGTGCGATTACGCGCTCCTGCTCAACCCCGACGCCTGGGCGGAGCCGGGCGCGATAGAGCGACTCACAGAGTTCATGGACAGCCGTCCGAGCGCGGTCGCGTGCGGCGGGCGGCTAAACCACGCGAACAGCACGCTGCAAGAGTCGGCTGCGGGCGAACTGACGCTGTGGGCGGTGTTCTGCGAACAGACGCTTCTGGAGAAACTGTTCCGCGGTTCTCGCCTCTTTAGCCCTTATTGGCTGTCCGGGCGTCATGTCCGTTCGCATTCCCCCTCCCCCAACCCCCTCCCGCCAGGGGAGGGGAGAAACGGAAACCCCCTCCCGCCAGGGGAGGGGGATGAAGAACCCCCTCCCCCCTCCGCGGGGGATGGCCGGGGTGGGGGGGGTGCTACTCGGCCTCTTCAAGTCACCCAAGTGATGGGCGCGTGCCTGTTGATGCGCCGCGTTGACGGCGAGTTCGTTAGGTTCGACGAGCGGTTCTTTCTCTATTGCGAGGACACCGAACTGTGCCGGCGCCTCCGCTCGGGCGATGCAGGTGCCCCCTCCCCGGCCCTCCCCCGCAGAGCAGGGGAGTGGGCTGCCGGGCATGCCGGCGAAGAGCGGCCAAGCGAAATCTGGTACGTTCCTGACGCCGTCTTCGGCCATGCGCTCGGGCAGAGCTCGATAAGAGACCGCTGGCGGGCGGTGCGCTATTACAACCGTGGTAAAGAACTCTATTTCCGCATCCATCACGGCCCGGCCTCCGCCTTCGCGTGCTTCACCCTCAACCGCCTCGGCGCACTGCTGCGATTGATAGTGTGGGGCCTGCCGGCCCTGCTCACCCTGGGTCTCCTTCCCCGCTTCCGCAGCCAAGCCGCGCTCTTCGCGCGGGTGCTTTTCGGACCCATTGACCCTTATCCCGGCAGCCCACAAGAGTCATAATCAGTCCTCCCGTGTTCGAGAACCTCACCGAAAGACTGACCGGCATCTTCGGCCGCCTCCGCCGGAAGCCCCGCCTGACCGAATCGGACGTGGACGAGGCGCTCCGCGAGGTCCGCGTCGCGCTGCTGGAGGCCGACGTGAACCTGAAGGTCGCCAAAGAGTTCATCGCGGCTGTCAAGGAGAAGGCGGTCGGCGAGCAGGTTTGGCAAAGCCTCACCGCCGACCGGATGATCCTCAAGATCGTTCACGAAGAGGTGGTGAGATTGTTGGGCGAGGAGCCGCCCAAGTTCAATTGGTCTTCACAGCCGCCCACCGTGATCTTGCTCTGCGGCCTCCAGGGCTCGGGCAAGACCACCACCGCAGCGAAACTGGCCGTGTGGCTGGCCAAACAGGACAAGAAGCCGATGCTCGCGGCCTGCGACCTCCAGCGCCCGGCGGCCATCACGCAACTGCAAGTGCTGGGTGAACAGGTCGGTGCGCGCGTTTACGCCGATCCGGAAGCGAAGGACCCGGTGAAGGTCGCGCGCCGCGCGGTGGAGGTGGCGAGGCACTATTTTTGCGATGTGCTGATCCTGGACACCGCCGGCCGCCTCCAGGTGGATGAACAGATGATGGAGCAGATCCGCCGGGTCCGAGCCGCAGCAGAACCGGCCGAGGTTTTCCTTGTGGCCGACGCCTCAACCGGCCAGGAGGCCGTGAACGTCGCCCAGACTTTCGATGAGGCGCTCGGCCTGACAGGGCTGATCTTTACCAAGATGGACGGCGACGCGCGAGGCGGCGCGGTGCTGAGCGTGCGCGCCGTAACCGGCTGCCCGGTGCGGTTCGTCGGCACAGGCGAGGGAACGGACGCGCTGGAGGCGTTCCACGGCGGGCGAATGGCCGAACGCATCCTGGGCTTCGGCGACATCGCGGGTCTGGTCGAGCGGGCGAAGGAGGCCGTGGACGCCGGGGACGCGATGCGGCTGGCGGAGAGGATGAGAAGGGGCCGCTTCGACTTCGAGGACATGCTGTCCCAGTTCAAAACCGTCCGTAGGATGGGCTCCCTCAGGTCGGTTCTGAAACTGTTGCCGGGCGCCGCGAGCCTGCCGAAAGAGCTGATGGACAGCGTGGGAGAGGCCGACCTGTCCAAGGTCGAAGCGCTGATTCTGAGCATGACGCCACGGGAACGCAAGAATCCGGATATACTAAACGGTTCCCGGAAGCGGCGCATCGCGGCGGGTTCGGGGAGGAGCGTCCAAGAGGTCAACCGGCTCATCAAGCAGTTGAGCGAGATGCGCCGCCAGATGAAGGCGTTCACACGGATGGCCGAAACGGGCCGTGTCCGCCGACCGAGAGCGCGGCGCCGGTGACCGGGTAAGGAGATTTCGCACAGAGTGGTAAAGATTCGACTCAGAAGGGTAGGAAAGAAGGCGCAGCCGCATTACCGCATCGTGGTGGCCCATTCCACGGATGCGCGCGACGGCCGCTTCATCGAACAGATCGGGACGTATAAGCCGTTGCTGGATCCGTCGGAGGTCAAAGTAGACAAGGAGCGTGCCCTGCACTGGCTCAACGTGGGGGCGCAGGCGTCCGAGACAGTTGAGCGGCTCTTGAAGAGAGAGGGCGTGTGGGAGGAGTTCGAGAAGCCCCGGCCGCCCAAAAAGCCGAAGCGCAAGCCGGTGAAGGCGCGCGTCAAGAAGGAGAAGAAGCCCAGGATACGAAAGAGGAAAGCGGAGCCGGAGGTGGAGCCGGCGGCCGAGGCCGCTCCGGAAGCGGCGGCGACGGAGGAGACCGAGGCGAAAAACGACTGACGACTGACGATTGGCGAAAACGCCGAACTTCCCGAACGAATTGAACGACAAACCAGAATGGAATACACCCCCCTCGTCGAATACTGCGTAAAGCGTCTGGTGGATGAGCCGGACGAAGTCAAGGTCGAGCAGGTCAAAGATCGCGGCGCCATTCAAATCAGGGTGCAGGTCGCGCCGAACGACATCGGCAAAGTGATCGGCCGCAACGGCCGCGTCGTCAACGCCCTGCGCCACCTCGTCACCGCCCTCGCGTCTAAGGAGAAGCAGCGAGTGTACGTCAAGGTGCTGACGGACTGACGCGTTTGACGCCATCGGCTTGTCGTTTAACTCCCTCAATACGCGGCGTGTTGAAGGGGTTATAAACGAGTCCCATGCCCGAAGGCCACATCACCATCGGCAGAATAGTCGGCACATTCGGGCTGAAAGGTTTCATAAAGGTCTGGCCCGACACAGACTTCCCCGAACGCTTCGGCGAAGGCCGCGTGGTCTTTCTTGAAGGCGAGCCGAAGAAGATCGTGGGATGCCGGTGGCACAAGACACAGGTTCGAATCCGACTGGAGGGCTTCACAAAGATAGGCCAAGCCGAGACGGTTATTGGAAAGGACCTGACGGTCCCGGCTTCCGACAAGCCGGAACTCGAACCGGGCGAGTACATGGTCAGCGACCTCATCGGCCTAAAGGTGTACGATGAAAGCGGTCGCCTGCTCGGTTCTTTGGACGAAGTGATCCCTGCGCCCGCAGCGGACATCCACCGCATCGGCGATATGATGGTCCCTGCCGTGTCCGAGTTCATACGAGAGGTGGACTTGAAGGCGCGGAGAATGATCCTGCGGCTCATTCCCGGGATGGAACCTGTTCCCGAAGCGCCGAAGGCGCCGCCCAAGCGGGTACGCAGCAAGAGGAACGAGAAGCGAAGCCACAGATCGCGTCGCCGCAGCCCATAAGGGGCAGCTTCGTGAACCCCCTTCCGGGGGGGGACGGCCCTAAAGCGCGCCCATCGCGGACCGATCCTGAGCTGTTCCCACGCACGTTGGAGCCCTTCCCACGCGCGGTGGGGCCCTTCCTCCGCGCGTTGGAGCCCTTCCCCGTTGCCGTGGAGCCTTCCCCCGGCACTGCGGAGGGCTCCCCGAACTGGCGAGATGGGGCCGCTGCGGGGTTGACGCCGACGACGAGAACCTGTACCATGGAGCCATGAACAGGACAATCGAAGACAGGCTCGCGCGATTGGAGAGGGCCAACCGTCGGCTGACCTTCTTCTGCGCCGCCCTCGTAGTCCTGCCGATGCTAGTGGTGGCGGGTTGGCGGGCGCAGGTGCCGGACGTGATTCGGGCACATTCATTCGAAGTAGTCGGCGAGGACGGCAATGTCAAAGGCCGTCTGTGGCACGTGAAGAACGTCGCCGCGCTCTCACTTTACGATTCGAAGGGCGTGGCCCGGATAGACATGAATAGTCCCGACGGTTCCCCAAGAATTCGGGTCATGAATGACGAGGGACAGGCGCGCGCGGTGCTGGAAGTGTCCGCTGGAAGGGCCGGCCTGCGGCTGCTTGATCCAGGCGATAAGACTCGGTTAGATCTGTCGACGGGACCTCCGCTCATTGAGGGTGAGGGTCCGAGGCTGAACTTCTATACCAAAAAGGGAAAGTTGGAAGTGACCCTGCTGGGCGGTGGCACTCCGATAATGCATTTCAACGACAGCGACGGGAACCCGCGAATCATCTTGGCAGTACTGAATGACCCGGAATATGCGGGGATCATGGTCATGGGCAAGGATTTCTCTAAGCAGAAGGTTCGGATTGGAAACGAGACCGGGGGCACTTGGTTCGGGATCAGTGTTCGCGATGATCTCAAGGAATACAAGCACACCATCCCGCCGGACAAGCCCTGACCCGATGTGCTTATGAAGAGCGGCAAAAACAAGGCGAAGCGCAGGCGTCTGCTGGTGTGGGCCGCCATTCTCGTTGGCGTCTTGGTCCTCCTTTTCGTTGTCATAGTTCTTTGGCCTCCGCCGGTGAGCAACTATGAGTTCTTGGCGAGCAACAGTCCGGAGCGGATTGAGCACGCATATTTGCCGACGCCTCGCGGATATTCGTCTGTTATGGGGGACGTGGTGCTCACGGAGGAGGTGTTCGTAGTCGAAGGCGATATTTCCGACATAGTTAAGGCAGCGGAGGTCGAGCTCGCGAAAGAGGGGTTTACGCGGATGAAATTTACGATGTTCGGCGCCTACGCCGTGTTCCACCGCCCAGTCGCATCCATCATCATGGTCGTGGAGGGCCGCTTTGCACCCACTCCGGCCGACCACCAGAATTGCGAACCCGCTGAAGGCGTCGTGACCGTGTTTGTTCAGGATGTGCCCGAAGCCACATATCTGGACCGCATTCGATGGTGGCTCGACAGGAAGGGAATACTCCGAGAGTACTTCATCAATTAGCCTTGACCCGGTGTGCTTATGAAGAGCGGTAAGCGGAAGCGGCGTTGGAAGAGGGTCGCGCTCGGTGGTGGAGCGCTACTGCTCATCGCTGTCTTGCTATACGCTCTCTCATTGCCTCCGACGAGTGAGTATGAGTTTCTGGACGGGCGCAGACCTTCTCACATCGAGATCTTTGGGCCGTTTCACCGTTGGCCCTCCGGGGTCGTAGACTATTACTGGGTGTTCGAAGCGGATTTTCAAGACATCGCGAAAAGAGCCGAAAAGGAGATAGTTGACAACAGGGGAGGGACGACGGATACACCGGTTCCTTCAAAAGGCGGATGGCATGCGGATATCGGAAACCGGCGAATCGTAATCTGGGACGCCCGCTTCAACCGCGACCCAATGCGCCGCCCTGAGTTTGGGTCGGGTTGGGTCACCGTCATCATCAGGGAAGGCCGCAAATCTACACCGCTCGAGCGGCTCAGGGGATGGTTCCAGGACCGGGGGATGTGACGCCGCGTGCCACGGTTTGTCTTGCAAGCCGTGGCCTCGCGGAGGTTGCGCTGCCGTTCTATCGGAGGATGAAGTGAACCCTTAACACGGCGCGTGTTGAGGGAGTTCACGCAGGGACGGCCGCGGCTCACCAACCACCGAGACGGCTTCTGAAACGTCAAACGGTGCGAAAATGGGCCGATGCTGCGGATTGACTTCGTTACCCTGTTCCCGGAGACCGTCCTGAGCGCCGTCCGGTTCTCCATCCTAAAGCGGGCCGAGGAGAACAGCCTCGTCGCGTTCGGGACGGCCAACCCTCGCGATTTCGCGACCGACCGGCACCGCACCGTTGACGACGAGCCGTACGGCGGCGGCCCAGGCATGGTGATGAAGGCGGAGACGACCGCCGCCGCCATCGAGGCCGTAGTCAGCCGCCAGCCGCCGGTCGCCGGTCGCCAGTCGTTCATCATCTTTCCCGACCCGGCAGGCGAGCTCTTCCGCCAGGCCGACGCTGCG
This sequence comes from Armatimonadota bacterium, assembly GCA_022567555.1. GTDB lineage: Bacteria > Armatimonadota > Fimbriimonadia > Fimbriimonadales > ATM1 > JADFGT01. The sequence continues at coordinate 516 of JADFGT010000046.1, read as the reverse complement.
GAATTAAGCCGCAAGGACCACCTCGTCTTCGTCTGTGGGCATTACGAGGGGATTGACGAGCGTGTCGTGGAGAAGTACGCGGACCGCAGGTACAGCTTGGGCGACTACGTGCTTTCGGGCGGCGAACTGGCCGCGGCGGTGATGGCGGATGCGGTCGTGCGGCTGCTGCCGGGAGCGGTAGGTGCGCCGGAATCGCTCGAGGAGGACGCCTTCGCCGACGGACTGTTGACCTATCCCCAATACACGCGGCCGGAGGTGTGGGAGGGCCGCCGGGCACCCGAGGTCCTGCTGAGCGGCGACCACGCCCGGGTCGCCGACTGGCGCCGCCGGCAGCGGCTGCTGGCCACACGCGAGCGCCGCCCCGACCTCTTCGCGCGGGCGGACCTATCCACAGGGGACCTGGACCTGCTAAAATAGCCGCCGCCATCCGTGGAAGGATGGCGGCAGGAGTATCGCCGCCGTCCATGTGAGGGTGGCGGCAGATGATCCGTGAGCGTCCCTCCGCGGCCGGGCCGG
>JADFGT010000120.1 GCA_022567555.1 Armatimonadota bacterium | reverse complement strand
TCAGATTGTCATCGAAGGGACGGCGACAACTGGTTCGCCCCTGGAACTCGGTTTCTTGCTTGAAAGCCGCGTCTCGATTCTGAATATAACGCAGAAGATCGAACTATTCAACTATGGCACAGGAACATGGGAGCAAGTGGACTTCCGTTTCGGGAAGATGAGCGACTCTATCGTTCACGTGCTGATCCCGGTCAATCCAAGTCGTTTCATCAATGCCGCCACTCTGGAGATGAAGGCGAAAGTCAGCTTTAAAGAAGCGGGAGCGATCCTGTCCTATCCGTGGTCCGCGGGCATTGACCGCGCGAACTTCACGGTCCTGCCTTAGTCGAATCGGCAAGGTGTTCGGTTCATCGTCCTGTGCAAGGCGCCAAGTTGAACCCCCGTTCATGGATAGGCGCGTCCGATTTCTTTGCAAAGTTCCAGCGATCCAGATGCGATGCCGTACGTCTATCCATCACGGCTTCGATCTTCGCGACGATGTCGGGGAAACGGGCGGAAACGTCTATGGACTCCGCGATGTCATCTGACAGATTGTAGAGCTGAATCGGCGCGTTGGGGTCTTTTTTTCCACCGATACGCACGCCCTTCCAGCGACCCATTCGAACGGCCTGGTGGCCATCGCCCGCGTGATACTCCCAATAAAGGTTGTCGTGGTGCCGCTGCCTGCCTTTTGCGAGAAGTGTGGGGATGAGTGAGATGCCGTCCACGTTTTCGGGCGCCTTCGCGCCGGCTATCTCGGCGATTGTCGGCATCAGGTCCCAGAAAGCTGAGAGATGGTAGGTCACGGTGCCCGGCCGGATCTTGTCGGGCCAGCGAACCACCATGGGAACCCGAATTCCGCCCTCGTACAGGGTCGCTTTCCTACCGCGAAACGGACCGGCCCCCCTGAAGAAGTCTAAGTCTGCTCCGCCGACCCAGCTCGGACCGTTGTCGCTCGTGAAAATGATAATTGTGTCTTCATCGAGGCCGAGCTCCTTAAGCAGCGACAGCATCTCGCCTACCCGGCGGTCCATGCGCGTTATCATCGCTGCATACGCGGCTCGGGGCGTCGGGTGAGGCAGATAACCCTTATCGCCGACGTAAGGGGTTTCAGGAAACGCACCCACGTACTCCTTCAGCGAGTCCGCAGGCACCTGGAGCGAAACGTGCGGCACGATCGGCGCATAGTAAAGGAAAAACGGCTTGTCCCTGTTGGCTCGAATGAAGTCGATCGCTTCTTCGGCCATGAGATCAGGCGCGTAGAGGTTCCCTTGGTACTTCTCGTATGACTTCGGGTCGAGGGGGTCGCCTTCGAGCCTCTGGTGAGCGGGAAACCACTCATTGTTCAGAATCTGTTTCCTGCCGTTTCTCCACAGGTGCGTCGGATAATAGTTGTGGGCGACGCGTTGGCAGAGGTAGCCGTACCAGTGATCGAATCCTTGATTGTTCGGCTCTCCTGACGATCCCGGTCCCCCCAGTCCCCACTTGCCGATGACGGCCGTCGTGTAACCGGCCGCCTGCAGCACCCGCCCGATTGTGGCGGTGCCGTCGGGGATCGGCAGTTGGCCCTCTGTCGCGTCACGCTCCCAGCCGCCCATCTCATAGTTGTCGCGGATGTAACTGTGGCCGGTGTGCATGCCGGTCAGGAGAGCGCATCGCGACGGCGCGCAAACGGGGCTGCCGGAATAGAACTGCATGAACCGGATTCCCTCTGCCGCAATGCGGTCGATGTTCGGCGTCCGTATCTTGGTCTGGCCGTAGCAGCCCAGTTCCTTGTAGCCCAGGTCGTCGGCAACGATGAGAATGATGTTCGGAGGGTTCGTCTGCTCCGGGGCTTCATGCCTGGTCTCGTCCGGCTGCGGGCTGGAAGCATAGGCGGCAAGAACCAGGAGCGATAGGGCGATCTGCATACTATCCGCGCACCTCGCTCACGATTCTTGCACAGCTGAATAAGCGGGTCGCATCCGAATCCTATTCAGTCGGCGGGCCCCTGTGTGTGGACGGCGCATTCCCTCCCTGAGACCGGGGGAACCACTCCCCGAGACCGGGCAGCCACGCTGGGGCCAGGGGAGGACTACCGGAGCCCCTATAGGCAATGAACGGAAGCATTAGCCGGCTCCCTGTTCGGGCCATCCTTGTTCGAAGAGAAACGGTTCACCCACTCAGGCCGCCCGCCCGATTCACCCGCACAACGAAGTACTCGCCGGGCTCTGGTTGCTCGCGCTGGAAGCACTTCGCAGCCTCGACGGCCGTAGCAAGATCATCAATTAGGCAGCAGCGGTTGACGCCAAACTGAGAGGCGTAGCCGTTGCAGGAAAGCGGTGAACATCCCCAGTAGCCGCGAACTACATCTGCGGTCCTGTCATCAAAGGTCCTATCATCAAACTCAAATGCCACGACATCGAAGCCGATCTCCTTAAAGCGCGGGTCCGGTTGGAAATCAGGCAGTGCCGGCAAGCTCTGGTCAAACATGTCATCCAAGTCGATTATCTCAAGCTTCCCATCGCGCGTAAATCGAACCGGATAAATTGAGTAGGCAAACACCTCAACGCCTTGCTCGCCTGGGCCGCCTGCTGCTCGGACTGCTTCTGTCTGAGAGTTGTACCGAAATGCCCTATTAAAAGTATGCCACGGGATATGATCTTCATGGATGACTCCATCCGATATGCAGTCGGATACGCTGCAGATCTCTTTAACGTTTCCCCAATCTACGCCTTCTCCCTCGGGGACGTAAACGCATTTTGGGTAGTAGCCCATGAATACAGGCGGCGGCAAACCCATAAGATAAGTTTACGCTTTTTTGTATGGCACGATTCTCCCCGCGCCACTTCCCGAGACGGGGCAACCACTCTCCGAGGCCGGGGGAGGACTGCCGGAGCGCGTTCACTCAAAGAACGGAGCCGTTCAGTCCCTCCGGGAGCCGGGTGCCTGTCATACTCCCCATTTATGTTCGACCGTTTCCTCGGTGGCCAACGAGCTTCATCAGGCGGCAACCTCGTTTTTGGAGAAGTAGAGGCCGGATGGCTGACAGAACGCTATGGCACGCCGCTCTATGTGATTGACGCGGGCGATTTCCGCTCCAAGATTCGGGACTTCGTTTCGGCCGCCCGCGGCGCCCACGGCGACTGCCGCGTTTCATATTCGATAAAGGCGAACAGCGCGCTGGCGGTTCTCGGCATCGCGAGCGGAGAGGGCCTTTTTGCCGACACGGCGAGCGAAGGCGAATTGGAGGCGGCGCTCCGCGCAAGCTTTTCACCGCAGCGAATTCAGTTGCATGGCAACAACAAGTCGGACGGCGAACTTGAACGCGCCGTCCTGCTCGACATCGGACGCGTCGTGCTCGACCACTTCTCTGAAATCGAGCGGCTGGCGGGGATTGCGCAAAGGCACGGACGTTCGCCGCGTGTGATGATCCGGTTGGCGCCCGGTGTCGACCCGGATACGCACGTTGCCGTTCGGACGGGGCAAGAGGACTCGAAGTTCGGCTTCAATATATCGGACGGCAGCGCCGAGCGCGCGGTCCGGGCGGTGTCGCGGCATGACGCGCTCAGGCTCGTCGGGTTTCATTGCCACGTGGGCTCGCAACTAATGAACGCGGACGCGCACGTGGCCGCGGCGCGGAGACTCGCGGACTTCGCCATTTCGATGCGGGGCGTCGCGGGCGAAGTCGAGGAACTGAATGCCGGCGGAGGCCTCGGTGTGAAGTATCTGGGCGAGGATCGGCCCGAGAGCTATGAGTCGTTTTGCGGCAGGATTACTGAAGCGATCCGCACGCCGTTTGAAACCAGCGGTCTTCAGGTTCCGCGAATCGGCTACGAGCCCGGCCGCGCACTGATAGCCGAGGCCGGCACGACGCTCTACCGGGCCGGCGTAATAAAACGCGTTCCCATAGACACCGAAGGCGGAACCCGCGACTATTTGTGTGTGGACGGAGGGATGGCCGACAACCCGAGGCCGCAAATTTACGGAGCGCCATACACCGCGATGAACGCGGACCGGCTGAACGCAAACCATGACACGCCGTTTCGAATCGCCGGCAGGCATTGCGAGCCGGACACGCTGATTCCTCAGGCGCTCCTGCCCGCTTCCACCGCTGAAGGCGACCTAATTGCAATTCAGTGCACCGGCGCGTATCATTACGACATGTCGAGCAACTACAACCGTTACCCGCGTCCGGCAATGGTCATCGTCGGCGACGGCGAGCCGTATTTGGCGGTCCAGCGCGAGGCCGTAGACGACCTCTTCCGCCTGGAGCGTACGCCGGGGCTTGTGAAGAATGGTTAGGACACCGAAACGGACGCGCAATGCCGGCTGAGTGTGGGCCTAAATAGCTGCGAGGTTTCGATATGGATATGAAGGGAGACGGCTGGGGAGTGGAGACTATCTGCCAGCACATCGGTGAAGAGTACGAGTTCCAGGGCGCGGTGGCGCCGCCCATTTTCCAGAGCTCGCTGTTCGTCTATGAAGACCCGGAGGACTTCGCCGTTAGGCAGACGGCGCCCCGGCAGCATGACTACACGCGCATCTCGAACCCGACCACCGAAATCGCCGAACGCAAGATCGCTGCCCTGGAGCGGACTGAGGCGTGCCGGCTGTTCGGCAGCGGAATGGCCGCCATAACAGCGGCGGTGTTTTCTGCCACCAAGTCTGGCAGTCATGTTGTGTCGACCGACGCCGCTTATCCGCCCGCGAAAGCGTTTCTGAGGGAGTATCTGCCTCGCTTCGGCGTGGAGACTACGTTCGTTGACGGTCGGGACGTACAGGCGATCGCCGACGCCGTTCGGCCGGAAACAGCCGTCATTTACATGGAATCCCCCGGGAGTTTCCTCTACCGGATTCAGGACATTGAGGCGGTATGCCGGGTTGCAAAAGAACGCGGCATCCTCACGATCTTTGACAACAGCACGGCGACACCATACTTTCAGCGCCCGGCGGAATTCGGCGTGGATATCGTGGTGCACAGTGTCACGAAATACCTGGCTGGGCATAGCGACGTTGTGGCCGGTGCGGCCTGCGGTAACGAGGAACTGCTTAATGAATTGCGACGGAACGAAGGCCGGATATTGGGCGCGACGCTGGACCCGTTCGCGGCGTGGCTGTTGATACGTTCGCTGCGTACCTTCCCGCTTAGAATGGAACGCCACCGTGACAACGCAATGAAGGTGGCCGAATTGCTGAAGGATCACGCGAATGTTGGAAAGGTGTTCTACCCCGGCTTGCCGGACCATGAGAGATACGACTTGGTTCAAAAGCAGATGTCGGGACCGAGCGGCATGGTCTCGTTCGAACCGGGGTTTCAAGACAGGGAGCGCGTCTTTCAGTTCTGCCGCGACCTGCAACTGTTTCAGATCGGCGTCAGTTGGGGCGGGCATGAGAGTTTGTGCGCTCCCCTTTGCCTTCCGGAAAGCGATAACCGCTGGTTCGTTCGTTTCTCCGTTGGGCTGGAAACGGCCGACGACCTGCTTGCAGACCTCGACAGGGCGCTGGGCCGCGCGTAGACCGGCGCTTACACGTGCCCGCTCGGGGCCGCAAAAGCCAAGAGAACGAGACCGGCGGCATAAAGCAGCAGCCCGAACACCACCTCCTTAAGGTGCCGATCCAGTTGTACTTCGCGAAACACCCACACGCCCCAAGCGACCGCAAATAGCGTGCTCAGGTTTGTTACCGGCCAACTTATAGACATCGCGATATGGATCATCGCCACGGTCCCGGTGATCTGGCCCGTCGTCCAAATGGCGCCGGCGGACTGCGCCAAAAGAAATTGCCTGCGGTTTGGAAGCGGTGGAATCAGCCTCTTGTTCAGCACGGCGTATGTAGCCGCCGAAGATATAAACACTCCGACGCCGAGCCAAGCGCATGCGGAGTAAGGGTTCATCTCGTTTTGGAGCACGTGCTTGAGCGGAATCGCGTAAAGCCCGTAAAAGAACGCCGCGCTGAGCGAAAAGAACCAACCGAACCGGAGAGCCTTCGACCGCAGTGCGGCCGTGCGCTTCCGGTCAAACGCCACTGCAGTTTCATGTTCCGGCGCGCCGACGTTGCCGATGAAATACGCCGCGCCGACCATAAGAAACACCCCCCCCAACGCCATCGCCAGGGGTATCGGCTCCAGCAACGTGTATTCGTTGAACAGGAATATGCCGTAAAACGCCGCAAAGACCGGCGCCATGTTTTTTACCGGCGTGCTCCTGGCAACGCCTATCCGGTCTACCGCCGAACTGTAGCTGAGCGAACCCAACGTCCAAATAGGCCCGCACAGGAGCGCGTAGAGCATCAGGTCAGTGGGCACTGCCAGCGGCGCTCGGAACAGCAGGGCCGTCAGCACGCAGAGCGGCGCAATCGCCAGCGCAACCCAATACTGGTACTCGATCACGGAGAGCGTGCTCAGTTTGCGCGGGAGAATGTACGTCCCGAAGGAGAGCGACCCAATTATCGCCAGGAAAAACCCGAGGGCGTGCGCGTCGCTCACTCAGGCCGGCCCCAGTCGCCTATGTAGAGGACCTCCTCCTCCAAGGAAACGCGGAACCGGTCAAGGACGGCGGTCTTTGCGCGTTCCGCCAGCGCGCGCAGGTCGGCGGCCCGGGCGCGGCCCATGTTGCACACGAAGTTCGCGTGCCTGTCCGATATCCGGGCGCGGCCCAATCGAGCGCCCTTCAGACCGCACGCATCAATCAGAAAACCGGCGGGAACGACGCCGGCTTCGCGAAGTTTCTGCGGAAGCACCGGCAGGCTGTCCGCGAGTGCCCGGCTGTATATGTTCTTAAAGAAAGAGCCCGCGCTGGCGTGGGGCGGCTGTTTTGT
>JADFGT010000045.1:6914-23863 GCA_022567555.1 Armatimonadota bacterium | reverse complement strand
CCGCTTTTGGCAGGACGGCCCCGGCTTCGACCGCAATCTGTTTTCGCCAAAGGCCATTCGGCAGGCCATCGAATATCTTCATGCGAACCCGGTAAGGCGCGGGCTCGCCGAGGCCGCCATCGAGTATGAGTGGTCGAGCGCGAGACAGTACGCCGGGCTGAGCCCCGGTCCACTGCGCGTTGATGTCTGCCCGGTTGTGAGATTGGGATGAAGGGAGAGGGTCCCTGAGATCGGCGGCATACGATTCCTCAAGGCGAAAGCCCTCACGCCAATCTCAGGGGCACCCGCCGCTGAGGCGCTGAAGCAGTAGCTGTTCTTTACCGTCGGGGTTAACCTCGGCGGGCTTCTCTGAGTTCTGGACCTGAGGGACCTGTCGTGTAGGTATAATAGGTTTGCGACCATGAAATCCGCCGTCATATTGGTATCAAGCCTCTCGACGTCGTCATTCGAGAGAGGGTTCTCGAAGAGGCGCCTGTGGGGGGCTCGAATGGTTGGTTCGGGTAGGATGGGCAGGCGAAGAGCGGCACAAACAGCGCTTGTTTTGCCTACCCACGGAAGTACTATCAAACTAGGGTTTGATGCTCCAGAAGAGATTATGATATATAGAGAGCAGTTACACACTGTTAAGGCCGATTTAAACTTTACGGAAATTATGAAAGGGAGCGATGCATATGAAAATTAAACGAGGCTCACAACCACCAGAACCACATATTCACCCCGGTAGCTCTGATGTACCTTGCGGCGATAGTTGCATATCGCTTCGGAAGCTAATTCGTTGGGATGATATTACCATTATTCAAATGTTTAGAGAGCCTTTGCTCTATGACCCAGCCAGTAATACTCATGGTGATCCAAAGCCTAATTCTGCTGAGGGTATTCCTCCCGATCAGGCTAGTGGGGATCTCCTTTTTGAAATTCGTAATAGTTTACTCTTGGGGGACAATGATGAAGCCTGGTTTCCAGCTGGAGGAAATCCCTGCGTGGGTGATTGTTGGTGTGAAGTACAATTGGGCGCAGAAGGACGTTTTCTTTCGAATGAAGAAAGTATCATAGAACAAGAATATTATTACACCGTTACTCGCTGGGGTCATTACTTTCCTAGACCTAATTTAGATTATCCTCCGATCCATCAATTAAATGATGTTAATACTGGAGGTATACTAGATATAGATCTATCCACAGATCATGTTTATTTACCAGCCGAACAGATGAACCCAGGCATTTCTTTATTCCTCTCTGTCAAAGTTGAAACTCGATATAAAGCAAGAGTACGATTAAATATTATTTCAGGAATTTATGAGTTCATTGGAAATTGTGAAAAGTACCCAGAGCCACTATAACGACTAATTTTATCGGCTCCAATTTGGCGGCGGCGGTACTCGTGGGCAGAGGTGATGAAGCGGATGTTCCTGGTGGATGTGCTGACCTGTCCGGATTGTGGAGGGCCACGCTGGCTGCTTGCGTGCACACGACAAGGGGTAAGCGCGCCGTCGAGGCGATCCAAGGCAGCGGATGCACATCTGGCACCACGACGGGCGGGTGGCGTGGGTACATTATGACGTGTGCCGTGGACAGATTCCGAGACGTTGTTGGCGTGTGACTCTGTCCTTATCAGGAATCTGTCCACGAAATAGCCCACCGCGTACCCCAACGCGCGCCGTTCGCGGACAAGTTGGCTCTGACGGGAGGTGCTCACCCAGAACCGTGTAGCGCCAACATGTCGACGCCACACGGTCTTGACTTCCCTCACAGTCGGTACCTGGCGGAAGCGCACGCTGCAAGGCCAGCAGACCGATGATAGGGGCGCATGGCAGGCACCACGACGGATACGGAGATCACGCTGCTGAACCTGCAGCGCGGGGTATCATACAACTTCCGCGTGGTGGCCGTGGTATTGTGATGAGCGACGCGGCGAAGGGAACCGTGACGGCGTAGGGACTTCGGTCAATGGATTTCCTAACGATCATTGAGTGGGTTGTACTTGTGCTCGTGGGCCTGTATGGGCTTGGATTCCTCTTCACGAGGGACCCCGATGGCGGCGTTCAATGGATGATGCATACCCAAGGGTGGACGCTGCTTGTGTCGGCCATCGCAATCGGGCTGGCGCCAATCTCAAAGTTTTTCGTGCTCCTCGCCCTTCCTGTCTCGTTTTACCTTCCGATACTCTTGATGAAGCGCCGAGCCGATGCGGGGATCGCGCATTTTCGGAGAATCGTCGAGGAATCTAAGCGCACGGGAGTTCCGATCGAAGATCTGTTGAAGGATGATTTACGTCGCCGAGGATACGAGCCGGACCAGGAATAGGGAAGGTGAGAATACACCGGCCGGGTGGCCGGAGCAAGGCTCGTGGCCGCAGGCCCAAGATCAGCACCGTCCTTCCTAAGCGGTCTTGCCCCACGAAATCGCTCACTGTTCCACCCGATACTTGGGCAGGCCCACGCTCACCCTCACCCTCTCCTCACCCGCGGAGGGGTGAGGAGAGGGGATTAAGGACGGGTGGGCCGGAGCCGCGCGAGGCAAGTAGTACTGGCTGCGTGCATATTGCCTCGGGAGGGAGTGGTTGCGGTCCGGCCCTTACCCGTGTGTTGCAGGAGGGAGATGATAGTGGTGTTCAATTTGTAGCTGCGGACATCCGAGGCGTCGCCGGCGCGGTCTCCACGATGGCGTTCTTCGGGGCCAGCAGGTACACGTGCTCGCCCAACTCCTCCCAGGTCCCTTCTTGGGCGTAATTCACTCCGGCCAAGAAATCTTTTATCTTCTCTCGCAACGTGGTGTCCGCCGAGCAGAGGTTCAGAATCTGCTGCTCACCTCGCTTTAGGCCGTCAGCCGACGCCACCCCGTCGGCGAAGGTCACCACCTGGCGGCGCACCGTCACGTGGTAGGTGTGGGTGGTGAATACGCGCAACTTGGCCCCCTGGTCCGGATGGTCGTCCATCTCGTCGAACTCATCGTATTCGTCGGGATGGCGCCGCCCGAACAGCCGCGCAAAAAAGCCCGGTCTCTCGACCTCGTGCAACTCATCCATGAGTCGTCCTCCTTCCTTAGTCCTTGCGGGGTCCGCGGATGCCTCCCCCGGTTCTTCAGCGGGCTGTACCTTCCTGGACAGCCCTTCGAGGCCGCCGGCTCCCCGGGGCTTCCACGACTGCCCGGGAACATCCGGCCCCTCTTGGAGGCGGCGCACCCCCCTGAAGTGGAGACGCGCTTCCCCCGGATTCCGCTTCAGGAGTCTTTGTCGGCAGGCCCCGAAAGCGAATCACTCATATACTACACGTTCTCGGCAGCTTTCGCAACCCCTCGGGGCAGATTCGTCAGGGTTCGGATCTTGTGGGGCCGCTGAACGAGCCCTGAATCGGGCCCCCGCCCGGCACTCGTTAGTGCGAATGTGAGCAGTATCGGGTCAGCTGTCCGAGCCTTTGCGGATGCGTAGGGCGAGGGCCGCCCACGCGGCGCCGGGTCCGTCGCCCTCGGCGGCCTCCTCCAGCCGGCCGTCGGGGACCTCTGACGTCGCGAGCGCGTCGGCGGCGGGCCAGGAGGCCTCAGGATTGCTCAGATTTCGGAGCAGAATCTCGCCTCCCTCCGTGCCGTGGGCGGCCAGCGCCCGCGCAGCGTCACGCCTCAGACCCTCGTCCGCTCCTTCCGCCATAGATAGGATTCGCTCCAGCGCGAGGAGCCCGCCGGGCGATACGTTCGGCCGTTCACCGAGCGCCCTGACTGCGGCTGCGTCCCCCTTGAGGGCGCGCTGGGTGAGGAAACGCTCGGCAAGTGGAGAGGGGTTCATCCGCAGGGCCATCGCGCTGCGCTCGGGAGGCGCCTCCGCCACCGCTGCCAGGCTGGCGCCCAACTCGTCCGCACCCGCGAAACCCTCTGCCGCGGCGGTCCAGACGGCACGATCGGTGTCGGCGAGCGCCGCCGCAAGCGGACCAAAATTGCCGAGGCGTCCCAGCGCGCGCGCGGAGGCGGCGCGGAGGCTTGACGGCGCCACGGCGTCTTGCAAGGTCTTGATGAAGAGGCCCTCGGCGGGGGGCGGCGCGAACTCGGCGAGCGCGGCGAAGGCGCGGTCCTTCTCCTCCACAGATTCCAACCCGGTGAAGAAAACCCAGATGCGGGCTCCCACCTCACTGTCCCCGTCCCCCGCGCCTATCCGGCTCAGCGTCTCCGCCGCAACCAGCGCCGCTTCGGTGTCGTCCGCATCGAGCAATCGTGTGAGAGCGGGCTTCGCACGGTCGCCGAACCGGACGAACAGGGTTGCGGCGTTCTCCCTCGAATCCGTGTTCTGAAAAGCCGTTGCAGCGATCTGGAGGCCGGTATCGCCTGCGGCGTAGGCCGCTTCCAGGAGACCGACGCGGACCTCAGGCGTGGTGGCGCTCATCTCCATCGCGACAGATTCAGGCGACTCGGCCGCGATTCTGCTGAGGGAGCGTGTGAGCGCCGTTCGAACGCCGGCGTCAGTGTCTCGCAGCAGCGTGGCCGCGAGGGATGCGGCTTTGGGCGACCGCCAGTCGCCCAGCGCTTCGGCGACCGCTCGCCGCCGCCCTGCCGGGAGTGTCTGTACCAGATTGTAACCGTCCTGGCGGTCGCTGAGGAGGGCGAAGCCGGAGGCCCGCTTCGCGGGGTCCCGGCTCTCCAAGTCGCTCAGCAAGCGGGCGTTCGAGTAGGCGTTGTAGACGGCCAGGGCGACGACGCCGGCCATCAGCGTGAACAGAATCGTCCAGCGGAGGGCGCGCCGGCTCACGACCCCGTGCGGGCGATTAGGATGTTTATCAGCAGGCATAGACCCATAAAGACGCCCCCCATGATGAGGGTCAGGCGTGACATGAAGTCGTCAAACCCCGGTTTCCCTCGGAAGGTGGTGCGGATACTGCTGCTGCCTCCTGACATGGCGTCTGTTTTGCTGCCGAATACGATGGTGACGAACACAAACACGACCGACACGGCCATCAGCAGCCACAGCAATATCGTTACGAGCGTGTTCATGGTTCCGGTCCCGTGAAGGGGAGTATACCGGCCCGGCGCGACCCGAGACCGTAGCGCGGGAGCCGCACGTATGAGCAGGCCCTCGGCTCAGTGTGGCCGTACGGCAAGCGGCCCTCCGGGCGACCATCAAGGCTACTGCGGGGACTGTTTCCGCCCTCCAGCCGCAACCGGCGTCGCTCGGACGGATATAATCCGGCCCACTTGGCAAGGAAGGACACGGAAGAAGAGTGGTTTTGGCAGATCGGCGCCGAACTGCAGCGTCTAAGTGACAAGGTCATGCAGGGCCTTGTGACGACGGCGAGCGTGTCGCGCCGCCACTGGCGCCCGAACGTTGACATGTGCGAGCGGGAAGACGCGCTGGAGATCACCGCCGAATTGGCGGGCGTGGATCCCTCGGACATCCACGTGCATTTTTCGCCGGAGCGGCACGCTCTCATTATCCGTGGGAGGCGCCGGACCGAGGGCGGCAAGTCAACCAAGCGGTGCTTCCAGTTGGAGGTGCTTTACGGCGAATTTGAGCGGGAGATTGCGCTGCCGGACATCCCGTTGGACCGGGACGGCATACTGGCCCGGTTCTCGAACGGCATGCTGATCATAACGGTGCCGAAAAGGGAAGGGCGCCCGCAGCGGCGAACCATTCGTGTCACGGAAGAGTAATGGCGGAAGTTGATCTAAAGGTTCAAGAGGAAGCGAAGGAAGAAGTCAAGGAGTCTCGTCCGGAAATCCCGGACGAACTTAACGTCCTGCCGCTGCGCGATTCAGTTGTTTTTCCGATGCTCATCGCGCCGCTGTCGGTCGCGCGGCCCACGAGCGTGCAACTCATAGACGAAACGGTCAGTGGCGACGACAGGATAATCGGCGTCGTTGCTCAGAAGGACCCTAACGTGGAAACTCCCGGATTCGATGACGTTTTCGGCTTCGGGTGCGCCGTCATCATCCGGACACTCGTGAAAATGCCCGATGCCATTCGGCTCATAGTGCAGGGCGTGGTTCGATTCCGTGTGAAGAGCGCGATTCAGGAAGAGCCTTTCCTGCGGGCGAAAATCGAGATTGTGGAGGAGTCATCGGCGCCTCCCGGCGCGGCCGATCAGGTGGAGGCGCTGCGGCGCACCGTTGCGCAACTGTTTGAGCGGTGTGTCACGCTGTCGCCGCAACTGCCTGACGAACTTAGATCGCTCACGGAGGCCGTTCAGGAACCGAACGTTATGGCGGACCTGATCGCCGCCCACATGCCGTTCGCAATCGAGGACAAGCAGCAGGTTCTCGAATCAGTGGACATTCACGACCGGCTTCGCCTTCTCGTGGACCTGCTGGGCCGCGAGGCACGCGTGCTGGAACTCACGTCGAAAGTCCAGAGCGAAGTCCACACCGAACTGACCAAGTCGCAGCGCGACTATTATCTTCGTGAGCAATTGAAGGCGATTCAGCGCGAACTTGGCGAATTGGACGAACGTGAGCAGGAGCTGGAGGACTTAAGGGAACGGATCGAAGCGGCGGAAATGCCCCAGGAGGCACTTAAGGAAGTCAATCGCGAATACGACCGGCTGCGGCGTATGTCGCCGGGAGCTCCCGAATACACCGTCGCCCGAACGTACATTGACTGGATGATCTCTGTGCCCTGGAGCAAGAGCACCGAGGACATCCTTGACCTTGTCCACGTGAAGAAGGTGTTGGACAAAGACCATTACGGCCTTGAGAAGATCAAAGAACGGATTCTGGAGTTCCTGGCCGTTCGAAAGTTTAAGAAAGGCGGTGTGGTTCGGCAGCCGATTCTGTGCTTCGTCGGACCTCCCGGAGTCGGGAAGACATCGCTTGGGAAGTCCATAGCGCACGCTATGGGACGCAAGTTCGTTCGCATCTCATTGGGTGGAATGCGCGATGAGGCCGAGATTCGCGGCCACCGGCGAACATACGTGGGCGCATTGCCGGGGCAGATAATCCAGGGCATTCGCCGCGCGGAAAGCAACAACCCGGTTTTCATGCTTGACGAAGTTGACAAGTTGGGGGTTGATTTTCGCGGCGATCCAAGTTCGGCGCTATTGGAGGTGTTGGACCCGGAGCAAAACGCTCACTTCCGCGACCATTACTTGGACGCTCCGTTTGACCTCAGCCGCGTTTTCTTCATCACGACGGCTAACATTCTAGATCCGGTTCCACCGGCGCTGCACGACCGTATGGAGGTGATCGAACTCGGCGGGTATACGGAGGAGGAGAAGACGGAGATCGCGCGCCGCCACTTGGTGCCGAAACAGATTGAAGAACATGGCCTCAACTCACAACTGCTCCGATGGACCAAAGACGCCATCCGGTACCTGATACGTTCCTACACTCGCGAGGCAGGCGTTCGCAATTTGGAGCGTGAAATCGCCTCTGTTTGCCGGAAAGCGACGCGATCCTTCGCCGAGGGACGGACGGAACTGATTCGCGTGACGCGCAAGTTCATCGAGCAATGTTTGGGAAGCCCGAAGTTCATACGAGACGAAGTCGCCGAACGGGACCTCAAGCCGGGCGTTGCGGTGGGCCTCGTATGGACGCCGGTCGGCGGCGACATAATATTCGTTGAGAGCACGGCGATGCCGGGCAAAGGCGAACTTCTGCTCACGGGCCATCTGGGTGACACGATGAAAGAGTCGGCGCGGGCGGCCCTAAGTTACCTGCGAACGCATGCGCGGGAACACAACGTGGACCCCGACCTGTTTGGGCGGCTGGATATACATGTGCACGTGCCCGCAGGCGGCGTCCCGAAAGACGGCCCAAGCGCCGGAATAACGATGCTCACCGCTATGACCAGTCTATTCACGAACCGCCGTGTGAAGCCGCGCTTGGCGATGACCGGTGAAATCACGCTTAGCGGCGACGTGCTGCCGGTAGGCGGTGTCAAAGAGAAGGTGTTGGCGGCGCATAGAGCCGGCATAGAGACGCTCATCTTGCCGGAAAGAAACGAGAAGGACTACACCGAGGAGATTTCGGAGGCGGTCCGCAAGAAACTGAAGGTCCTCTTCGTGAGGCAGGCCGACGAGGTCTTGGCCCTGGCGCTTACGGAATGCAAGAGTGGCGGAAAGTAGCGCCCGGCGTATGATGAAAGCCGCCGTGGAGCGAAACGCAGGCCGGCCCGACAGAGTTCAGATCCTGGGCATCGGTATTGACCCCGTGACCATGATGGAGGCTTCCGCTCGCATCGAACGCTTCATCGCGGAAGGTGTGCCCAGAGTTGTGGTCACGGCCGACGCAAGCGGCATTGTCGCCGCACAATCCGATGCTCAATGGCGCGACATTCTGCTGGGCGCCGACCTCGTGACACCGGACAGCGCGGGCATCGTCTGGGCCTCGCGCCGCGTAGGCAGCGCCATCGCCGATCGCGTGAGCGGTGTTGACCTGGTGGACGAAATCTGTCGTCTGAGCGCGAAGAAGGGCCATCGTCTCTTCTTTCTGGGCGCGCGTCCCGGCGTGGCCGAACAGGCTGCCGACCGGATGCGCTTGCATCATCCCGGCGCGAACATTGTCGGCACGCAGCACGGCTATTTTTCGCAGGATGACGAGAACGGGATTGTCGAGCACATCCGCGAAGCTAAGCCGGACGTACTGTTTGTGGCGATGGGCATCCCGCGCCAAGAGAAGTTCATAGTTGCGCACCTTTATGAAATGGCGGCGAAGGTCTCAATCGGCGTCGGCGGCAGTTTCGACGTTCTCAGCGGCAGTGTGCGCCGCGCGCCCCGGTTGCTGCGCAAGTTGCGGCTCGAATGGCTGTGGAGGCTGATTCTCAATCCTCGGAAGTGGAGAAAGGCGCTGTCACTCCCGACGTTCGTGTGGAGGGTGATTATCTCGCCAAAACGACCGTATTAGGCGGCCGGCGGACCTCGAGTAGCGTGAAACTCTCCCCGGCATACACGGGCGTCATTCCCGGCTCAAACACCCAGGCCAAAGCGTGGGGCACACCGAGTTGTGCGGCCGTTTCGGAAACCGGAATAATTACGAAACGAGCGCCTGTCATGCCCACGATAGTTCGGAACGTTTCTGGATTCGATGTGGACGAATACACCGCGTCCATCAGTTCAGCTCGTCGCTCGGAGTAACCAGGCGTCTCGCTCCAATGCCCGGCCCATGTTTTCAGCCCGGCCCAACCTGTTATGACAGGGTTCAGGTCAGGGATGAGAAGCGCGAACGAGTCGGGCCCTGTCCGAGCGGGCACGCCGGGCATGGCAAGTAGCACTTCGCCCGGTTCTGCGTTTTTTCTGAGATAGCGCAGAATCGCCGCGACGTCCTCATCCAAATAGATCGTATGAACTGTCGTGTTGCTCAGGTTCTCCTGCGCCATTTGCACTTCGCGTTGAATCCATCTCAGACTTGTGAGCGACAGAATGAACACGATCGCCAAAGCGGAGGCACGCCTGAGCCCCCCCCTGTCGACCCGCTCTAACGCCCAACCGATGGAAAGACCCGCCAGAATACCGATCGGCAGCTGAAGCCCCATCGTAAGTTTGCGCTGGAACAGGCCGGGATAGTATACGGCGATGATGCCCAGCACCATCCAAGAAAAAAGCAGTCCGTAGGCCGGGTTCGCCGGCCGCAGCAAATAACAGAAAAACCCGCCGACGAGAAACAGCAAGAGCCAGGCCGGCGCCTGCACCCACAGCGCGCTTGCTGTGTAACCGGACTGAGACAACATGATGCCGGTGAACAGTGCGAGCACGCCCACTGCGGCGGCGGCGCCCCGCCCTGACGGTTCGCCGGCTCCGCTCCCGCGGCGGAAAACCCATGTAGCCGCCAGCGCCAGCAGCAGGAGCGGGCCGAATCCCGCGAGCACGTCGAAGAAGGGCGGTGAGAAGGTAGGCGTGTCTGCGCGCGCAGCGAACACCGGGTCGTTCGCGCGAACGTAGATGAACCAGAGAGCGGGCGGCAGCGCTCCCACAGCGATCACCGCAGCACGGCCGATCCAACCGATCGTCGCCTGGCCCGCCGCGGCCTGCGAGATTAGGAGGCCGACGGCCACGATGGCGATTGTAAGCGCGTCGTACGTGTGGATATTTGTGAGAACCAGCATCGCCGCCGCGCCGGCGAGTACGGGTTTCCAAGACTCCTTCGCGTCCAGGATCGAGTTCCAGACGACCAAGATCAGCCACAGCGACACGCAGAACAGCCCGTTCGTCATGAGCGAAGGGAACACGAACGCCTCCGGCTGCCAGACGTCAATCGGACCGTTGTGGCCGTATCGCGCCCAATAAAGCCACCCCGTTCCGGCGCCGAACACGGCGACGCTCACAGCGACCCGTCGAACGAAATCCGATTCCGTGGCCCTGCAAACCAGGCGATATAGTTGAACAAGGAAAAGAAGGCCGAACAGAAGGCGTCCAATGTGCATCGCCAGAGGGATGCCGGTGACGCGGCTGAGGTTTCCGAGCGTAAAAAAGTAAAGGTGCACCGTCAGGCGCGGCTGCTCATCGGTGGTGAATCGGTTTTCGAAGAAGAATCGCCCCTCCTGCGCCTGCTTCATCCACGCTGCGTAGACCGCGTGGTCGTCGAAGTTCGTGTGCACGCCCAGATAGGTGCTCCCCTCCGGCGTTCGAGCCCATCCGTAAACGTAGGGAAGGGAAGAGAGGGCAAGCGCGGCTATCGCGAGCAGCCAAAACCATTTGGGTAAACGCGCCAACTATGTCTCCCGGCTTCGTTTCCTCGTCAACGGTGAGAACAAATTGCGATCACTCGCCGCTCTTGGGCGGTTCGCGCCCCATTTCGGCGTAGATTGCGAGGATCATCTGTCTGTTCTGCAGCGCTTCTTCATTGCCCGGTTCCAGTGTCAGGGCCTCGTCATATAGCCGCAGCGCCTGTGGGTACTTCTCCCTGGAATCGCCCGGCCCAGACATCACGGCGGTCGCGTATTCGACGGTGGCGCGGACGAACGCGGCCTGCCCGGCCTCTTCGTCCGGCGCACTCTCATGGGCTCGCTTCGCCTGGGCGTAGGTGTGCTCGAGCGACGCAATCTCCTCCTGCGGACCAATCGCGCCTGCTTGGGCCGGTTCGGAAGTTACGGCTCCATTCGCGTCAGGGTTGATCGTCTGCGTGCCGAGAGGCGATTCGTCACCGTCCGGCGATCCGCCGCCACAGCCGGCAAGGAGCAGCAGGAAGCCGGGTAAGAGGAATTTCTTCATGCGCCGATTATGCTCGACCCTGACGGTCGAGTTCTTCCAAAAGCCTGTCCAACTCTTTTAGGAGGGCTGACGTCTCCTTCAGTCCGGGCTTTGTGTCCTTCAAGCCATAGATTCTCAAGAGCAGTTCGCCCAATGGGCCGGGGATGCGAACCATGCGCTCAGGCAACGTCAGGCCGCTGGGCAGACTCAGCCGCCGGGAAGCCACTCGGACGGCGCGGATGAGGGCGGTGTCCAAAACGATGTCGGTGCACCGTCCGCGCCGGAACGCCTCGCCCAGAGCGGCCACGAAATCTCCCGTGCCGGGCTTGCGCGGGATCTCCGCGTCCGGATAGCCGAACCGTTTTCCGAGTGTGTAAACAAGCAATGCGAACAGAAAGAGCAGTTGCAGAACGGCCGATGTGAAACTGGGGCCGAGCCGCACGAACACGTTGTCGGCGGCCGTGATGCCGTAAGCATAATCCGGAAACGCGACGATCTTTCCTTCAGGCAGAAGGCTCGTTATCAGTGCGACGGCCAGTTCGGCGTTGTCCTCCTCGCCGATGAATCGGTTCAAGAACAGGAAGCCGTCTGTCACGATCACGCGGGTCGCGCCATCGAAGTGATCGGCCGACACGTAGACCCGGCCGTCGTCGGACTCGACCAGCGTAATCGGGTTTTGCTCGTATACGGAAAAACCCGTTCCGCCGATGGTCCGGACGTTGCTTAGGGCCGGAAAGGCCGATGACACCGCCACCGTTTCAATATCGTCCGCGGACGGAAGTTCGTCATCGAGGTTGAGCGTGACGACGGCGCCGGCCATCGTGAAGTCCTCCTCGATGCGCTCGGCAGTGGACACGTCTTCTTCATACATCATGGGCAAGTACGTGCGTATGTCGAAGATAATGACCAGCCCGATGTCGTCGCGGCTTGACGAAGGCGGCCGGAAGAAGCGCTCCACCGGCACGCCCGAGGTTTCCAACAGCTCGTACAGCGCCAGCGCGCCGCCGGGGTCGGAGGAAAGGCTGTTTGGGTCAACCACGTTCCGCGTTTTGCCCAGCATCACCATGGCGAAGCCGATGAGCGCGAACACAAAAAGTACGCCCATCAGCGTAAGCATCGTGCGCTCGATTCTCATGCGGCCTCCCTCAGGCGGTCGCACAGCAGTTCGTATTGCCGCCGCATCACTTGGCACTCTCTGGCGGACGCCGGTTTTTCGCCGTACCAAATGTAGTCGAAGAGCAGCGTAATCCGGCGATACTTCACGCCGCGGGGCGCGTTGGCGGCCTCAATGCGCCGCAGGTGCTCCCAGTTGGTGTCCGATGGCTCGAACCGTATGACACGGGCCTCGGACAGCCTCAGCAGAACCGCCAGATACAGGCAGCGGACGACCTCCCGATACCTGCCCTCCGCTTCGAGGCGGTCGGCCATCTCGAGCCACTCGTCCAGACTGCGCTCCTGCTCCTCCTCGGTGAGCAGTCCGCTCCGCGCGCGGGCTCGTTTGCCTTTCGCTTCGCGACGCCACCGGATGTGCCGGACCAACATGACAACCCCAAAAAGCAGGGCGATGCCCAAGAGGACGAGCACAACGTTGAACAACCACTGAACGTTCGCGGGTCCCCCAACCGTTTGAGCGACGTCTCGGGGCTCGCGGCCTTGAAACAGGTCTGCAATGCGGCCGAGGGCGCGCGATAACCAGTTGCTCTGGGCGGCGCTCTTCGAATCGCGAAACGCGGGTCTGCTTAGAATCTTGGAGGCCGTCTCGTTCGCGCCGGGTTTCGTTTCGGCTTCCAAGGACTTGTAGAGTCGCAGCCGTGATCTGATTTCGCTCAGGTCGGGTACGAGGCCTTCGCGCGCGTCATCGAGCGCTTCGCTTATCTGAAAGCCAAACTCCTCGTCTGGGAACTCTTCCGCTTCGTCCTGGAGGTCCTCCAGAACCTGGGTTATTGTCTGATCGTCCGACCTTTCCGCCTCCCCCAGACGCTGGAGCCATTCGCCCGCGGAAGAGGCCGCCGCGCACGTAGCGAGCAGGAGAAGGCTAAAGTTCGAAATCCACCGAGCGATCACGTTTCCAAATCTCCTGCGACAGCAATTCAATGTCGTATCCTTCGGCCCGCACCCTGCGATCATAGTACAGCAGTGTGAGCCCGGATATCAGCACCGGATGGACAAGGATGAACGACACGAAGGCGCCGAGGAGCGAAACCATTTGATAGGCGACCTTGAATAGGAGCGTGCCGGACGCGATATCGGCGGTGAATG
This sequence comes from Armatimonadota bacterium, assembly GCA_022567555.1. Lineage (GTDB taxonomy): Bacteria > Armatimonadota > Fimbriimonadia > Fimbriimonadales > ATM1 > JADFGT01. The sequence goes on along the minus strand of JADFGT010000045.1, from coordinate 10,505 downwards.
CCCCCTGTTCAAGCATTCCGGCGGGCAGCTGCAGCGACCCCCAGAGAAGCAGTTGGAGGAGCAGGGTCACGACCGCCAGTCCGATTGCCGTCATCCTCGCGGGGTCCGACAGGCCCCCCATCAACTCACGCGAGCGGCTGAGCGCCCTGCGGACAGAGACCCGTTCCAGCAATAGAACGAGCGGCGCGAGGCAGTAGGCGCTGAAAGCGAATGGCAGAACCAGAGTTCCGCCCATCAGCCCCAACACACCGAGCACCGATATGACGGGTGCGTATGGGTCCGCGTCGCCGGTGCGGGCGCTGATCAAAGCCGACAGCAGAAGCAGCCCGCCACCGACGATCCAGCCCGCGCACACCGCCAAGAGGATCGCGAGGTTGGCGAGGACGAGACGAGGCAGTTTTCGCAACGTGAGCCGATGTATGACCGCGGCGTTCGGCCATCGGCCCAGATGCCGGTCGGAAACAAACAGCGCGACGGCGCCCGACATGTAAGAGTAGGCCAAAAAGATGAAAGGCGCCGCTGCGAAAAGCCCGATTCCGAGCATGATGATCAGTTCCCAGGCCTGCATCAAGACGCTCTCCGGATGTTCGGTCGTGAACAGGCTGGGCCCAATCAGATGCCAGGAGAGCGCGAGCATGCCGAAGGTTGCCGCGGCCGGCACCGCAATCAGACGGAGAAGTTGGAGGCCATCCCGGCGATAGAGCGTGAATGCGGCGTCGAACACTTCGCCCGACTTGAGGGTGCGAATCCCGGCCTTTTCCCACCGGCGGAAACCACGCTTGGGAAAGCGAGGTGAGTGTGAAGACGGGCCCACCCTATACCAGCCCCGGAATTGGGTCGGAGGCCGCAAGGCGAATCGGCCTTCCGGCCGGGGTCTCGTAATACTTCTTGTAGTCTATGCCGATTCGCTCATAGATGGTCGCGGCGAGGCTGCTCGGACTAACAGGCGACTCTACAACCTTTTGCCCAAGGCCGTCGGTTCTGCCCACCACCGTGCCGCCACGAATCCCACACCCTGCCAGCAGGACGGTCCACGCGGCGCCCCAGTGGTCGCGCCCGGGCCTCGCGTTCTTGTTGACCTTGGGCGTACGTCCGAACTCGCCAGTCCAGACTACGAGCGTGCTGTCCCAGAGACCGCGCCGCTGAAGGTCTTCAAAAAGGGCGCTCATCGCCCGGTCTATTGTGGGCAGCAGGCGATTGGGGAGGCTTTCGAAGTTGCGCTCATGCGTGTCCCAGCCCTGCATTGTCACCGTCACGTAGTCAACGCCGGCCTCCACAAGCCGAGTCGCCAGCAGGCAGGACTGGCCGAAACTGTTCCTTCCATATCGTTCGCGGAGTTGCTCCGGCTCGCGGCTGATCTCGAACGCCTCTCGCGCTTCCGGGTCTTCCATGATGGCGAACGCTTTGCTGTAAAAACTGTCCAGGGCCTTCATGCGATCATCGTCCCGGCGCATCGTGTCAATCGCCCGCAAGAGCGCGCGGCGCCTGCTCATGCGCTCTGCGTCCACTTGTCTGGGCGGAGTGCCGTCGGGGAACTTGAATCCCCGACGGTTGGGGTCTCCGGCCAAGAATGGCGCATACGTGTCGCCGAAGAATCCGGGTCCGTACCCATCGGCGCGCTGATAGACCGACACGTAGTTGGGAAGCGACTTTTCGCCCCCACGCTCTCTCGCCACAACGCTGCCGTAACTTGGATACTCAAGTGAAGCGAGAGGCGTGTAGCCCGTCTGCAACAAGTGCTGTGCGCGCTGGTGGCTGTTCTCCCCGCTGCCCATGCTTCTGACCAGAGCGATGCGGTCCATCATCTGTGCGAGGCGAGGCAGACCTTCGTTGATCATGACGCCGTCCACGTTCGTGGGGATCGCCTTCATCGGTCCCATGTAGTCCGGTCCGGCATCCGGTTTCGGGTCGAAAGTGTCAATGTGGGACGGGCCGCCCCCCATGAACAGCATGATGACGCTGCGCTTGCGCGTTTGAATGGGCGAGGCCATCGCGCGCAACTGCAGGATGTCGGGCAGGCTCAGCGCCAGGACTCCAGTCAGGCCGATCTTCAGGAAGTTGCGCCTGGACCAGCCTTCGCAGTCCCTAAACCACACGTCGTCGGTCAAGTGGCGGACGAGTTCTCTATCTTCGCGGTTCATTGTTGTCTCGTGTGTAGTTTGTCGTCAGTGGTCAGTCGCCCTAATGATTGTACTGAAACTCCCTGCTGTTGATGAGCGCCCAGAGGACGTCTTCCAGCACCGGCTTCGGGTCTCTCGACTTCATTAGGAAACCGTTGATTGTCTCGGATTCTTTCGCTCGTGGGAGACGGCCGAGGCAGTATGTAAACAGGCGGTCAACGATCTGCTGCGGCCGCGCCCCCACTTTCAGCCAGTTGGCGATCGAGCCCTCCTTAGAGGCGATTTTGTTATGGATTGCGCCATTGTTCATCAGGAACAGCGCCTGCACAAGGCTCGGGTCGTTATTGCGGTTGCAGATGACGATCCTGCGCTTCGGCCGGTTGAATACGTCCAGAAACCGGCTGTACACGTTTACGTCTTCCAGTTGGATGGCGCGCGTGCCGGGATCGTAGCCGGAGTAGCGCTCGCGCCGGCCCGTAACGTCGCAGACGGCGTCAACGAAAACCTCCGCCGCCAGGCGTTTTGCGTAGTAGCGGCTGAAGTACTTAGTGTCGCTCTCATTTGAAGGGTTGGCCTCGGATGACACACTGTAGGCGCGGCTCATCACGACCTGTTTTATGAGCGCGCGCATGTCGAACCCGGACTCAACAAAGAGGTCGGACAGAACCTGCAGCAGTTCTCTGTCAACCGGCGGATTCGTGGCGCGATAGTCGTCGAGGGGCTCAAACACGCCGCGCCCCATCAGGCGTGCCCAAATGCGATTCGCCATGGACTGCGCGAAATACGGGTTCTCCTTCGACGTGATCCAATCCGCCAAAACGCTGCGCAGGTTTTGGCTTGTCCGTGCGACCTCGCGCTCGCCGGGAAGGATGGGCTGGGCCTGCACATTGCCCGCTCTATTCGGAATCCGGAGTCCCTGCGGTTTGGGCAGGTCCTCCAATGTGATTTCATCTTTCTCGGGCCCGCCCTTCAGGCGCGTCTGCCGGAAAAACATCGCAAGGTTATAGAAATCGTTCTGGGTCCAACTTTCGTATGGGTGGTTGTGGCATTGTGCGCACTCCATTCTCACACCCATAAAGACACTTGAGAACTGTACGACTGCCTGTTGGGGCCTGCGAATCGGACTGTAAAAGTTGACCGGCCCGTTATCATAACTCCTGCCCGTGGCGGTGAGCAGTTCCCGCGCCATTTGGTCGAGAGGCCTGTTTTGCAGAATGGCAGTGCGCAGGTAGCGGGATATCGCTTTCACCCCACGCTCCTTCATCGTTCGGCGTTCGACTCTCAGCATGTCTCCCCACCACTGTGTCCAATAGTATATGAACTCCGGCCTGCGCAGGAGTTTGTCAATTAGGTGTTCGCGCTTTTTCGGGGAGCGGTCGTCTGCGTAATCAGCGATCTGCTCCGGTGTCGGGAGCGTGCCGATCAGGTCCAAGTAAACGCGTCGAACGAAGGTGTTGTCTCGAACTTGAGA
>JADFGT010000045.1:0-6904 GCA_022567555.1 Armatimonadota bacterium | reverse complement strand
GAGCAAAAGGGCCAGGAGTCCCCAGTTGGCTGCAAGCCCCAGGTAGAGCCCTTTTTGCCTACGCCAGGCTTCGAGGAAGGAGCTGCTCAAAAAGATCCGGTCATAAAGGAGGACCACCAGTGGGACGGTCACCATGACCGGTTTGCTCGCGATGTATCGGCCGTAGCGAGCGATGAGGTTCACCTCACCCCGGCGCAACGCGGAGAACAGCCCGTCATCGGTCACGGCGCCCACGCCGTCGTCCGTAGTGGAGAACTTGCAGAGTCCGGTCACGTCCATCACGCGGCCGTCGCTGAACGTCGCCAACACTAATGCCTGGCAGGATTCGTCCGCCTTCTCAAACCGATCCTTCGGCAGGGCCAATTCCAAACCGGTCAGGTACGCCTGGTCCGGCGTGTCGGCCGGTGCGCCGGCCGCGATCCACGCAATTAGCGAGCGCTCGGCGGGGCCGCCCGGCTTTATTCGCTGCATTCCAGTGTGTTGGACCCGCGCCGTGGGCTTGAGGACCAAGAGGCTTTCCTCCGGGTTCTCGATGTTCACCCGGCGGCCGCCGTCCGCCTTCGAGATCATTTGCGCGTCTGCCGCCGGGTCGAAGTTGAACAAACTGAGTTGAAACCCGTTCTGGCCTCCGTCGGCGCCATGACACGCTCTGGCGGCGCAGCCGGCCTTGGCGAGAACCGGCTGCACGTTGTGGGCGAAAGTGACCGGGCCCTCCGCCGAAACCGTCACCGCCGCCGTCCGGCTCAGTTTTCCCATCGACACGACGATCTCTGCGGCGCCTTCGGCCCGCGGCCGGACGACCGGGCCGTCCATCCGCACGGCCTCCCCCTTCACCCGAAACGTGGCTTGCCTCGTCACGTCCGTAACGCTGTCCCCGTCCCGAAGAACGACGATCAGCCGCTGCTCAGTGTGCAGGCCGGCGAGTCGGACCTCCGGGGGGTAAACGAGCAAGTCGGCAGCGTAGGCGCTATACCCGCAGCCCAGGAGAACGGCGAACGCAACAGGCTTGAGTCCTTGGCTGGCTCGGCGAGTTCCCAACATAGCGATTTGCTCCGCGCCCCGGCTCGAGAGTCCTTATCATTGTATCAGACCCGTAGGGCCGGCCGGGACTAAAGACACAGCACACCTTTCGGACGGGCCAGGAGGTCGGTTTGTCAGGCCAAATACCTGATGCGGCCCGCCTCCCTCACCTCCCCCCTGCGGCCCAACGGGCGACGGCGCTTACGTCCGGGTCCGGATCTTCCAGCAGCGCGTCGTACGCTGTCTCGAACCCCTCCGGAACCCTGCCGCGAAGAACGCGGAGTGCTTCGATGCGGGCGCCGGGCATCGGCGAGCGCAAGAACTCCGCGGCCAAGAGAAGGGCCTGCTGCGACCCGACGGCGCCCAGGAGTTCGATGCCGACCCGCGTCTGAAACGACGGGCGCTGGATCAGGCGGTTCGCCGCCGCGAGCGCCTGCTCCGGGAACTTGGCCAGGGCCGCAAGTGCCGCCTTGCGGACGGGCAGTTCTTGCGCCGTCAGCAGCTTTTCAAACGTCGGGACGGCCTGGACGCTGCCGATCTCGCCGAGGGCCAGGACCGCGGCCAGGGACAGGACCGGGTCGGACCCCTCGGCATACGCTATCAGCGACCCGACCGTCTCCTCCGCCTTTATCGCGCCCGCCACGCGGATGGCGGTCCGCCTCAGTTTGGGGGCCTCTATCGCCACAGGCAGATACGGCGCCGCGCCCGCAATCCGCCGCGTGAGGCAGACGCGCAGAGCGTTCAGCGCCTCGTCGCCGACCGGGGAGGCGATGTAAGGCGGCACCAGGTTCTCGGCAGGTTCGCCGATAGCGCCTATCACGGCGTTGAATGCCCGCAACGACAAGCGGTTCGCAGTGCGGAGTTTCTCTTGGAGCATCCACTCCGCGGCCGGCAGGCCGATGCCGATCAGCCGGTTGACGTTATCCCGAACCTCATCCTGGGCCGTGCCTACCCCCCACTGGATAGCCTTAGCGTAAATCGTCTCCAACTCCTCTCTTCCCGGATTCGGCTCGGAACCGGGCGTTGGCCGCTGCTCCACCTGAGCGGTCGTCTGTTCCGTTTCAGCCGGCGCGCTCATGTCGAGCGCGGTCCCCCAGGTGCCGGCGAACGCCGCCCCGCCGTCCGCCAATCCGATCCGGTACCGGTCGGCGCCCCCCATGTCCACGAACAGGCCGATCGAGCCGCTGCCGCGCGCAGGGTTCGCCTTTCCGGGCGGTCCCGCGTATCGGTCCTCTCCGGCGGCGTCCAAAAAGAGGCCGACGCCGTTCGCATTGCCTATTCCGGGCGTGCTGTCGCGAGCGGCGTACACGTCGTTGCCCGACCGGTCCAGCAGCATTGCGACTCCGTAGTCATGGCCGATGGCGTGGCAGGCGCCGTACTTCACCCCGTAGAGGTCGTCGCCGCCGAGGTCCACCAAGTAGGCCGCCGTCAAGTGCATGGCGCTGGCCTGAGCATAGTGGTATGCGCTGTACGTGTCATGCCCGGAGTCGTCCATCAGCGCTCCGAGCGAGAACCAGTAACTCGCGCCCTGAACGTAAGTCCCGCCGCGATACGAGTCGTCGCCGCTCAGGTCGCTCAGGACCCCGACTCCGCCGCTGACGCCGCCCGTGTCCTCGCGGAAGCCCATCGCAAACCCCTGCCCGAACCCGTACCATACGTCCTCGAAAAGGGGAGCGCTGATCTCGATTCCGCCAAGATAATACGAGTCGTCTCCGGAGCGGTCAACGAGCCAGCCGAAGCCCCGCGTGCGTGCCGCGCCCTGGCCGAACATGCCGGCGTCGTACCGGTCGTCCCCCCGTTCGTCAATCAGCGCCCCGACGCCGAAAAAACCGAAGCCTTGCGAAAGCGCCGCCGAGCGGTACCTGTCGTGGCCGCCCTCTTTGCGCAGGAGACCGAAGCCGGCCACACCCGCGCCGAACGTAATGCTCTTTCCAAAGAACCGGTCGTGCCCTCCGAGGTCGAACAAGAACCCGCAGCCCAGCACGCCGGCGCCGCCGCTGAGGTCGTCAAGGTCGTATTGATCGTTGCCGGATAAGTCAATCAGCGCGCCGCAGTTCATCACACCGGCGCCGACGCGGCCGGAGTATTGGTCGTTTCCGCCGATGTCCACAATCAGGGCCGCGCCGTATTCGCTGTAGGCGTCGTCGCCCGTCCCCCCGACAAGAACTCTGATGCCGCGCACTTTCAGCGCAACTACCTCTGTGAAGCCGCGCACTTGGGCCGCCGCCACCTTGAGACCTGCGACTGCGAGGTCCAGTTCACGCGCCACCGACTCCGACGCCACGCGCATCCGCCGCATGTCCACGCGCTGCAGCAGGTTCAGCGCCTCTTCGCGGGAGAGCGCCGGCCTCTTCACAAAACTGAACTCCACGTTCTCCGAGTCGGCGGCGAGGCGGGGAAGGGTTTCGAGAAGGTCGCGGCGCTCATCGGGAGAGAGGCGGCCGAGCGCCTCCTTTATAATCGTGTTGCCGGCCAAGATGGCCTCCACCGCGGCCTTCACCGGCTTCCGGAGCGGCTCAGGCAGCGCCTCGAACTCCGACATGTCCACCATGTGGCGGACGGCCGGAGCGCCGCCGGGTCCGGCCGGCATGATGACTCCCCAGCCGGTTCGGGCGGCGGCCGCCGCCGATAGCGGCGAAGTTCGGGCTGATTCCTGGATTGCGCCCAAGTCTGCAAGAGCGCCGAGCGGGTCCGCGAGCGCCTTGTCCACGAACGGCAGGCGGTACGGGTCGTCGAAGATGCGCTTCTCAAACCCGAGGTCGCCCAGGGTCATATTCGATAGGTTGAGAGCGCGGACGAAGGCCTCCGTCTCCTCGTCGGTAAGTTGCGCGGGTGCGACCATTGGGAGGATGAGTGCCACGGCCGAGGCGGCAGGTGTGAGCCGGCGGAGTTTCATCGTTTCTTAGGTTCGACCGGCGGCGTGAGTCCCCTGCCGGACGACAGGGTGGGCGTGGGTGCCGGGCCTCGGTCGCTCATCGGCCGTTCGTGGACAAGTTGGACTGCGGAGAGACGGGTTCCCGCGCCTGGAGACTCGCCAGCATGTTCACGGCACACTGCGTAGCATCAATGCACGTGCAAGCCTTAGCAGCCGGCATCGAGAGGTGGGCAAGTCTGACCTCGCTGGCTGCTGAGACATCGAAGCCTCCACGGCAAGCAGCGGAGGCATAGAACAATTAGTAGCCATGCTAAGGACCTCAAGAAAGTCAAAAAAAGTCCAAAGATTCCCGGCATTCAGGTGTATAGTACTATTAGTAGCAGACCCGAGACGGCAGGGCCTTCAAGGCGACGATGCGCCCCGGGTCTGAGGTAGGTGACCTGTGTCGGAGAAGAGGATTCTGGCTTGGTTCTTCATCGTGGCGGGATGGACGGTGGTTCTCGCTGTGGTGCTGGCGAACACGGGGTTCCGCGACTGGTATGAGCAGCGGTTCGCGGACGGTCGCACGAGGCTCGACTACAACCGCGAGGCGGACCCGAACGTCGGCGACACGGTTCCGCTTCCTGAGACGGACGTCTTCGGCAGGCCGATAATGGCGGACGGTCTCTCGGGGAACGTGCTCGTGGTGGCCGCCGGCTCTTGCACGGAGTGCTCCCTGAAAACCCTCAACCCGGAGGCGATTCAGGGGGACCGGTTCGAGCGTGTTCTGCTCATCTACACGGACTCGGCGGAACACGTCCGCAGCCAGTTGAAGACGCTGCCGGGCCGTTGCTTCGCCGTTTCCGATCCGGAGGGAGAGGCGATGCGATTCCTGAACGCCGTGTGGACTCCACGCTTCTACCTCGCCGACCCGTCCATGCGGCTGTTGGAGATTCAGACCGACTCGACGCGCCGGCCGAAGTATGTGCAGATCGCCGTCAATAGGCAGAACGCCGAGGAGGCGGTACCATGAAACGTAAGGGTTTTACGCTCACAGAGGTGTTGGTGATCCTGACGATCTTGGCGGTGCTCGCCGCACTGCTGTTTCCGGTCCTCCGCAGGGCGACCGAGCGGGGGAAAGAGGTCACCTGTCTCTCGAACTTCCGCCAGATGCACATCGCCCTGGAGTTGTATCGAGCCGACTACGAAGGGGCGGGCCGTTATGGCGAGGCCGCTGCAATGGGAATGCCCCCGACGACGCTCTGGTTGATCCCGTACGGATACGACCCCCGCGAAATGCGCTGCCCCGGGATTTCGTTCACGAATCAGGTGGAACGGGCGCTGTACATGGAAATGTGGGGCGGCAAGGACTGGGTACCCACGGTGACGGAGTTCGAGGATGACACAGTCATTTATATAGACCTCAATCACTCGTTTCCCGGCAGGAGCATCTACTCGGAATCGAACACTCACCGAGCGATAGGGTTGTATCTTGGTGGGCACATCGAGACGCGCATAAGGACGGGGTCCCCGGATTCGCTCAAATGGTGGTCGCCGAGCGGGTAATAGGGAGCTCTTTGTCGCAATGAGAACCACACCGGTGGAGGGAGGGTAACGAATGAGGCCAGCCGCCGTTGATCGCTCGGGCCGCACGGGCCGGTCGAGAAGGCTCGTGTGGATTGTTGCGTCCCTCGCGTTGGCCGGGGTGGTTGCCATCGTTTTCGTACTGCTGCGGCCTAAGGAATGGCTGAAAGACGCGGCAGTGGACTACGTTCGAGCGTTCGACGACCGGGACCCGCGCGCCCTCTATCGCTTCGCGTTCGAACATGAGAAGACGAATGGCGGGCTTACGGAGGAGCGGTGGCTGCGAGTCTGGGAGGAGCTGATCGAGCCGAGAGTTCAGGGCTACGGGCCGGTCGAGCTATCGGAAGCAGAGCAAAACGGAGAGCACCAGGGGTTCGCGCACGGGTTTGCGACCCATCGCGAGAGCGGTCGTCGCCTAAGCGTCACCTGTGTGACTAACGCCGCGGACGGACAGGCCCGGACGCGCCTGCTGGCCGCTATGTTGGTCACGGCGTGGGCGGCCATGTTATCCGAGAGGGGCGAACTGCCTGAAAGTGGTTCGTATGTCGCCGAGGTGATCGTTGCGGGGCTGGAGGCCGACCAGGAGAAACTGGAGGCCATCGGGTTGACGGGTTGGGTCTTCGTTGACCCTGCGGATCCCCTCCGCACTTGGGACGACACCAGGGAGGGCATTGAGAAAAGTCTCACGGAGAAGGCTGGACGCGGGTCTTGAGGACGCCGGGTGCCAAGTGTGAGTGAGATCATGGTCGAGTTCGTCTGCCGTGGACAGGTTTGCGCGGCTTGATCTCGTGTGAACGTCTTCCTCCGAGAGCAAACCTGTCCACGAACGGCCTACAGGTGGTCCCGCTCCGGCAACCTAAGGACCCGGCCCGTTGGGAGATTCTGCACTAAGCCAAGACAACACAGACAGGGGGCGCGGGGCTGCCCGCGCCCCCATGCCGTCCGGAGAACGCGGTTCAGGTTCGCCGCCCCTTGACATCAGGTGCGGGGCCGGGGCATAATCCGCGCTTGGTAACGTCTCAGGGCGTTGCCGCCATAATTCATCGTCGGAGGAGGCCCGAAACTTGAGGGAACTCACGTAGAGTGAAGGGAGCGGTCGAAGGTGACCGCATAGGCAAGAATGACCCCTCCGCCGTTTCGGGCGAGGGGTTTTTCGCTTCGCGGCAGCGGGAAGCGATAAACGACAGGCGACAGGCGACGGGCGACAGGCGACAGGCGACAGGCGACAGACGACAGACGACAGACGAGATCCGACAATGCCGACAGTCAACCAATTGATCAGGAAGGGCAGGAAGAAGCTGAGGGAGAAATCTAAGGCTCCTGCTCTCAAGGGCAACCCGCAGAGACGGGGTGTCTGCACGATCGTACGCACGCAGAACCCGAAGAAGCCGAACTCGGCCCTTCGGAAGGTCGCGCGCGTCCGCCTCACCAACGGCGTTGAGGTGA